>NZ_NSGI01000005.1:0-316700 GCF_002295155.1 Kocuria sp. WRN011
CGGCCAGTTCCATCACCGGCACCAGCCCGGCGGACCCGATGAGGTTCGGCTCGTCGAAGGAAACTGACACGGCAGCAGGCGTGTGGGAAACTTGCATCTGCGAGATGCCCTCTCATCGCGGTGGAACAGAACCCTGAACAAGTCCCATTCTTCCCGGTCAGACGGGCATCCCGTCTTTAATTGCGGCCTAAGCCCAGCATGCTCATCGGTGGATCAAGGCTAAGCCAGTCTCCGCAACGGTGGCGCCCTCTGGGGAAAGGTGGAGTCCATGGGACGCGGCCAGGCCCAAGGCGTCAGCGAGTGTGCTCATGGCAGGATTCTCCCACCTGCATTTGGGGCGATGCTTGGACCCATCGGTGCGGGGAGTGTATTCAGTTCAACGGTAACGCCGTGGCCCTGGAACCGGACACAAAATGGTCGACGATAAGATCATCCGGCGGGCTCAGGCGCAGTCTGGTAGAAGGTTACGCCATCGCGGGTTAGCCGGTTGCAGGCTCGTCGACGATAACGCCCTCATGCGAGATCAACATGCCGGGTGATCGACGTTAAGGCCAGAAATCAGCTGGTTTTGGGTTCTGCTGTCGACCAGAATGCAGGGGCGGCGAATCTGGGTCGGAACGTCGAGGAATGCGCAGTCAGGCACTTCCGTCGAGCGCACCATCGTTCACGAGGCTCTTGAGGTAGGTGCTCCAATGCGGGTTCCGAAGAGTCTGAGATCTGTGGCGCGAGAACCCACACTAGGCCGCGTTAACGCAACGTACCTCGACCTCAGATGTCACGGACTGCCAACCCCGCAAGCATGCACGTTGCGGACAACGAAAAACCGGCTGTCGATAAGGTGTTTTACCTTGTCAACAGCCGGTTTCACTGTGGTGCGCGAGGGGGGAGTTGAACCCCCACGCCCTCTCGGGCACACGGACCTGAACCGTGCGCGTCTGCCTATTCCGCCACTCGCGCTTGTTTATTCACTCGGCTTCCGCCGGTGAACAACGTTGAGTAGCCTACCCGATGCCTGATGCGTTTGGCGAATCGCCGTGCATGGCCTCCCGTCGCAACTGCATCACCCCAGAGTCACGCCACCCCATGCAGCCAAGGCGCACGCCAGACCGACCACCGCGTACACGCTGATGGGCGTCAGCACAGCCAGTTCCATGCCGGATCCGGCCTTTCCCAGAATGGGAAAACGCACAAAGGATCTGCCCCGGTAAAACGTGGACGGCACCGGCAAACGAGGGCGCAACGGCCACAGCAAGTGAATCCCCTGCGTGGTCACCATGTCGCCGATCATGTGCACCGCACACCCCAAAGCCACGGCAATCACGAACCACGACGGATGGTCCGGGGGATTGGTGGCCACCACGATTCCCAGGCCGATGGCCACTAGCCAGTTGGCATGCGAAACCCGGCCCGGAAGAAACGCCAGGACCTTCACCGCGAACGCGATCATCAACACCGACAGTACGGCGGCCAGTGGCCACACCTGCCCGGGTAGCGCCGCAACAACGGCGGGGGCAGAATCATCGCCACTCGACTCCGCCAACCATCGCAGTCCGTCGCCCACGGGGAGGGCGGCGTTCTGCGACAACCACGCCAGCAGGGTAAACACGAGCAGCCCGATCAGAGAGTGAGTTCCTCGTCGATGGCCGCCCGACAACCGAGAGACGATCCGCGCTAACCATCCCGAGAACGGCGGCAGAGAGCGCGCCACAGTTCCGCTGGGGTGATCGATATCCGGCAACAGCGCGGCGCCCGCGCAGATCAGGGCGCCTGTCACCACCCCCGCGTCACCCACGGGGAGTACACCGAATCCGATCGGCACAGAAAAGTCGGAAAATTGCAGGGTGTAGTCGGCGGTCAGCGCCACCCATGCAGCGGCACCACACGCAGCATGGCTCGGCCCCATCACTGGGACATCACGGTCAACACGCACTCTCCGATCGCGGGCTCGTCGGTCATGAAGCCCCACGTTAGGAACGTGGTCAGACACGCATAAGGACCCTCAGGACTCGGTGTGCAACAGCGTCCAGCCGGCGGAATCCACGTCCACCGCAACCCACGGGTCATCCGGGGACGGAGTTGCTGAAGACCCACCAGCGGAGACCTCATCCAAGGCCTCGATCACCAGTGGTCGCGGGGCCACTACCGCCACGCATTCCCCGCGGTACTCATCGGCTGCGTTCTCGACGGCGCCTACCAAATCCATAGGTGTGCGGACATACGGCGACACCACCTGGGCCACACGAAAACGCGAGGTGGGCAGGTTGTCGGCCGCGGCGGCGTCGGCGACGAAAACCACCGTGGCGGGACATTGGAGATCACTCACGAGAACCTCAATCCAACTCTTTCGGGTTGCCTGGAAACTGCTGTTCGCACCCGGGTGTGAGCCAGGCCTTCACGTACCCGCCGCTCTGGTACACGTACTGCCGCAGTGTTCGCAGTGGTGTGAACTCGTAGTCGGTCGCGGCCATCCATAACTCACCGTGATAGCAGCGCTCCAGGATCATGCGCGCCCGCGGCACGTGCTGTTTGAACGTCACGGCAGTCACGGTGTCCCAACCGCGCTCAGCGGCCAGGTCGCGCAACTGCATGGCCTCGCCCTGGGTGGTGGAGGGATTGGGCTGGAAGCAGATGACCTCGTAATCGGTGCGCGGGGTGCAGAAATCCTTATCCTCGTAGTACTGCACCATGGCGGGCGGATCATCGGGCTGAGCGTCGGGGGTCGCAATGACCAGCACGGGCGCGATGCCACGCTCCATCAATCCCTGCGCTGTGGCCATGCGTTGGGTATCCGGAGGGCCGAGCACCAGCAGCGCATCGGACATCGCGGGTTCCTCCGTGCGGGGGTGCTCCAGCACGGCCCAGCAGACGGCTAGCCATCCGGCCACGGCCACTGCTAACGCCGCAACCAGCAGGGTGAGCCAACGATGCCGCTTGGTCTCGGCAGGCTCCTGAACCGTCACCCAAATACCCCCATCAGAACATGGACGCGGA
Source organism: Kocuria sp. WRN011 (assembly GCF_002295155.1). NCBI lineage: Bacteria > Bacillati > Actinomycetota > Actinomycetes > Micrococcales > Micrococcaceae > Kocuria > Kocuria sp. WRN011. The sequence goes on from NZ_NSGI01000005.1 coordinate 2,992, forward strand.
TATCATCTCATTCATCCCCGGCAATCCCGTGAGCTGCCGGCGACCATGACAAATCTGCACGTGAGGAGCGCCGATATGCGATCGAACGAGTACCTGGAACGCTCCGTCACCTGTCAGGTCCCGTTGCGTTGGGGCGACATGGACCCTTACGGGCACGTGAACAACGTGGAGGTCATCCGCGTTCTTGAAGAGGCTCGAATCGCGACCTTCGGTGTGCCCGTGGGCACGGGCGAGCAAATTGCCCCGGCCAAGATCCCGCTGTTCTCGGTTCTCCCGAACGGCACCCAGGCGCTCATTGCCGAACACCGCGTCAAGTACCTGCGCCCGCTGGCCTACCGCAACGTCCCCACGGAGGTTCGCGTGTGGGTCGTCTCGGCCAAGGCAGCCACGTTGGAACTCGGCTTTGAAATCGTCGACGCCGCCGACGGCGCGCCCTGCGTTCGCGCGCTGACCCAACTCGCGCTGTTCGTCCCGGAAACACAAACAGTTCTGCGCATCACCAAGGAACAGCGGGAACTGTTGGAGCCGTACACGGCGCCGTCACCGTTCTGAGCGCGGAGAGTGGCTACGCAGCCACTCCCTGCGGCACCGCCGTGAGGTGCAACTGCGCGCGGGTGCGAACCATACAGCCGGATTCCGGCAGGGTTCGCCACGTCCACCACATGAGGGTGTTTTCCACCGGATCCATGTGACAGCACGCCGCGGTAATCGCGGTGGGCTCCTCGGGATCCTGGACGCACAGCGCGAGAGGCGCGTTGTCGAGCCGATCACGTAGCTGCTTCAACGTTTTGACCAGTCCGCGCTGCGAGTGCGAGGTCACCGTGCATCCCACTTCGAAATCGGTCGCGAAACCTGTGGGGTTGGGAAGGCGCCGGAGAATGGGCAGGTCCGGGGCGGCGTCGTCGAAAAGGCCGATCGTCTCCACCCAATGATCGTCGCCGTGGGTGATGACCAGTTGGTGCTGGCCGGGGGCGACCCGTAATTCCACGGTGGTGAGTTCATCGATCGCGTAGGACCGAGTCGCGGTCGCCTCCACCACGGGAAGGTCGGTGCGATAACTGAACTCATCCGGTTCACACACCACGTGCCCAGGCGTGCGGGTAAGCCAAGGTCGGTTCATGGATACTCTCCCTGTCAACCGTCGCAGCCCGCGACGGCTCCTTTACAAAAGAAAATAGCCATGTGGGCTGCCAGGATCAAGCTTATGAAGGTCACCGTTTGGTGACGATCACTTCGTGCCCTAGTCAGGCCTCACTTCGGACAATACTCTTTTCGCTCGGAACCCCAGGACACGACACTTACGGCAATGAATGACCGCGCGCGGCCGTCCAGAGCTCATACCAGTCCGTGTGAGTCATGTCCTCGGCGGCTTGCGGTGCCTGGGCACACGCGCGGATCCGCTCCGGGTTCATGGTCCCCACCACCGGGCGGATCGCGTACGGGTGGCGCAGCAACCAGCCCACGACCACGGCCTCGCGGGAGACATTCATGCGTTCAGCCAGGCGTTCGACGACGCCGCTCGTGGCCTCCGCGGTCCGGTCACCTTGGGGTGCCTGGCGGCCGGAGTAGATGCCGTCCGCCATGGCGCCCCATGCTTGGACTTCGATCTCGTCCGCCGCGCAATGAGTCAGTAGACCCTCGGGAAAGTTGTACTCGGTGCCCTCGGTCTGATTGCCCAGGATCTGGGTTTCGACGAAGTCACGGTGGGCCAGGCTCATCTGAATTTGAACGGCGGTGAGCGGAGTGCACAGGACCTGCTGGAACGCCGCGACGTGGCGCAAGGTCATGTTGGACAACCCCACGGAGTTGATCAAGCCTTCTGAGCGCAGATCATCCAGGGCCTGGCCTGTTTCACCCAGAGTGGTCAACGGGTCCGGCCGGTGCAGAATCAGCCGTTCCACGCTGTCCACGCCCAACCGCTCCAACGAGCCCTCAAGGCTCGCGCGAATGGTGTCCCGATCCAGGCGGTAGTGCACCGGGGAATCTTCGGGGCCGGTATTGCCCGGGATGCGAATGCCGCACTTGGTCTGCAGCTTGATCCCTTGGCGGAGCTCCGGATCCTCCGCGAGGATGCGGCCGAAGATCGTCTCGGACTTTCCTGCGGCGTAGATGTCAGCGTGGTCGAAAAGGTCGAACCCGGTCTGGTGAGCGGCGCGCACGGCGGTGTGAGCGGCGTCGAACTGGGTGCTGGTGATCTCGGAACGATCCCACGGCCCGCCCAGGGCCATGCAACCGTAAATCAGCGGAAAGCTCATGAATCGGAACCCTTGTGTTTGTGGTGGCGATGGTGGTGGGAGGCCTGCTGGCGCAAACGTGCGGCCTCACCATAGGCGGCAGCGGACTCCTCCATCTTGCCCAGGTACTGGTAGACGATGCCTAACTCGGTGTAGCAATCGGACTGGTCACGCTGGGAATCAGGGGTTGCCTGATAGAAATCCAACGCGCGGTTGTACGCGGTGACGGACTGGGCCCGGCGCTTGGTGGCGTTGTAGACGCGCGCCAGGTTGACGTAGCACTCCGCTTGATCCTTGGGCTCGTGCGGCGCGTCCAAGTACTGCCCCAGGGCGTCCAGTAAGTGGGACTCAGCGCGGGGGTAGTCTCGGTCCTCCACGAACAACGACCCCAGGATCAAATGCGCGCGACCCTTGGGTTTGCTGCTGTCCGTAATCTGTCCGAAGTACTCCAAGCAGCGCTGGTACTCGGTGATCGCCTTGTCCCGCACGTTCATGACCACGTACAAGTGGCCCAAATTGTAGTGGCACGCTGCGAGCTCACGCTGGGTCTGTTGGGTCTCCTTGAACAACTCGATCGCCTGCCGGTATGCGGTTTCGGCCTGCGAGAGTTCGCCCCGGTCCTCGGCGTCCAGGGCACGTGTGAAATAACCGTTGCCATCATCCGAATAGCTCATCAGCTCATCCTTTCGGGACCCACCGGGGTAGCTCCAAATGCTACACGGTAGGTCGCAACATAACCCGGCTGATAATCTCTAGAACACACTCTTTCAGGAGGTCAGGATGGCAGTACAGAACAGCGTTCCCGGGCAGGACCCGCGGGATTCGCATCGTGAAGAAATGCTCGATGACCAGGCCGCATCCGTGGTTCGTCATGAAGAGCGCCTGGTGATCAACCGTCAGCAGGAGGAGACCGGCAAGCTCCGTCTCCGCAAGTACGTGATTGAAGAGCCTGTCCGTCAGGAAGTGACCGTCGGACACGACGAGCCCGATGTGGTTCGCACCCCCATTACCGAAGAGGAACGCCAGTCATTCCTGGACGGTCGCGAGTTGCCCCTGGGCGAGGACGAACTCATCCTGTACCGCACCGAGGCCGTGGTCCAGACCGTGCGCGTTCCCTACCAGCGTGTCCGCCTGGTGGCCCAACGCACCGAGCGCACCGAAGTCATTGAGGACACCCTCCGCAAGGAGCGCATCGACATCGAGACGGATGATCGCCGCGCCTAGTCTTTTGTTTTCTTATGTGGCCCGGAATCTCCGATCGACGGAGGCTCCGGGCCACACTCATTTATGTGTGTTCTTTTCCGCATGTGCATTTTCGTGGGTGGCGGGTGCAAAAAAGGACAAGTTCGTGACTGCGGGTAGCGTTGAGGCGTGACTGATTCCTCTCTTTCCCTCATCCGCCACGGTCAGACCGACTGGAACTTCGCTCGCCGGCTGCAGGGTCGCACCGATATCCCCCTCAACGAGACCGGCCGAGAACAGGCCCGTGAAGTGGGCCGCGAGCTGGCGGCGTCGGAAGAGCACTGGGACGTACTGGTTTCCTCGCCGCTGTCCCGTGCTCGGGAGACTGCGGAAATCATCGGCGAAGCGGTCGGTCTTGAAGTCTCGCGAGTGTATGACGATCTGATCGAGCGCAGCTTTGGCGACATTGAGGGCTACGACTGCAGCCACATGACCGAGGAAGAGCGCCACGCGTTCATGGAACAGCATGGTGAACACACTGCGGACCTGGTGGACCGAGGGGTGGCGGTGCTCCAGCAGATCATCGACGACTACCCAGGGCAGAACGTGATGATCGTCAGCCACGGATCGTTCATTCGCCTCACGGCCGGGCACATCCTGAACCGGAAACTGCGCAGCCTGGAAAACGGGGAAGTGGTGACCGTGACGGCGGATGAGGTGACCGCAGCGGCGTCGTCAGTCCAGGGCGGCGCTGTGAATTAAGGTTCGCTATCCCGCGAAACGAGCCGAAAAAGGGGGATAGCCAACCATGGATCTGTGGTTAATGAGTGAACCCTCGAGAATCGACCGGCGGTCGTCGCACTCCCGCGCGTTCACTCCCCGCTCAACTCCAATGGTGGCCCTTGGTCTCGGGGAGTCATAGGCTGGGATGAGACTCGGCAATGCGGCCGACCGCGCGTGCTGCTGCCCAAGAGGGCGTGGCCGCGCGTTTGGATTTCCAGCGGCCGTGCGTACCCACCTCGAATCGACTGCGAGCAAAGGCGTGATGCAGACGTGACCTCTCCCGAAGCGACCGACACCCAAGTGATCCCGGCGGTGTGGCAACGCCCGCAGTGGAGCGGAGACCAGCAGTGGATCACCGAGTACTACCGGACGGTTCCGGATGCTGATGTGGCCACCCACAGTCAGGACACCTTGAGCAAGCTCGCGGAGCACCACCGCGAAGTCGGTAAGTACCGAAACAAGGGTGAACTCTGCGTGGATGTTCGACAGGGCTCCAACGGCACGGAGCTCTACATGGTCACGGACGACATGCCGTTCCTGGTCTCCACATTGACCACCGAGATTGCCGCCAAGTGGGGCGGTGCCCGGTTGGTACTTCACCCCCTGCTGCTCGCCACCCGAATGGGTTCCGAGCACGAGCTGGAGTCCTTGGACCAGGTCCCCAACATCTCAACGGCCTCTTCCGGGGATACGACCGCCATTCCGCTGGTCCCTCTGACTCCCAATGCCACGCCGCGTTCGAGCGAGGGTGGGTCCACCACCACGGTCATCGAGTCCTGGATCCGCATGGAACTGCAAAGCGATCTGAACGAGTCGGAGCGCGAGGACCTCAAGCAGTATTTGGGCAAACTCGTCTCGGACGTTCGCCGGGTGGACGAGGACCAAGACCAGATGCACGCCACGGTCGCGGAGCTTGCACAGACCCTGGACGGCCTGCGTGACATCCAGTTCGAGGATGGTTCCCAATTACCGGACGTCGATTCCGCCAAGGAGTTCCTCGACTGGTTGAGGGCCGGCAACTTCGTCTTCATGGGCATCAAGCGCTACGACCTTGAGACGAACGGCGACGACGCTGCCCTGCACTCGCGCCCGCAGACCGGGCTCGGCCTGCTCCGTGAAGCGGGCGCGGAGGGCCACGCGCAGAAGCTCACGGGTCTGGGGCGCATCCACGCTGAAGACCACCAGGTCGTGTTCGTCACCAAGGCCAACCGTCGCTCGTCCATCCACCGCCGTGAATACTTGGATTACATCGGGGTGCGCACGTTCGCCAAGGACGGCACGGTCACCGGCGAGTACCTGATCCTGGGCCTCTTCTCCCGCCGCGCCTATTCGGTCCCGGCCCACCAGACGCCCGTGGTACGGGACAAGGTGGAAACCGTGATCGAGCGCTTCGGATTCCTCCCGGACAGCCACTCCGCGCGAGACCTCATGGGCATCATCGAGGACTACCCGCGCGACGAGCTCTTCCACATGACCAGCGACAAGCTCTACGAGACGGCCAAGGGTGTGCTGGGGCTCAACGAACGCCGCCAGACACGGGTGTTCCTGCGTCAGGACACGTTCGGCCGCTTCATGTCCGCGGTGGTCTTCCTGCCGCGCGACCGCTACAACACCTCCGTGCGCGAACGCATCGAGGAGCAGTTGCAGGATGTGTTCCAGGCGGAGGCCATTGACTTCGAGGTGCGGCTGACCTCGTCCTCGTTGGCGCGTCTCTTCTTCCGCATCCGTTTGCCGTACACCGGCGAGGTGCGTGAATTCGATCAGGAGAACCTCGAGCACCGCCTGCGCGCGGCCGTTCGTTCGTGGCCCGATACGCTCACCCGCGCCATCCGCCTCGGTTTCGATTCCGACGACGCCGCTCGGCTGACTCCCCTGTGGACCCACGCCTTCCCGGGTGCGTACCGCGAGGACTACGAGATCGACGAGGCCGTCGAAGACTTGCAGCGCTGCGAAGAGCTGTGGGGCCGGGACCCGGACTTCCCCGCGGAGGTGCGCGTAGCCGAACACGACGGTCAAGTGCGTCTGAACATCTACCTGACCCAGGCGCTGTCGCTGACCGAGCTGCTGCCGTTGCTGCACAACATGGGGCTGAAGGTGCTGGATCAGCGCCCGTACACTGTGACCCCGTCCGACGGGCGCGAATTCCAGTTGTACGACTTCGGTGTGGAATTGCCCGCGGGCGTGGACACCCACGGCCCGGAGGACGCCAAGACCGAGGACCTCATCGAGGACACCCTGTGCGCGATCCTCTCCGGCCGTTCCGAGTCGGATTCGTTGGACCGCCTGGTGCTGACCGAGCGCATGAGCTGGCGCGCCGTGGCCGTACTGCGGTCCTACGTGCGCTACCTCCTGCAGTTGGGCTACGCGAACTCGTTCGAGTTCATTGCGGACACCCTGCTGGACTACCCGGAAGCCACTCGCGAACTGTCCGAGTACTTCCGCTCGAGCTTCGATCCGGAGCGTTTCGAGGACACCGAACAGGGGCGTGAGGAACGCTCGCAGGCACGCGAATCCGCCCGGGAACGCCTCGACAAGGTCTTGGACGACGTTCCCTCGCTGGATGCGGACCGGCTCTTCCGTGCCCTGGCCAATGTGGTCGGTGCAACGCTGCGCACCAACGTGTACCAGGAGCGCCCCACCATGGCGTTCAAGCTGGACCCGCAGGCGATCAACGCGGCCCCGCATCCCCGCCCGAAATTCGAGATCTGGGTGTGGTCCCCGCGCGTCGAGGGCACGCACCTGCGTTTCGGACACGTGGCCCGCGGTGGTCTGCGCTGGTCCGACCGTCGTGAAGACTTCCGCACCGAGGTGCTCGGCCTGGTCAAGGCGCAGATGGTCAAGAACGCGGTGATCGTGCCGGACGGCGCTAAGGGCGGGTTCTTCCCCAAGCAGCTCCCGGACCCGCAGCAGGACCGCGAAGGGTGGCTCGAGGAAGGCCGCGAGGCCTACAAGCTGTTCATCGCCTCGCTGCTGGACGTCACTGACAACATCACCCATGACTCCAACGCCGAGCCCAATGCGGAGGTCTCCGACGATGACTCCAAGGACGCCGCCGAGGCTCCGGAGACGCCCCAGGGGGACACCGTCCTGCACCCGGATCGCGTGATCCGCAGGGACGAGGACGACTCCTACCTGGTGGTCGCGGCGGACAAGGGAACCGCAGCGTTCTCCGATACCGCCAACGCCATCTCACTGGACCGGAACTTCTGGTTGGGTGATGCGTTCGCTTCCGGCGGCTCGGTCGGTTACGACCACAAGGCGATGGGCATCACCGCTCGTGGCGCGTGGGAGTCGGTCAAACGGCACTTCTTCGAACTCGGTGTCGACACCCAGTCCGAGGCGTTCACCGTGGTGGGCATCGGCGACATGTCAGGCGATGTGTTCGGCAACGGCATGCTGCTCTCCGAGCACATCAAGCTGATCGCAGCTTTCGACCACCGCGACGTGTTCCTGGACCCGAATCCGGACACCGCGGCGTCGTACAAGGAACGCGAGCGGTTGTTCAACGCGGGCCGTACGTCCTGGCAGGACTTCGACAAGTCCGTGATCTCCGAGGGCGGCGGCGTGTACTCGCGCCAGGAGAAGTCCATTCCGATCAGTCCGCAGGTCCGCAATGCGCTCGGCCTGGAGGAAGGCGTGGAAGCCATGGCTCCGCAGGAACTGGTGCGAGCCATCCTGCTGGCTCCGGCGGATCTGCTCTACAACGGCGGAATCGGCACGTACGTGAAGTCATCCCTTGAGACCAACCAGGACGTGGGGGACAAGGCCAATGACCCCATCCGCGTCAATGGTGAAGACCTGCGCGTCAGGGTGATCGGCGAGGGCGGCAATCTGGGCGCCACTCAACTGGGTCGCATCGAGGCTGCTCGCAACGGAATTCTCGTCAACACGGACGCCATCGACAACTCCGGCGGTGTGGAATCCTCCGACCGTGAGGTCAACATCAAGATCCTGGTGGACCGTATGGTCGAAGCCGGAAAGTTGAGTCAGGACGAGCGCGCGGACTTCATTGAGTCCATGACCGATGAGGTTGCGGACCTGGTGCTGCGCACCAACGTGGCGCAGAACGTGCTCCTGACCACCGAACGCGCTCGCGGACCGGAGTTCGCGGAAACGTTCATCCGGTTGATGCACTGGCTCGAGGACGAAGCCGACCTGGACCGGGAACTCGAGTTCCTGCCGACGGACGAGCAGCTGCGCGAGCGAGCGGAAAACGGTGAGTCCCTGACCGGTCCGGAGCTGTCCGTGCTCACCGCGTACACCAAGATTCAGCTGACGGGAGCGCTCACCCACAGCGACCTGGCGGACGATCCTTGGTTCGACGCGACACTCGAGAACTACTTCCCCACGCAGATCCGGGAGAAGTTCGGCGAGGACATCCAGACCCACCCGTTGCGCAAGCAGATCATCGCGACCATGGTGGCCAACAAGATCATCAACTATGGCGGCATCGCCTTCGCCTACCGCGTGGTGGATGACTCGGGCGCCAACCTGGCCGATCTGGCACGGGTGTTCACCGCCGCCGTGGAGATTTTCGAGCTGGAGCCCTACGTGGCCCGTCACGCCGAGCTGGGTACGGACGTTCCGCTGGAGATGTGGAACAAGTTGACCCTGCGCATGCGGCGTCTGCTGGACCGCGTGGTGCGTTGGTTCCTCAACCGCAGCGACTCCGAGGCGACCATCCAGGAACTCGTGGATGCCTACAAGCCCACCGTGCAGTTGCGCTTCGGCGAACAGCAGCTCATGAGCTCGCAGTCCCAGGAGCGCGTTAGCGCGGATACCGAACTGGCCGAGCGTCAGGGTGTGCCCAAGGACCTGGCGGTCGAATGGGCCGAGCTCCTCGACGCGTTCGCACTGCTGGATGTCGCACGCCTGGCTCAGGCCGGCGGCGTTCAGGTGGCGGGCGAGCGGGCCGGTGAGCACGCGGCGTCGTCGTCCGAGGGCGATGAGCACGTGACCGTGGAGACCATTGCCAAGGTCTACTTCGCCCTGTTCGACCGTTACGGCTTGGAGAATCTGCTGGATCGCATCACCGCGCTCCCGCAGACCACTCGGTGGGAGAACATGGCACGGATCTCCATGCGCGAGGACCTCTACTCCACACTCGTGGCGCTGGCGGCCCAGGCACTGGAATCCCCGGGCAGCAATGCGCAGGAGAAGGTGGCGTCCTGGGAGCAGGACAACCAGGACCGTCTGGCGCGGTTGCGCGATGTGCTCGGCGAGATCGAGGGCATGTCGTCCGGCGGTGACGCCGGTGCGGAACTTGCCGCGCTCTCCGTGGCCCTGCGCACCATGCGCAGCGCCCTGACGGAGTAACTCACAGCTAGGGAAACCCGGGTTGGCGCGTGTGCGTCGGCCCGGGTTTTTCGTTGCCCGTCCGGTAGCGTGAGCTGCATCACAACTGACACTGATGACCCCTCGTTCGAGGGATAGGAGACATCATGCAGAAAAAGGCTTACAAGGGCTTGGCCCCTCTCGCGCTCGCCGCAGCATTGGCGCTGACGGCGTGCGGCGGCGGCGGCGAGAATGCGGAGAATTCGAACACCGACGCCGCCGCGACCGCCGGGGCCACGGGTGGCGCCACAAGTGGCGCATCCGAAGGTGCCGGTAACGGAGCATCAGGTGGTGCGACCGGTGGTTCGGGCGAAGGGTCCGGTGAAGGTGCGGGCGATGATGCCACTGCTGGCGCTGAGGGTGGCGCGGCGGGTGGCGCCGGCGGCGCTGCCGCGGGAGAGGCAGGCTCGGAGGGCGGATCCGGCTCTGGCGACGGTGTCGGTGGTGATGGTTCCGGCGGCGCCGGAACCGAGGGCTCTGGCGGTGCCGGTGGTGGCGCGGACGGTCCGGGCGGTTCCGGTTCGGGTGAGGCGGGCGCAGGCGGCGGTTCAGCTGAGGCCGGCGCCGGTGGCTCTGGTGCAGGTGCTGACGGTTCGGGTGCGGGTGCCGGAGCTGGTGCCGGCGGCGGTTCGGGATCAGGCGGCGACGGTTCGGGATCTGCTGAGGCGGGCGCGGGTGCGGATTCCGGAGCTGCCGAAGCTGGCGGCGGTGCAGGTTCGGGCGGCGCGGGCTACGAGCCGATCGACAACGGCACGGGCACCATTCCCGCCGGTGAATACACGGTTCAGGCCGGTGACAACCTTGGCTCCATCGCCCAGCGTTCCGGCGTGACGGTGGATGAGCTCTACGCCGCCAATCGCGACAAGGTCCAGCTCCACCTGATCCGCGCGGGTCAGAGCATCACGATCCCCCAGCGCTGATGCCCGGCCCGGGTCGCAGTCTCATCGACGCTATGACCCGGGCCATGCCAGCTCTGTAAACCAGCCGACGTTACGGCCCGGGCCATGCCAGCTCTGTAAATCAGTGGACGTTACGGCCCGAAAATCGCACTTTGCGGGTTGTAAAGTCGACTGATTTGCGGCGGCCCTCCATGCGGGGGCGTAAGCGTCGATCAGAGTGCGCGCCGCTTGGTGGAATCGGTCGTAGCGTCGATCAGAGTGCACTGGGCACGGGGGAGTCCGGCTTCTCGGCCCCTAGTGCTACTCCGTCACCTCGATCTGGCCCCGTGCGCCGCGTTCGGCCTCCGCGAAGGAGTGGTTCACGAACGTGTAGGTGCCGGCCTCGGGGAACGACATCTCAACAAATCCGCCCTGCGCCGGTGCGAGATCCAGCGCCTGCGCGCCACCGGTGCCACTCGGAATGCCGGGACTCGTGGGCGACAAGAGGTACGCACCCTCCTTGTAGACGGTGTCGAACTGGCCGCCCACCACGTGGAAACTCGAGCCCTTGGACGGTCCGGCCGCCAGCACCCAGATCCGCACGCGCTCATCCGTGTGAGCTGACAACTTCTCATGCATGTACTGCGTTGCGTGACCGTTGAACATGGTCAGTGACGGCGTTCCCGCCGCGATCCCCGCGGGATCCACCACTGCGTTCGCGCCCTCGGGCAGATCAGGCTGATCCGCGGGCGGCACCGTCAGATAGGTCTCGTTCTGCACGAGCAGGTACTCACGATCCACCTTCGGCAGGTCGGGCGGGTCGATGATGACCGCCCCGAACATGCCCGCAGCGACATGTGTACTCATCGGAGCGGTGGAGCAGTGGTACAACCAGATCCCGGATCGCACCGCCTCGAAGCGATACATGAGCGACTCACCCGGCGCGATGGTGCGCATGGTGTCATCCGGTGAGACATCTCCGGCGTGGAAATCGACCGAGTGACCCATGCTCCCGCTGTTGGTCAGCGTTACTTCGAACACGTCGCCCACCTTGCCGCGCAGCGTGGGTCCCATGTAGTCGCCGTTGAAGGTCCACGCATCCATGGTCACGCCGGGTGCCACCTCGCGGGCGACTTCCTGCACATCCAAGGTCAACTCGTGCACGGTCTCGTTGGGTGCCGGATCCAGCGCCGGATCGCGCACCTCGAAGGCCTCGCCGGGTGCCGCATTGAAGTCCACTCCCGCGGCCGGGTCTTGCGCGTCATCCGCCGCCGACGCCGCTCCCGCACCATGATTTTTGTGATCCGCCGCACCCACGGGGTTGCCTTGCTCGTCCACCGGAATCACGTTCACGGTCATGCCCATGGAACGGTGGCCGATCACGGAGCACCAACCCTCCACGTGGTCCGTGATGATTCCGGCGTCAACCTCGGCCGTTTCCCCGGGACCCACGCGGCCGGATGTCGCGCCATTGGTAAAGACCAGGTCGTGCACGTTGGTCGGGTCGTCGTTGATCAGTGTGACCACCAGGCGGTCGCCCACCGGGACTTCGATTTCGCCTGGGTCGAAGCGCATGTCCTGATTGGCATGCATCGTCACCTCGGTGGTGTTGCCCGTGGCCTGCACGGCATTCTGCGCGCCATCGCTCAATCCGATCCCCGCTGACTGCGGCGCCACGGCAATACCCGCGCCCGCTGCGAGCAAGACCGTGAGCACACCTGCCACGATCTGCCGCAGGGGGTTGGGCTTGCGCTCAGGAGTGTCAGTGCCGGCCGCCACACGAGTAGATCCGCCGGCCCTCGTGGCCGCATCCACCTGCGATGCGCCAGCGTCAGCGGAGGACGGCCGCCCCACAGTGCTGGGCATGCCCAGCGTCACGGAACCCGCGGCGGCGTCGGCGGTGCCCGACGCGGGGGACTGGCTGGCCGCGCGCTGGGGGATCAGGCGGCGTCGTCCGGCGATCGAGACCTTGGCGGAGGAAATCATCAGGGGGATGAACGCGGCGAAGGCCACCGCGCCCACGATCGAGACCATGGCCCGAACCCACGAGGGCAACATCCCGGCGGGCAGGGCGAACAACGCGATGCACAGGTTCAAAACCGTGACCCGGTAGATGCCACCGCGGTTAATGGCCGCCAAGGAAGCGCGCACCGTGGCGGGGCCGCCGCCCATCGTGGACGGCAGGATGTAACTCATGGCACCGAGCAGCGTCTGCAGCAGGAAGCCGGCCACGAACGGGATGGTCAGTGCGCCCATCACGCTGGTTTGAATGCCCTGGGCCGCCACCAGAATCAGTGCGATCACCACCGTGATGAACAGCCACGCGATGCCGGAGGCCACGGACCATCCCATGTAGCCCTCGGGCAGTTTGCGCATGCCGGTGCGGATCAAGATCCGACCGACCAGTCCCACACCCACTAGATAGGCGAATAGCCCCAGGAGCGCCACGGGGACCCAGCCACCCAGGGCACCGGCAGCGGCAACCAGACTGCCCGCAGCCATGGTCGGCAGCGCGATGCGGGACAGGCTCGTGGCCGCTTCCTCCATGCGCGTGCGCACCATGGTCGGCCACAGGGTCAGCAGAGTCGCGGACACCGTGAGGCCCACGAAACCCAAGATGTTCACGGCCTGGTGGGCCAGGAGCAGTCGAGAGTGCCAGGGATCGGCCAGGTCAAGAGCCAGGATTGCGCCAAAGATTGCCCCCACGGGCAGGAAGAACGCGGCCACCGCGTACCACCGCACGGTCATCCCGAACCGCGCGGGCAAGGCTGAACGCAACTGCGAGAGCAGGGAGAGTCCGTGCCACGTGAGCAGCCCGCCGATGACCGTGGCGGACACCAACGTGAGCCACCACCAGTCCGCGAGCATGCCCACCATCAGCAGAACCGTGCCCGCGGTGACCCCGTAAATGCGCAGGATCTGGCGAGGCCGTTGGCGGTCGGGGAGCCGGTTGTGCAGTAGCGCCTCGGTGAAGTGCTGCGACCACACCATGATGGACGTCGTGATCAGTCCCAGCGTGACCATGTGGACCATGAGCCACCGGGTCTCGGGGATCCACCGGTGGAAACCGATCACCAGGATCAGGGCGATCATCCACCAGCGCACGGGCTTACCGGCGGTGCGGTGCCAGGATCTTCCGTGCTTCTTCTGAGTGAGCGCGGGGTCCTGGGGCTTGGCGAGAGTGGGCACCGTCCATCCGATCCACAAATATTGGCGATTTAAATGCAAGTATAGTTCGCTCGCCGTGGCCGTACGATGTGACGGTGACCCCAGAAATAATTGCCACCATTGTGACCTCGGTACTCATCATCATTGGGTGCCTGGGCATCATCATCCCCGTGTTGCCGGGGTCCATCACCGCGCTGATCGGTCTGATCATCTGGGCGGTGGTCGTGCAATCCGTGGAGGGCTGGGTGGTCCTCGCGCTCGGCGGCACGCTGCTGCTGGCGGGCATGTCCGCGAGCCTGGTGCTGACGGGCACCCGCCTGAAACGCCGCGCCATCCCAAACCGCACCTTGCTGTTCGGTGTCATAGGTGCCGTGATCGGCATGTTCGTGATCCCGGTGGTGGGTCTGGTGATCGGTTTCATCGTGGGACTTCTGGCATCCGAGACGGTGCGCAATCGCAACTTCCGGACCGCCCTGGACACCTCGTGGGTTGCGCTGAAGGCCGCGGGTATCGGCATCATCCTGGAGCTGAGCTGCGCGCTGCTGGCCTCGAGCGTGTTCATCATCGGGGCCATCGTCTTCTTCGTCACGGCGGCCTGACCGCGCGCCTCGTTCTGACACACGGCCCGGCCAGGACCAGCGGTCCAGCGGTCCGGTCGTCGTTCCGATCCGGCCACGACGACTGGCCCGGCCACCCTTAAACCGCGACGACGCCGCTCCAGCCGGAGCGGCGTCGTCGGCGGTTAAAGCCTGGTCACCGGCGCCAGGGAAGCCCCAGCACCTTGACGTCCTGACCGGGGCGCACGCCCTCGGCCGGAACCACCATGAGCACATCAGCGTGCGCCATGCCGGACAGCATGGCCGGGCCCACGGCGGGCTCGGGCAGCACGCGGCCCTCCTGGAAGTACGCGGGAATCACGCGCACGCGCCCGGTCTGCTCGATCTCGGCGCCGGAGGTGGCCGTGCGAACCTCGGGCAGCGGCTGACCGGTGGCACCGGCGATCAACGCGTGGCCCACACTCAGCAATCCTGTGACCGCGGACAACGGGCTGCCGGGCAGCGCCAGCACCACAGGTCCGCCGTCCGGCAGCTGCGCCAGGATCACGCCGTGCGCGGGCTCCTGGGCCAGGCCGTCGATGATCAGGTGGGCGTCGAGCTCGGTGAGGGCCTCGCGCACGTGATCGTCCTCGCCGTGGCCGGTGCCGCCGGTGGTGACCACGATTTCCGCGCGGGCATCCAACAGCGAGCCTGCGCCGGAAGGCGACTCGGTGAGTGCGGTGAGCACGCCCTGTGCGCCGTCGGGCACGCGCCGCACCTGATCCACGTTGGCGCCCAGGTCCCGAATGATGGCCGGAATCTGCGGCCCCAGGACGTCACGGACCTCGCCCGGGCCGGGAATGCCGTCCTCCACGACGTGCGCGAAGCCCAGTAAAACCGTCACGCGCGGGCGGCGCAACACCGGGAGCATGTCGTGACCGGCGCTCGCGGCCAACCCGATGTGCGCGGGGTTGAGGTGGCAGCCGATGCGCAGCAGCTCGTCACCCTCGGAAATTTCCTGGCCGAGCGCGCGCACGTCCTGGTTCTGGATCAGCGAGGCCGCCGGGGTGGCGTCCTCCAGGGTGTCGCCCTCCTGCGGGTGGTACTCCTCCATGTGGTCCACGGGTGCCTGTGCAGGAACCACGTGACCGCGGTGACCGGACAACACCGCCTTGGTGTACACCGGCACGGCCGAACCGACGTTGACCTGGGTGGCCTCACCGGGGCGCAGCTCGACCACGGGCAGGATGCGCTCGTCCGGCGGCAGGGTCAGCAGGAGACGCTCATCGGTCTCTGCGGGCTGTGGAGTGCGGATCCGCCACGGACCCTCACCGGCCACGGCCCAGCCGTCGATCGCGGCGGATGCGTAATGGGGGACCGGCATGATCGCCGTGATGGTCTCCGCCAGGGTCTCGCCCAGCGCATCGGTCAGCGGCAGCAACCGGCTGGGGAGCGGCTCGGGGATGCGATGGGCGATCTGGCGTGCTTCGTCCCAATCGACCCACTGGCGCGTGGGCTCCTGACCCTCGGTCTCCGGGGGAGTCTGGTCGGCGTCCTGATTGAAGTGTTCGTGCGGGGTGGGAAGTCCGGGCATGCCATCTCCTCAACGTGTGGATTCAGTGCAGATCGAACCTGGTCACATCTTCCCATGTATCCACGTCCTGCGTAGAGCCCGCCGGGGCACGCACCTCGATCAAGCGCAGGTGTTTCCAAAAGGACCGTACGGAGCGGTCCCGCGCGTGGTGCTCGGAGAACACCGAGGTGAGCGGTGCGGTGCGGATCATGACGGCCAGGTTCTCGCGGTGGCCGTCGGTGGCCGTGGCGATCAACCCGTCGGCTTCGTCCGGAAGGTCGCGAGCGGCGTCGGCAAGCGTGTGGACGGCTCCGGCAATGGCCGGCATGTCGCACGCAAGCACGGCGGTCCAGGCCGCACGGTCGGGCTGGTGCGCGAGCAGATCCAGCCCGGCGGCGATAGCTGCGGCCGGCCCCGAAAAGGGCGGATTTTCGCGGGTTCGCAGCGTGCCGTGCGGTACGTCCAGGTTTTCCGGCCCCACGACGACGGCGCTCCCGGCCTCGGCCACAGCACGCACCGTGATCTCGACCAGGCTTTCGTCGCCCCTGCGAAGTCCGGCCTTGGGGGTGCCGCCCAAGCGAGACGAGCGACCCCCGGCAACGATCACGCTGTCGAAGCGCAGCACCTAGACCGTGGTCTCCGAATCATTGAGTTCGGCGCGGTCCTTGGGGCGGCGCTTCTTGGGCATTCCCGCGATCCGCAAACCGCACTCCACGGCCACCAGGACGAACGCGATGTAGTACAGGATCATGGTCGGGTAGAGCTGCGGGAGGGTCAGGTTCATGCCGACCAAAGAGAGAATCAGCAGAAGTACGGACCCGATCAGGATCACCAGGTGCACCGTGGCGAACGCGCCGGGCAGGCCCTTGGTGGACAGGTACATGGCCATGAGGGCGAACAGGATGGGGAACAACAGCTGTCCCGCGAGCGTGATGCCGTCACCGTGATAGGGGAACAACCCCATGGACTGAATCAGGGCGGTGGCGACAAGCAGGATCGGCGCAATCATGGACTTCATGGGGCACCAGTCTAGGTGGGGTGCGGCGTGTCGTACGAACCGGGGTCTGGTTCGCCGTCGAACCATTTCGTGAGGGCTTACTGCGCGGTACGGACCCCTACTGTGCAGTATGGCCTGACCAAATGGTGCGCTGCCCCAAGTCACCCCGGCAGGCCCAACCAAACGGTCGATTAGCGCACGAACTTATGACCATATTCCCAAGTCAGCCCCGAAAAGAAGGATTTCGGGTTACCGGCGCGTTAAATAGGCATTTTGAATGTTGATTAGGGGTACGGTGGCTCCATGGCTACCACCGAAACCCCCGCCGGGGTCGATGGCCCGGCGTCGAACGCGTTATTGAAACTCGGGAAATTCTTCTCCCGCTGGGACGAGACGGAGGACGGTCGCGCCGTGTTCCGGGAGGGTGGTCGCGCGGGCGACGCCTTCTACCGCAACCGCTGGAGTCACGACAAAGTTGTCCGCTCCACCCACGGCGTGAACTGCACCGGATCCTGCTCGTGGAAGGTGTACGTCAAGGACGGCATCATCACGTGGGAGGCCCAGGAAACGGATTATCCGTCGGTCGGCCCGGATCGCCCCGAATACGAACCACGCGGTTGCCCCCGCGGCGCCGCGTTCTCCTGGTACACCTATTCACCCACGCGTGTGCGCTACCCGTACGTGCGCGGCGTGCTGTTGGAGATGTACCGCGAGGCCAAGCAGATCCACTCGGATCCGGTGCTCGCATGGGAGTCCATCGTCAACGACCCCGTCAAGCGTGAGACGTTCCAGAAGGCCCGCGGCAAGGGCGGACTGGTGCGCTCCAGCTGGCAGGAAGCCGTGGAGATGGCCGCCGCCGCCCACGTGCACACCATCAAGGCCTACGGCCCGGACCGCTGCATCGGCTTCTCGCCGATCCCCGCGATGTCCATGGTCTCGCACGCCGCAGGTGCCCGGTTCATCAACCTCATCGGTGGTGTGATGAACAGCTTCTACGACTGGTATGCGGACCTCCCGGTGGCCTCGCCGCAGGTGTTCGGCGACCAGACGGACGTTCCCGAATCGGGTGACTGGTGGGATGCCACCTACCTGATGATGTGGGGTTCCAACATTCCCGTGACCCGCACCCCGGATGCCCACTGGCTGGCCGAGGTGCGCTACCGAGGCACCAAGGTCGTCTCCGTCAGCCCGGACTACGCGGACAACACCAAGTTCGCGGACGAATGGCTGCCCGCCCAGGCCGGCACCGACTCCGCCCTGGCCATGGCCATGGGGCACGTGATCCTCAAGGAGAACTTCGTGGACCGCCGCGTCCCGTTCTTCGAGAACTACGTCGCCCAGTACACGGACCTTCCGTTCCTGGTCTCACTGTCCCGCCGCGAGGACGGCACGGTGGTTGCGGACAAGTTCCTCACCGCCCAGGACTTGGCGAACGCGGGGGACGACGACGCCGCTTCGCAGGCTGATCCCGCGTTCAAGACCGTGCTGCTGGATCGCGACACCCATCAGCCGGTGGTTCCCAACGGCTCCATGGGCTTCCGCTACAACGAGCACGACGAGGGCAAGTGGAACCTCGATCTGGAGGGAGTCACGCCGTCGTTGTCGATCGCGGACGCCTCCGGCTACCGGGGTGAGGTGAGCGACCTGGCGCTGCCGGCGTTCACGGATCCGACCGGTGAAGGATCGGTCATCCACCGCGGAGTGCCCGTGACCGAGGTGGCCGGCCGCACCGTCACCACCGTTTTCGACATCATGCTCGCGCAGTACGGTGTGGGTCGCGAGGGCCTGCCGGGCGAATGGTCCAAGGGCTACGACGACGTGGACACCGCCTACACCCCCGCGTGGCAGGAAGAGGTCACCTCGGTTCCCGCCGAGGCCGTGATCCGTACCGCCCGCGAGTTCTCCGCCAACGCGGAGAAGTCCGAGGGCCGGTCCATGATCATCCTGGGCGCCGGTATCTGCCAGTGGTACCACGGTGATGCGACCTACCGAGCGATCCTGGCCATGCTCATGCTGTGCGGTTGCCAGGGGCGCAACGGCGGAGGCTGGGCGCACTACGTGGGTCAGGAGAAGGCTCGTCCGATTACGGGCTGGGCCACCATGGCCTCCGGCAGCGACTGGGTGCGCCCGCCGCGCTTCATGATCGGCACCGCGTTCTGGTACATGCACACCGATCAGTTCCGTTCCGACGGCTACTCATCGGATTCGCTGCAGTCACCTCTCGCAGAAGGCCACCTCAAGGGCATGCACACCGCGGACGTGATCGCGCAGTCCACGCGGCTGGGCTGGATGCCGTTCTACCCGCAGTTCCACGAGAATTCGCTCGATGTGGCAGAAGCCGCCACGAGCGCCGTCGAACGCGGTGAGGCGGGCAGCGAACCCGAGTGGATCGCGAGCAAGCTCAAGAACGGCGAGCTGAACTTTGCCGTGGAGGACCCGGACGCCCCGGAGAACTGGCCGCGCACGCTGGTGTTGTGGCGCTCCAACCTGTTCGGCTCGTCGGCCAAGGGTGAGGAGTACTTCCTCAAGCACCTGCTGGGAACCCACAACAGTGTGCAGGGCGAGGACCACGTGGCCTCCAAGCCGCGTGACGTGCGCTGGCACGAGGACGCCCCGGAAGGAAAGCTGGACCTGCTGATCTCGGCGGACTTCCGCATGACCTCGTCCACGCTGCTGTCGGACATCGTGTTCCCGGCGGCCACGTGGTACGAGAAGTACGACCTCTCCTCGACCGACATGCACCCGTTCGTGCACGCCTTCACCCCGGCGATCTCCCCGCCCTGGGAGGCCAAGACGGACTGGAAGATGTTCCAGTTGCTGGCCGACGAGGTCGCGCGGCAGTCCCGCGATCACCTGGGCGTGCGCAAGGACGTGGTGGCCACCGCGCTCACCCACGACACCCCGGGGGAGATTGCCCAACCGGGCGGTCACGCGCCGGAGTGGAAGGGCACGGACCTCCCCGCGATCCCGGGCAAGAACATGCCCAACCTGAAGATCGTGGAGCGCGACTACACCGCGATCGGCGACAAGTTCGTGGCGCTCGGACCGCTGGCGGACAAGCTGGGTCTGACCACCAAGAACGTCACGTTCGACGTCAAGCACCAGGTCGACCAGCTGGGTCGCCTGCACGGTGTGTTCGATTCCGGTGCTGCGGAGGGCCGCCCCGCGCTGGACACCGATCAGCGCATGGCCGAGGCCATCCTGATGCTCTCGGGTACGACCAACGGTGAGCTGGCCACGCAGGGCTTCGAGACGCTCGAGAAGCGCGTGGGCAAGGAACTGTCCGATCTGGCGCGCGGTTCGGAGGAAAAGCGCATCACGTTCAAGGACACTCAGCAGGCACCCGTTCCGGTGATCACCTCACCGGAGTGGTCCGGTTCGGAAACCGGAGGCCGGCGCTACGCACCGTTCACGGTGAACATCGAGCGGCTCAAGCCGTTCCACACCCTGAGTGGCCGCATGCACTTCTTCCTGGATCACGACTGGCTCAAGGACATGGGTGAAATGTTGCCCACCTACCGACCGCCGCTGGACATGCACCGGCTGTTCGGTGAGCCCAAGCTCGGGGAGAAGGGTGAGCTGTCTATTGCGGTGCGCTACCTGACCCCGCACAACAAGTGGTCGATCCACTCGGAGTACCAGGACAACCTGTTCATGCTGTCGCTCTCGCGCGGCGGCACCTCGGTGTGGATGTCCCCGCAGGACGCCACGGCCATCGAGGTCTCCGATAACGACTGGGTCGAGTGCGTGAACACCAACGGCGTGTTCGTCGGACGCGCGGTGGTCTCCCACCGCATGCCCGAGGGTGTGGTCTACGTGCACCACGCCCAGGAGCGAACCATTGACGTTCCCAAGTCCGAGACCACGGGTAAGCGCGGCGGTATCCACAACTCCGTCACGCGCATCCTGGTCAAACCCACCCACATGATCGGCGGCTACGCCCATCTGTCCTGGGCCTTCAACTACATGGGCCCCACCGGAAATCAGCGAGACATCGTCTCCATTGTCCGCAAGCGCTCGCAGGAGGTTCAGTACTGATGCGTGTCATGGCTCAAGTCGCCATGGTGATGACTCTCGACAAGTGCATCGGGTGTCACACCTGTTCGGTGACGTGTAAACAAGCATGGACCAACCGTGCCGGTACCGAGTACGTATGGTTCAACAACGTGGAGACCCGCCCCGGTCAGGGGTACCCGCGCCGTTACGAGGACCAGGAAACCTGGAGGGGCGGCTGGGAACTCAACAAGCGGGGCAACCTCAAGTTGAAGTCCGGCGGCAAGCTCAAGAAGCTCGCCCAGTTGTTCGCCTCCCCGGTGCAGCCGGAGTTGAAGGACTACTACGAGCCCTGGACCTACGACTACGAGAACCTGGTCAACGCTCCCGCGGGTGATGATTTCCCGGTGGCACGGCCCAAGTCCCTGATCACGGGTGAGGACACCAAGGTCGAGTGGTCGGCCAACTGGGACGACGACCTGGGCGGCGCCACGGAGATGGGCCACTTGGACCCGATCATCCAGAAGCTCCACAAGGAAGCCAACGACCGGATCAAGTTCGAGTTCGAACAGACCTTCATGTTCTACCTGCCGCGTTTGTGCGAGCACTGCCTGAACCCGTCCTGCATGGCATCGTGCCCCTCCGGCGCCATTTACAAGCGCGCCGAGGACGGCATCGTGCTGGTGGACCAGGACCAGTGCCGCGGTTGGCGCCAGTGCGTGACCGGTTGCCCGTACAAGAAGATCTATTACAACCACAAGTCCGGCAAGGCCGAGAAATGCACGTTCTGCTACCCCCGCATCGAGGTGGGTATCCCCACCGTGTGCGCGGAGACGTGTGTGGGCCGCATGCGCTACATCGGCATCTTCCTGTACGACGCAGACAAGGTCACCCAGGCCGCCGCGACACCCAACGAGCAGGATCTGTACGAGGCCCAGCTGGACCTCATGCTCGATCCCAACGACCCAGAGGTCGTTGCCGCCGCTCGTCAGGAGGGCATCCCGGAGGACTGGCTCGACGCCGCTCGCAAGTCGCCGGTGTACGCGCTGGCCAAGACGTTGCGCGTGGCCCTGCCGCTGCACCCCGAGTACCGCACGATGCCCATGGTTTGGTATGTGCCCCCGCTGTCGCCCATCGTGGACCTGCTCAAGGAACAGGGTCACGATGGCGAGGATCCGGAGAACCTGTTCGGCGCGATCGAGAGCCTGCGCATCCCGGTGGAGTATCTGGCGGAGTTGTTCACCGCGGGTGACACCGAACTCGTGACCGACGTGTTGCGCAAGCTCGCCGCAATGCGCGCCTACATGCGCAACATCACCCTTGGTGACGCCCCGGACGAGTCCATTGCGGAGGCAGTGGGCATGACCGGTGCCGAGATCAAGCAGATGTACCGGCTCATGGCGATCGCCAAGTATGACGAGCGCTACGTTATTCCCACAGCCCACGTTGAGGACGCCCACAATCTGGAGGAGATCGGCTGCTCGCTGGACGTGGACGGTGGACCCGGTATGGGTCAGACCGGAGTGTTCGGTGAGGCGTCGGGTCGCCCGATGCCGGTGGCCGTGGAGAACTTCCAGGCGCTGCGCTCCCGCCAGATGGGGGAGGACCCCACGGGCAACGAGCAACTGGCCGGTCGCGTGAACCTGCTCAATTGGGACGGCAACGGCAGCCCGGACGGGCTGTTCCCGGCCCGGAATCGCGAGGACGCCGACAGTCTCTCGACCACGTCGCGTGATCCGTGGACCCGTCCCGATCACGACACCGCCGGTTCCGACGGGGGCCGATGATGGGGTTGCTCTCCACCCTGCTGGGTAAGGCCACCAAGGGCACGGTGAACGTTCCCGAGTACCGGGACCGTCATCCGCAGCGCTCGGCGGTCATCCGCCAGGCCGCTGCGGTGTTGCTGGGCTACCCGGATCGAGAACTGATCGACCAACTGCCCGTGCTCGAGGACGCCCTGGTTGAGGTCGGGGTGGCCCCGAGCGCCGTCGAACCCTTGACCCGTTGGCTGCGCGAGAGTGACCTGAGCGAGATTCAGGGTGACTACGTCCAGGAGTACGATCTCTCGCGCCGCCACAGCTTGCACCTGACCTACTGGACGGACGGTGACACGCGCCGTCGCGGCGAGGCGCTGTCCGCGTTCAAGCAGGTCTACCGCGCCCACGGGTGCGTGTTCGGGGACGAGGAACTGCCCGACCACCTGCCCGTGGTGCTGGAATTCGCTGCGCGGGTCTCACCCGAGGACGGTTTCGAGCTGCTGCAGCGCTACCGACCGTCTCTGGAACTGCTGCGGCTCGCACTGCTGCGCGACAACCTGCCCCACGCGTGCGTGGTGGAACTGGTCTGCTCAACGCTGCCCGGACCGTCCCCGGAGGACGAATCCGCGGTGGCGCGCATGGCGGGTTACGGTCCGCCCACCGAATCCGTGGGCTTGGATGCCTACGACCCCCGACTCCTGCCCATGACCGGAGGAAACCAGTGAACATTCTCGACACTCTGCTGTGGGGCGTGCTGCCGTACGTGGTGATGGCGGTGCTGATCGGCGGGCTGATCTGGCGCTACAAGTACGACCAGTTCGGGTGGACCACCCGTTCGTCCCAGCTCTACGAATCCCGCATGCTGCGGATCGCCTCCCCGTTGTTCCACTTCGGCATCCTGGCGGTGCTTGTAGGGCACATCGTGGGCCTGGTGATTCCTAAATCTTGGACCGAAGCCGTGGGCATGTCCGAGCACGCCTACCACTTCCTGGCGTTGTCCATCGGCACGGTTGCCGGCGTGGGCACGCTCGTGGGCATCGTGATGCTGATCGTTCGCCGGCGCCGCACCGGACCGGTGTTCATGGCCACGACCGGTAACGACAAGTTCATGTACGTGATGCTGCTGGGTGCCATCCTGGCCGGCCTGGCCACCACCGTGCTGGCCGTGTTCGACCCGAACACCGTGGACTACCGAGTCACGGTGTCCCCGTGGTTCCGTTCGCTGTGGATCCTGCAGCCGGATGTCGGTGCCATGGCGGCGGCGTCCACCTCGTTCCACATTCACGTGCTGTGGGGCATGGCACTGTTCGCGATCTGGCCGTTCACGCGCCTGGTGCACGCGTTCACCGCGCCGCTGCACTACTTGTTCCGTCCGTACATCGTCTACCGCACGCGCGGTTCCAGCCCCCGCACCGGTTCCGCCCCGGTGCGCCGCGGTTGGGAGCCGATCGGTACCCAGGATCGCGACAGCGGACGACGCCGCACTCGGCCTCCGCGCGAACATTCCGGTTCCACGCGCGTCAAGTAAGTCACTTCCGGTGTAGGAGGCGCCCTTGTCGGAGCGCCTCCCTGCCCACTACGTCTCAGCACTCGCAGTTTTCGCAGAAGGAGCGTCATGTCCTCCGTTGAAGCCGCCTCAGCGGCACCGAACTTGAAGCAGGGTCAACTCAAGAACCTGGTCCTCGCGACCTTGGCGTCCACCGTGGGCTTCTGGGCGTGGACCATCGTGGGACCGCTGTCCAAGCGCTACGCCGGTGAGATGTCGCTGACCCCGGGGCAGACCGCCATCCTGGTGGCCATGCCGATTTTCGTGGGTTCGATCGCCCGCGTTCCGGTGGGTGCACTCACCGACAAGTACGGCGGGCGCGTCATGTTCACCGTGATCCTGGGTATCACCGCACCGCTGGTGTTGCTCACGGGCCTGGTGGGTCAGCTCAACAACTTCCCGCTGCTGGTCGCGGTCGCGTTCTTCCTGGGCATTGCGGGCACCGTGTTCGCAATCGGTATCCCGTTCTGTTCCGCCTGGTACGAGTCCAATCGCAAGGGCTTCGCGACCGGTGTGTTCGGCGCCGGCATGGTGGGTACCGCGGTCTCCGCGTTCTTCACCCCGCGGCTCGTGGCGGCTACCGGGTACATGACCACCCACATCATCATTGCCGCGATCGTGGCGGTCAGCGCGCTGCTGTGCTGGCTGATGCTGCGTGATTTTCCTGCGCGTGCCGGTCGCAAGGTCGAACCGATGATGCCCAAGCTCAAACAGGCCTTCAGCCTCAAGGTCACCTGGCAGCTGTGCTTCCTCTACGCCGTGGTTTTCGGCGCATTTGTCGCCTTCTCCAATTACCTCCCGACCTACCTGGCCAACGTGTACGAGTACGACCCCACCGCCGCCGGCACCCGCACCGCCGGCTTCGCGCTCGCGGCCGTGGTTGCCCGTCCCATCGGTGGCACGCTCGCGGACAAGTTCGGCCCCAAGATCGTCACCCTGACCTCGTTCGGCGGCACCATCGTGCTGGCCATGCTCGTGGCCTTCCAGCCCGACGCCGAGCACGTCTACGGTCCACTGTTCCTGGCCATGGCCGTGTTCCTGGGTCTGGGCACCGGCGGTGTCTTCGGTTGGGTCGGACGTGCCGCTCCCGCCAAGGACGTGGGCACCATTGGCGGCATCATCGCCGCCGCTGGCGGCCTGGGTGGTTATTTCCCGCCGCTCGTCATGGGCGCGACCTACAACCCGGACAACCGCTCGTACTTCGTGGGGCTCACGCTGCTGGCCGTGTTCGCGGCCCTGGCGTTCCTGCTGTCGCTCGTGGTGCGTAACGGCGGCAAGACCAACGAGAACGACAGGCCGGTCGAACAGACGCCGGTCAAGTAACCGACGCGCGACGTCCCGCGGCGTCGAACTCCCGAAACCGCGCGCGGGACCACGGCAGTTTTACACCAACGCGGGCGCGAACGACGACGACGCTCCACACCACACGGCGCGAGTGGGCTCCCAGCCCGCTCGCGTCGTCGTCTGTACCACCTGGCCGCGCCGATCTTGCGAGCTCCCAGCCCGCTCGCGTCGTCGTCCTCTGTGCAGCCTGGTCCGCCGAGCCCGCGATGCCCCAACCCGTGAGGCCCACTGAGCGGGAACCATCTGATGAGGCCTTACTGCGGGGTAGGGGCCCTTACCCTGCAGTAAGGCGTCATGGAATGGCGGGCCCTGTCAGCTCAGGCGCGGATCCTGGCCGTACTGCTCGGGAACGCCCAGGTGATCGCGGAGCGTGGTTCCCTGATAGTCGGTGGGGTAAAGCCCGCCCTCCTGCAGGATGGGCACCACCTGATCCACAAACGTGTCGATGCCGTCCTCGTAGACGTCGATGGAGACCCAGAACCCGTCCACGGCTTCGGCCTCGAACCATTCCTGAAGGTGGTCCGCGGTTTCCTCTGCCGTGCCCACGGGGGTGGGGTGATAGTCGATCACGCCGTGGGCCAGGATGTCCCGAATGCTCCAGCCTTCCTGAGCGACCTCGTAGGCCCGCTGCGACCGGGGGTCAAAGGGGCTGGGGCGAGCAGCTTCCAGCTGCTCCCGAGTCAGCGGCTGATCTATCTGGGACACGTCTAACGGCAAGCCGAGCATCGCTCCCAGGTAGGGGACGCGGGCGGGGAAGACCTCGCGGCCCAGGGCCACGCGGCGGTCCAGGGCCTCCTTCTTGCTGCCCGCAATGGCGGGCATGACCCCTGCAAAGTACTTGATCTCATCGGGGTCGCGGCCGGCATCTACGGCGGCCTTCCGCACAGCATCCCGCTGAGCCTTGGAATCCTCAATGGTGAACGTGGCACCGATGACGGCGTTCGCGTACCGACCCGCGAGCCCCAATCCGTAGTCACCACCACCGGCCTGGAAGACCACCGGCTGGCCCTGCTCGGAGGGCGGAATCGGCAGCGGTCCGCGGGAGGCCACGTGCTTTCCCTGCAGGTTGATCGGTTGGATCTTGCCCGCGTCAGCGAATTGAGACGTGGCCGGGTCCTTGATCCACGCGTCCTTCTCCCAGCTGCCCCACAAGGCCTGGGCGATCTGGATGGTTTCGTGGGCGCGTTCGTACCGTTCGGGTCGAGGAGCGATTTCTTGACCGTAGTTCGCGGCCACCAGGGGATCACTCGTGGTCACCGCGTTCCATCCCGCGCGGCCGTGGCTCATCACGTCCAGCGTCTTGAACTGGCGTGCGGTGTTGTACGGCTCGTTGAACGTGGTGGATCCGGTGGCGACCAGCCCGATGCGCTCGGTGCCGCGGGCAATCGCGGCCAGCGTCATCATGGGGTCCAGGGTGAGCATGGGAGCTTCCTGTTCCGGACCCTTACTCATTCCGGCGAAATCGGGGAGGAAGAGGAACGCGAACTTGCCCCGCTCGGCGGCCTGGGCGTACCGCACCTGGGCGTCAAAGTTGGTGTAGTTGGCGGGATCGACACCCGGTGCTTTCCAGGCCATGGGCTGAGATCCGTAGCCGTTACCCAGTTGCATGCCGAGGATCATTTGTCGTTTGCTCATGGCAGTCCTTTGCGAGATATTAGGAGACATTCTCCGGTTCGTGATCCAAAATACGGAGAGGCTCTCCGTTAATCAATCAGTAAGGCGGTTCCCGTCATGACTTCAGCCGCAGGCGGAAGCCCGTCGCACCCAAGCTCCTCAGTCACGCGACCCATTCGTGCTGATGCCCGTCGAAACCGAGCGCGCATAGTGGAGATTGCCGAATTGGCGTTTACCGACGGGGGTTTGGATGTCTCCATGGATGCCATCGCGAAATGGGCGGGGGTGGGTGCGGGGACCCTTTACCGTCACTTCCCCACCAGGGACGCACTGGTTGCTGCTGTCTTGGAGAACCACCAGCCGGACCTGAGCGCCGAGGCCGAAGTCATCCAGAATAACTCCGTCGACTCCGGTGCCGCACTGGAGCGCTGGCTCGACGCCGTGAGTCGCTGGATGCGAGCCTACGAGGGCCTGCCCGAACCCCTACGAACCGCGCTGGGCGAGCAGGACTCTCCATTGCGGCTCACGTGCCAAGAGGTCATCGACACAACAGGTGAGTTCTTGCAGGCAGCCCAGAAGGATGGGCATGCGCGTGAAGGACTCACCGGTCGGAACCTGTACCTCGCGACGCTGGCTGCCGCGTGGGCCCTGGGCACTCCGTCCGCGGACGGTTCGACCGGTCACGAATTGGATGACCTACTCCGGTCCGGTTGGCGGGTCGATTCGTAGGCTGCGCGCCGTCCAGCGGCCGACGGACGCCATTTCATCCGGCCTTACTGCAAAGTAACCCGCCCTACCGTGCAGTAAGACGGCATCAAATGGTGCGCGGCCTTTGCATGGTCGGGCGGGGCACTTGGGGGTGGCCAAAACGGTGTTAGGTAGCTGGCACCGGCCCGATTGGTGCGGCCTCGCCGTGTGCTGGGTGATCGTCGGGACCGCGGGCCTCAGCCAGCGGCGCGCTGGTCCAGCATCCGCTGCACGATCCGCAGGCATTCCTCGGGGGAATAGTGCAGGTCTCCCGCTGCGCGGTCCAAATACTCGGCGGCCGCACGGCAGGCTGCTGCGTGACGGTCGTCGGAGGACTGGGCGATGAAGGTGCCCTTGCGGCCGCGGGTTTCGATCACGCCGCTGGCCTCCATGGCGCGGTAGGACTTGGCCACGGTTCCGGCCGCTAAGCCCAGTTCGGTGGCCAGTGCGCGCACCGGGGGAATCCTGTCACCGTCTTCCAGAGATCCGGAAGCGATGCCGTCCGTGACGCACTGAACGAGCTGTTCGTACACCGGCACCGTAGACGTGGTGTCAACGGTGAAGATTCCTGCGGTGGTGGACATGAGGGGCCCCTTCGGACGGTGTACCACGGTCAGTGTTACTAGCAATGATACAAACCCGGTTCCACGCGGAACACCGTACGCGGCCGCGGGCCCAAAGCACGTAGGCTTATTACTGTGTTTGACCAGTCGACGTTGCCGATCCCTCAGACTCCTCGACCCGATCAGCGGGAGGTCCAGGAGTTCGTCCGCCACGGTCTGGCCGAGGCCACCACTCTGACCCGCGAATTGCCCCTGCCCGGTCAGGGCAGCACGCGTGAGCTCTGGGCACGAATGAGCGATCTGGCCAGACAAGACCTTGCCCTGGCGCGCATCGTCGAACCCCACCTGGATGCCACTGCCATCATCGATCAGGCCGGCCGCCGTGACCTCCTCACCGACTCGGACACCTGGGCCGTGTGGGCTGCGGAGGGCCCCGGCACCCCACTGACCGCAACGCCGTCGAGAGACGGGTGGACGCTCTCCGGTACCAAGCCGTGGTGCTCGCTCGCGGACTTCGTGAGCCGCGCCGTGGTCACCGCACACGTCGCGGACGAGAGCGGGGAGCTCACCGGCCACCGCCGCGCGTTCGTGATCTCGACGGACCATGCTGGGTTCCTGCCCGAGCACAACGACACGTGGGTTGCCCAGGGCCTCGCGGACGTCCCCACCACCGCCGTGGACTTCCGTGAGGTGCCCGCCGAGCCACTCGGTGAGGACGAGTGGTACCTGACCCGCCCCGGATTCGCATGGGGCGGCATGGGAGTGGCCGCGATCTGGCTGGGCGGCGCGCAGTCCGTTGCGGACCTCCTCTGGCAACGCTCCAGACAACCACGCAAACCGCTCGACGACGTCGCTCTCGCCCACCTCGGTCGCGTGGACCTGGCCCTGACCGCGGCGTCGGCAGTGCTGGATCGAGCGGCGTGCGCCGTCGACAATGGTGATGCCACGGGCGAAAAGGGCGCACTGTGGGCGCTGCGAGTTCGCCGCACCGTGGCGGACGCGGCGGAAACAGTGCTGCGCGAGGTCTCCCGGGCGACCGGGCCGGGGCCCCTCACCGGGGACGCCGCCCACATTAGGCGTGTGATGTCGTTGCAGGTGTACATCCGTCAGGATCATGCGGAGCGGGACAACAAGGCGCTCGGGGAGCTGTTGCTGGCCGCGGCTCCCGCGGGCGAGGAGGGGACACCATGGTGACCTTCGACCACCGGGAGCCCGGAACTCCCGAACAGAAATGGGCGGACAGCAAGGCCCTGCGCACCGCGCCCGAGCTGGACCTGGAGGGCGTGGACCGCGCGGTCGTCTTCGCTGCGCACCCGGACGATGAGACCTTGGGCGCCGGTGGCACCGTTCATCGGTTGAATCAGGCGGGCTCCTCGGTGCGGGTCATCGTGGCCACGCTGGGGGAGAAGTCCCACCCCGATTCGCCGACGCACACTCAGCAAACGCTGTCACGCGTGCGCCATCTGGAAATGTCGGAAGCAGTCGGTGCGATCACCGCGGGCTGTGTCACTCCCGAGTACCTCGCCCTGCCCGACGGTGGACTCACGGCCGAGGCGCTCGCAGACCCCGTCAGCGAAGCCATGACGTGGTTGGCTCAGGGCCGGCACCCCCTGGCCGTGGTGACGTGGGTCAAGGACGGCCACCCGGATCACGAGATCCTCGCCGCTCAGGTGCAGGAGGCCGCGGGTGCGGCGGCCGTGCGCTGCGTCCAGTACCCCATTTGGTGGTGGCACTGGGGGACACCCGGCAAGCTTCCACGCGGCCTGGTGTACGTGCCACTCTCGGACGAGGACCGGGACGCCAAACAGCAGGCTCTGGAACACCACGTCTCCCAGGTGCGTCCACTTTCGGACCAACCCGGGGACGAGGTGCTGCTCGGTCCGCATATCCTGGAACATTTCGAGCGGGAACGCGAATACTTCATCCTGGCCGCTCCCCATCAGACCCCGGTCTTCAACCGCGTTCACACCGAATCCGAGGACCCGTGGAGCGTGGACAGTTCCCGCTATGAACACCGCAAGCGGGATGTGCTCACGGCCAGCCTGCCGCGCGAGCTGTACCCTCGCGCCCTGGACATCGGCTGCTCCACAGGTGCCCTCACGGCGCAGTTGGCCGCGCACGTGGGCGTGATGACCGCGGTGGACGCGAGTGACGTCGCCCTGGGCAAGGCCCGAACGCGCCTCACCGAGCGGGGCCTCAAGAACGTGCAATTGCGTAACGCCGTGCTGCCAGAACAATGGGACCCCGACTGGACCGACCTGGACCTGATCGTGGTGAGCGAGGTGGGGTACTTCTGCTCACCCGAACAATGGAAAAAGCTGTTGTCCCTGTGCACCAAGGCGCTCTCGTCCGACGGGCATTTGGTGTTGTGCCATTGGCGCCACCCCATCAAGGATTGGCCGCTGGACGGGGATGACGTGCATCGTGAGGCCCGGCGGCGCCGTAACCTCACGCGGTTGGTGGAGCACCGCGAAGCTGACTTCGAGATCGACATCTACGCGCGTACCAAGCGCGGCCGCGCATGAGTCAGCGGGTGGCGGTGGTGATACCCGCGTGCAACGAGGAGGAGCGCGTGGTCCGGTGCGTCGAGTCGGTGGCGGGGGCCGTTCACGCCCTGCTGCGTGCCGAATCAGATGCGCGAGTGTCCGTGATTCTCGCCGCGGACAGCTGCACCGACCGCACGGTGGGGGCCGCGCGAGAGGCGTGGGCTGCGTCGTCGGCGGTCTTGAACGGGCATGCGGAACTGGAGGTCCTGGAGGGCACCTGGGCAAGTGCGGGTGGGGCTCGGCAGGCCGCAGCGAACCATGCGCTGCGTCTCGGGGCGGACTGGATCGCCTCCACCGACGCGGACACCGCCGTCCCGCAGAACTGGCTCAGCTACCAGGTGGAACGCGCGCGGACCGGGGTCGATGCCGTGCTCGGCACCGTGGAACCGGACCCGACCGAATGCCCCGAGCACGTGTTCAGGCTGTGGCATCTGGAGCACGACCTGTCCGAAGGTCACCCCTATATCCACGCGGCCAACATGGGCGTGCGGGCCGGTGCGTTCCAGGCCGCCGGCGGTTTTCCGAACGTGGAATGCAGCGAGGACGAGGCCGTGGTTGAAGTCTTGCGAGCCCACGGCGCGCGCGTGGAGGCCACGGACCGGATCCGAGCCATCACCTCCGGGCGGTTGCGCGGCCGAGCCGCCCTCGGTTTCGCGTACCACCTGCGCAACCTGGCGGCCCAGCACGGCGCCCACCACGGAGTGCAGCACGGACCGGTCGAGGGCTTCGCCGATCGCTGAAGGTCTTGCCTCGGCGGGCCCGGCACTGCCTAGAGTGAGTAGCAGAACGTCCCATTGTCGATCGACAGAAAGAGGTTTCTCGTGAGCGAGACCAGCGTCAGCGCCACCCGAGTCATTGACGCCCCGGCCGAGGACATCTTCGAGGTGCTTTCCCTGCCCGCCAAGCACCCGCAGGTAGATGGTTCGGGCACCGTGGTGTCCGGCACCGACCAGCGCATTCAGCAGACCGGCGACGTGTTCGTGATGAACATGCACGCGGAGGCCATGGGCGGTGACTACAAGATGGAGAACCACGTCACCGGTTTCGATCCCAACAAGCTGATCGCGTGGAAGCCGTGCCAGGAGGGCACCCCCATCGAGCACAACGGCTGGGAGTGGATGTACGAACTCCAGCCCCAGGGTCCCGATTCCACCCAGGTCACGCTGACCTACGCGTGGTCGGACGTGCACCCCAAGCTCCTCAAGAAGGTGAGCTTCCCGGCGTTCCCGGAGTCCGTGCTCGAGGAGTCGCTGGAGAACCTCGCCGCCGCGGTGAGCGACAAGTAAGTTGCTACTCCCGCAGCATTTTTACGACGACGACTCCGCTCGGTCGCCCGCACAGCGCGGGCCCCGGCGGCGTCGTCGTTGCGTTTCGGTACGTTGCGGGCGATGCCTTGGTGTCGCGACGCACTGAGCGGCGCGGGCTACCGCCGCGTCCCCGTGGTGATGAGAGGGCAGCTATGGCCCGCTGACCAGGGTGATCAACACGAATAGAGCCGGCAGGTACAGAATCGCTATGGCCAAATTGGCGATGCCCCACCCAGGCCGGTTGCAATGGACCGCGCACCCCGTGCCGCACCCGCCGGCCAGGAACGGGATCCCCAGCAGGAGCAACGGCAGCCACGGGCCCATGTACTGACCGAACGGCAGGATCAGGGTGATTCCCACGGCCACGAAGAACATGACGACCGTGAGCAGTGACGTGTAGTGGCCGCGTTCACCGTGGGCGGGGCGGTGATTGCGAGCGGAGTGGCGTGGCCCCGGCTGGGATTCGCGGCGTGCCGCCCGGTGGGATCCTCGTCGGGATTCGCCCGCTTGGGATGCCAGGCGCGCGGCGCGACGGGAGTCGACGGGCCGGGGCTGATCCGATCGGGACTCGCCCGGCCGGGACCGATGTGACCGGGATTCGGCGGAAGCCTGCGCGGCGAAGTGGCTCATCGCGGCACACACGGGGTCACGGTGAACCACACGGTGGTGGCGGCTGCCACCACTCGTTCGTCGGTTTCCATCCGGGGACCGAACCGACGGATCTCATCGCGGAACCGCGCATCGCACCAGCAGTCGAAATAACCGCGTTCGATGTAGCAGCGGTCGTGGCGCATGCACAACGTGTCGAACGTGTCCTCCGGCTCCCCACCGCCGTGACCGGGTCCGCACCACGCGCCCCAGATCGGGATGCCGGCGGAGATCCCTGTCCTCTCGCGCAACGGGTCCTTGCCCGGTGCGGCCGGTGAAGCCAGATCGGCCTCCGCGTCTGGTGCATCCGGTGAGGTGGTGGGCGCGGCTACCGCAGCCCCCGCCGCGGTGAACAGCAAGGTCCCCATGACTAACGGAATGACTGTCACAGCCCAGAATGGTCCCCGTGAAAATCTCATGAGTTCGACTCCCCCAAGTTGAACTGGATGATGTGTTCATACTGTAGGGGGTGTGACTAGCCGAGGGAAACACATGTGTTCCTCCCAACCGGCGTGGGACTGCGCGGCGTGCGGCGTACCCTGGTCCAGGACGTCAGCGACACCAACCACGGGAGAGGGAGCGCCTCGGCATGCAGTCCGCGGGGACATGGGAAGGCTACGAGCGGGGCAGCTCCGGGTACAAAAGGATTTTGATCGCGCTGTTGTGCGCGGGCATCGCGACCTTCGCCCAGCTCTATTCCGTGCAGGGCGTCCTTCCGATCATGGCGCGGGACCTGGAGATCGACGCCGCCCAAGCCTCCTTGGCCGTGTCCGCCGCGACCCTCGGTTTGGCGGTTGCGGTGATCCCATGGTCCTTGATGTCGGACAGATTCGGTCGCCGCAGGACCATGGTCACCGCGGTCATTGCGGCCACCATCCTGGGCGTGGCCATGAGCCTCATGCCGTCCTTCGAGTTGCTCGTGGGAATGCGCTTCCTGGAAGGCATGGCGCTGGGCGGTATCCCGTCCGTGGCCATGGCGTATCTCGCTGAAGAGGTGAACCCGGTGCACGCCGCGATCGCCGCGGGCAGCTACATCTCCGGAACCACGTTGGGAGGACTCTCGGGTCGCATCGTGGCGGCCCCGGTGGCGGACTTCTTCGGGTGGCGCGCGGGAACCCTCGTCGTGGCGATTTACGCGGCCATGGCGGCCGTCGCGTTCATCCTGTTGGCTCCGAAACAAAAGGGCTTCAGGCCGCAAGCAGTCCGGCTGACCGGTCCGGGTGGTGTGCACGAGCGGCTCCTGGTCAACCTCAAGGATCCCGGACTGGGGTCCCTGTACATGCAGGGATTCCTGCTGATGGGCGGGTTCGTGGCCGTTTACAACTTCATCGGCTTCCACCTGGGTGACGAGCCGTTCAACGTGCCGCCGTCGATCGTGTCCGTGCTGTTCCTGTCCTACCTGACCGGCACGTGGTCCTCGGCCCAGGCGGGGCGGATCGCCGCGCGGTTCGGCCGTCGAAAGGTACTGATCACGTCCTCGCTGATCATGCTGGGCGGGCTCCTCATGATGCTCATCCCGTGGCTGCCCGCCGTGGTCGTGGGATTGCTGATCTTCACCGCCGGATTCTTCGGGGCGCACTCCATCGCCAACGGCTGGGTGCCGGCGCGAGCGACCGTGGGACGTGCCCAGGCGTCGTCGTTGTACACGCTGTTCTACTACGGGGGCTCGTCCGTGTTCGGCTACGTGGCCGGCCTGTTCCTCACGCGCTTCGGCTGGAACGGCGCGGTGGCGTTCATCGGTGCGCTGATCGCGGTGGCGATCGCCCTGACCGTGGTGTTCCTGCGCCGGCCCGTCACACCGGAGGCCGTGCAGCCCAGCGGCGACTAGGGTTGAACGAGACGCACCCCACACGTGGACAGCCTGAGGAGGCCCCGCATGACCAACACGTTGACCGCCCGCCACCTGTTCGGCCCCGGCCCGTCCAATCCGTACCCGGAGGCCACGGAGGCACTCGCCCGGCCGCTCCTGGGCCACCTGGACCCGCAGTTCCTCGAGATCATGGACCGCGCGTGTGATGGTCTGCGTCAGGTGTGGGGCACCTCCAACCGCCGCACCCTGCCGATCTCGGCCACGGGCTCGGCGGGTATGGAAGCGGCGTTCGTGAACTTCGTGAACCCCGGTGACGTGGTGGTCATTGCCGTCAACGGCCTGTTCGGTGAGCGCATGTGCGATGTCGCCGCGCGCTGCGGTGCCGAGGTGGTCCGCGTGGACTTCCCGTTCGGTCAGCCGGTGGACGCACAGAAAGTGGCCGACGCTCACCCCAACCCCACGATCATCGCCGCGGTTCACGCGGAAACCTCCACGGGTGTGCGCTCGGATATCGCCGCCCTCGGTGCCATCAAGGGTGACGCTCTGCTGCTCGTGGACGCCGTGACCTCCATCGGCGGTATAGAACTCAAGGCCGACGAATGGGGCATCGACATCGGCTACGCCGGTACCCAGAAGTGCCTGGGCGTGGCCCCCGGCCTGGCACCCTTCACCGTCTCGGACCGTGCCTGGGAGCGCCGCGTGGAGAACCCGCGCTCGTGGTACCTGGACCTGGGCATGCTGGGCGGCTACGTGGGGGAGACCTCCGGTAGCGCCTCACGCACCTACCACCACACGGCACCGGTCGCCATGATCGCGTCCCTCGACGCCGGTCTGCAGCGCATCCTGGACGAAGGGCTCGACGCCGTTCGCAACCGTCATTACGCAGCCGGCCAAGCGCTGCAGGACGGCCTGGAGGCCATGGGCCTCGAACTGTTCGCTGCCGAGGGCCACCGCCTGCCCGAGCTGACCACCGTCAAGGTTCCGGAGGGCGTGGACTCCGCCGCCGTGCGCAAGGAACTGCTCGAGAAGTACAACCTGGAGATCGGCGCGGGCGTCAAGGAGTTCGCCAGCACCGTGTGGCGCATCGGCCTGATGGGCCCCAACGCCGCCCCGGATTCCGTGGCGCTCGTGCTCGGCGCGTTGAAGGACGTGTTGGGTAAGTAGCACTGACGAATAGACGCTGGGCCGAGACCGGATCGAGTTCGGCGCCAGAACGGCATAGAACCGATACCGGCACCAAGTTCGGCAACAGGACTGCCCCGGCCGCATCATGCGGCCGGGGCAGTTCTGGCTTTCGTTGAGATCCCCTTGAGCACGGATCTCGCCCAGTAATTTCAGGCGGTCAGTTCATCCTCGATGGCCTGGACGAACGGCTCCAGGTCACCGGGGTTACGCGAGGTGATGAGCACCCAGTCCTTGGCGGGGCAGCGCTTCATGGGCTCATCCACCCAGGTGCCACCGGCGTTGGTGATGTCGACCTTGACGGAGTCGTACGAGGTCAGGGTCTTGCCATTCACCAGTCCGGTCTCCACCAGCAACCACGGGCCGTGGCAGATGGATGCGATGGGACGGCCGGAGGACGCGAAGGCCTGGGCGATCTTCTGGGCATCCTCGTCGAGACGGAGGGTGTCAGCGTTGAGGGTGCCACCGGGGAGCAGCAGCAGGTCGTACTCGGACTCGTTCACGTCTGAGATCTTCTGATCCACGGGGAACGTCTCACCCAAATCCCAGTCGCCCACGAGGCTCTGGATCTCGCCGTTCTCCTGAGACGCGACGGTCACGGTGGCGCCCGCTTCACGCAGCTTCTCCAGGGGGACCTTCAGCTCGTCCTGCTCCACGCCGCGGTTGGTCTGCAGCGAGAGAATCTTCTTACCGGTCAAATCAGCCATTGGTAAGGCTCCTTTCGATTCGCTTGTGGTTCTACGATTCCACCGTCCGCCGGTGTTGGCAAGAAAACCCTGGGGCTGTCCGCTATGAGCGACACCGCCCCAGCCAGGAGGCGTCAGAGGGTGTGCTCACGAATGTCACGAACGGGTCACGATGCGAAGATTGTGTGGCTCAATGCACACGAATGCAGCAGTTCGGTCCTAACCTGAACAGGAATCAACAGCAATCTGACCACTATGGACGATGCAGCCCTCTGCCTACGGTGAGGGTGGAGACGGTACGCGCGTGTGGGACTTTGTCAGAGATAGTTATCAACAGATTTTGTTCGCCTCGTGGCAGCACTTCAGCCTGGTGGTGCAGTGCCTCGTGCTCGCCACAGTCCTGGCCGTCGTGCTGTCGGCTCTGGTCTACCGGAGCAAGACGGCCAGCGCGCTCGCCAACGGCGTCTCGGCCATGGGACTCACCATCCCGTCCTTCGCGCTGATCGGTCTGCTGATCGCACCGTTCGGTTTCGGCGTGCTCCCGGCGGTCATCGTGGTCACGTTTTTCGCGACCCTGCCCATCCTGCGCAACGCGGTGGTGGGGCTGAACAGCATCCCGGCATCCGTGGTCGAATCCGCACGCGGTATCGGCATGAGCCGATTCCGCACCCTGGCCACCGTGGAACTGCCCATGGCGTGGCCCATCATCCTGGCGGGCATCCGCGTTTCCGCGCAAATGGTCATAGGCATTGCTGCCGTGGCCGCCTACACCCTGGGCCCCGGCCTGGGTGGCTTCATCTTTTCCGGTCTCTCCCGCCTGGGTGGGGCCAACGCCTTTGAATCCGTGGTCGTGGGAGTCGTCGGTGTCATCCTGCTGGCCATCATCTTGGACCTCCTGTTGGTGGTCCTGAGCCGTCTGACAACCTCGCGAGGTATCCGTGTCTGAAACACAAACCATCCAGAACTCTGCCGAGAACGTCAGCGGCGCATCCATCCTGCTCGATCAGGTGACCAAGCAGTACCCCGGCCAGACCAAGCCCGCGGTGGGTGGGCTCACCATGGAGATCCCCGCGGGCAGCATCGTGATGTTCGTGGGACCCTCCGGTTGCGGTAAGACCACCACGCTCAAGATGATCAACCGCCTGATCGAGCCCACGGACGGGGCCATCGTGATCAACGGGGACAACGTGGCGGACATGAACGGCGACAAGCTGCGCCGTCAGATCGGCTACGTGATCCAGGCCGGAGGTCTGTTCCCCCACATGAGCGTTGCGGCCAACATCGGTTTGGTGCCCAAGATGCTCGGCTGGGACAAGGACCGGATCGCAGCTCGCGTGGACGAGCTCCTCGAACTGGTGTCCCTGGACCCCACGGTCTATCGGAATCGGTACCCCAAGGAACTTTCGGGTGGTCAGCAGCAGCGCATCGGCGTGGCCCGTGCGCTCGCCGCGGACCCGCCCATCCTGCTCATGGATGAACCGTTCGGGGCGGTTGACCCCATCACCCGCCAACGCCTGCAGAACGAGTTGCTCAATATCCAGGCTGAGCTGCAGAAAACGATCGTCTGCGTCACCCACGACTTCGACGAGGCCGTGAAGCTCGGCGACTGGATCGCCATCTTCAACGAGGGTGCCCAGATCGAGCAGTACGACTCCCCAGAGCGCATCCTGGCCAACCCGAGCAACGAGTTCGTCGAGAACTTCATTGGTTCAGGTGCAGGTCTCAAGCAGCTCACGCTCAACCGCGTGCACGAGGTCGAGCAGCAGAAAGCCGTGACCGCGGCGCCCGGTGAGTCACCGGAAGCAGTCATCGCCCGCTTGCAAGAAGCTGGTCAGCAGAACGTGGTGATCTTGGATTCCCGCGGCCGCGCGATCCAGTGGTTGTCGCAGCGCCAGCTCTCCCGCATGCAGGTCATCTCGGATGCCGCGGATCCCAACCTGCCGCTCGTCAACGAACAGTCCACCCTCAACGAGGCCCTGGACGCCATGCTGGTTGCGAGCACCAGCGCGGCGCTGGTCGCCGGACGACGAGACGCGTTCACCGGCCTGATCACCGTGAACACGGTCATGGACGCGATCTCGGCCGGTCAGGCTGCCGCCCAGGGCGACGGCGACGCACCGGTCGGCCTGAATACCGGCTCCATCCCGCAGATTTCCGACGACGACGCCCCGGTCAACGCCGCCGCCACCGACCGCCACGCTGCAACGAACACCGAGGGCGACGCCGCCGCGGCTGGGTCCACAGTCGCGGCCACCTCCGAGAATGCTTCGCGACCGCGCGATGATGCTCGCGAGCCCCATGCCGAAAATCACGACACGGTGAATGGGCACACCACCACGAACGGCCACCGTGCCCCGTGGGACGAGACCAGGCGGGACTCGAGCGCAACGGACCGGGGCGACGTCGGCGAAGAGAACTTGACGGAAACGAGGGATCGGCCGTGAGCGCGACGACCGGAGTGCAGAACCCGGACGCCGTCTCGACCACCGCGGCGATCGCGGGCGGGTCGTCCAAGGGACTGTGGATTCAGCTGGCCGTCATCCTCGTGGCCATCGCGGCGCTGTTCGCATGGTTGGCTTTCGGCGACCTGACCGACACGGAACGGGCGACCCTGGCACCTGACGCGCTGTGGGGCTACACGTGGGAGCACTTGAAACTGACCGCCGTGGCGGCCTTGTTGGTGCTGCTCATCGCGATCCCGCTGGGGATCCTGCTGACCCGCGGGCCGCTGCGCAAGTTCACCGGACCGGTCCTGGTCGTGGCCAATATCGGACAGGCGGCACCGGCCATCGGCCTGGTGGTGTTGTTGTCCTTCTGGCTGGGTTTCGGGTTCAAGGCGGCTGTCGTTGCCCTGGTGGCCTACGCGATTCTGCCGGTACTGCGGAACACCATGGTGGGTTTGCAGCAGGTTGATCAGCGACTTGTCGAAGCCGGCCGCGGCATGGGCATGAGCGCGGCGGCGGTGCTCTTCAGGGTGGAACTCCCACTCGCGGTGCCGGTGATGCTGTCCGGTATCCGCACGGCCCTGGTGTTGCTGGTGGGAACCGCGACACTGGCCACGTTCATCAACGGCGGTGGCCTGGGCATTCTGATCACCACCGGCGTGAACCTGAACCTGATCAAGGTGCTGATCGCGGGTTCCCTGCTGGTCGCGCTGTTGGCTCTGCTCGTGGATTGGTTGGGGCGCTTCGTGGAATACGTCGCGCGCCCGAAGGGACTGTGATGGCAACGTCTAATCGAACGGGACGAAGGCAACGGCCGGTGGCCGGGGCGGCGTCGTCGAACCGAAAGCGCACGCGCGCCGTCGCAGGACTAGGTGCGGGACTCGCCGTGATGCTGTTGGCCGGCTGCGGTCTGCAACCGGCCACGTCGTTCGTGCCGGAGGTGCAGCCGGGCGCGATCCAGCCTGTGGAGGGACTGCCCGAGGACGCACAGATCACGGTGGTGAGCAAGAACTTCACCGAGCAGCTCATCCTGGGCAAGATCGCGGTGATGACCGCGGAGGCCGCAGGGTTCGAGGTGGAGGACTTCACCAACGTGCCCGGAAGCCAGCCGGTGCGCGAACTGATGGTGTCCGGCGAGGGTGACTTCACGTACGAGTACACGGGCACCGCGTGGATCACCTACATGGGTAACCCCACGGGCATCCCGGACAAGGATGAACAGTGGCAGGCCGTGCACGACGCGGATCTGGAGAACGGACTGACCTGGGGTAGGCCCGCGCCGCTGAACAACACGTACGCGTTCGCGGTGCGCAGCGAGGCCGTGCCGGAACTGGGCAATATTTCCAAGCTGTCGCAGATCGGGAACCTACCCGTGGCCGAGCGGACGCTGTGCGTCGAGGCGGAGTTCAACTCCCGTCAGGACGGCCTGGATCCCATGCTGGAGACCTACGACATCCCGCGGGGCTCGGCCAACGGCATTCCGGAC
The DNA here is from genome assembly GCF_002295155.1 of Kocuria sp. WRN011. Classification (NCBI taxonomy): domain Bacteria; kingdom Bacillati; phylum Actinomycetota; class Actinomycetes; order Micrococcales; family Micrococcaceae; genus Kocuria; species Kocuria sp. WRN011. The sequence continues at coordinate 43,350 of NZ_NSGI01000005.1, forward strand.
GGCAATATCGGCGTGTACGACACGGGCGCGGTGTATACGGCAACCGATGACGGCGACTGCAACTTTGGTGAAGTCTTCACCACTGACGGTCGCATCGATGCCTTGGATCTGACCGTGCTCGAGGACGATCGAAAGTTCTTCCCCGCCTACAACGCGGCACCGGTGTTCAACTCGGAGACGTTGGCGGAATACCCGCAGCTGCAGGAGGTCTTCGACCAGGTCTCGCCGCTGTTGACCGATGAGACCATGCGCCAGCTGAACCTCAAGGTGGACGTGGAAGGTCAGGAACCCGTGGATGTGGCCTACGACTGGATGGTGTCCGAGGGGCTCATCACGGGCGAGGGCTGATCGCTGCTGCTCCGGGGATGAGGCCGGTGACGGGGTCGGTCGCGAAGCCGAGCGCGCGGCGTCGTCCGTGGCGTGAAAAGGGGTTAAAGGGCGGCAGCCGCCCGAGGGCGGCTGCCGCTATTTCCGTCCGTCCAGGAGGCCACTGTTCGGACGGAGTCTAGTGACGGTTCTCAGGAACCGTTGGAGAGTTCGGACACGAGGCGACCCACGTGGCCCTTCGCGTCGACGCGGTATTCGGCGTTGGCCAGGGTGCCGTCCGCGTTCACGACGAAGGTGGAACGCAGAGGGCCCTCGGAGGTTTCACCGTTGATGGTGCGTTCACCCCACGCGCCCCATTCCTTGGCGGCTGCGTGATCGGGGTCGGAAAGAAGTGTGTAGGGGAGGTGGTATTCCTCCACGAAACGGTTGAGTTCTTCCGGGGGGTCCCCGGAGACTCCGTACACGTCATAACCCAGGCCCTTGATGGCGGCCAGGTTGTCGCGGAAGTCGCATGCCTCGGTGGTGCACCCCGGCGTGAACGCCTTGGGGTAGAAGTACACCACTGCGCTGCGCTCGTTCTGATCACCGAGGTTCACGGTGTTGCCGTCATGGGCGGTGAGGTTGAGTGCGGGGGCGGTATCGCCCGTAGCGAGTTCGCGGGACATGGCTGCTCCTAGTGTTTGGTGGTTCCGGTGGGATCCGCGATCAGCGGGTCAGGATCCGGGACAGTGCTGCTCCGATGCAAGCAGCTGAGACGGCCAGAGTCCACATTTCAGCGGAACGGTTCTCGATCTTGCTGCTACCGGCGGAGAAATCCGGGTCCAGGGTGTCGCCGGTGTACTTGAAGTAGGACACGTGGGCTGCAGTGGCAGGTGCGTTCGACATTTCTCATTCCTTTCATCATCCGGAAGCTGTTTTCCGTAATATGAAATATACTGTAAGCTGGGTCACAGGTCAAGAGGTTTGCCGAAAAATTTCGTGCTATTGCGCGGGCACGCGAAAACTACCCCGCGGGCTGGCTGCCCGTAGGACGGCATTGCCTCTGTGACTAGTGGCTATGTACGGGTCGGGCGGCGAGATGACCGCATTCGGCAGCGGTGTCTGAGGGGTCAATGCGTGAGGGTGCAGGCGGTGTGAGGTTTCTGCACGAGCGGAGCCTCATGTGAGGGAAAAGCAGCCGCGAAGTGTTAGGGGAGGAAAACGCACATAGCGCGCACCTTTTCTGCATGTTCATCACATGAGACTGCGGGGCTGCAGCTCCCTCCCATCAGACCGCCGGGAGGGCGCATGGTGGTGCGATCGGGGCCCACATCTGCATTGCCGTGACTATGAACAGACCTGATGACGCGCCGATCTGATGATGCATTGCTCTGACTAGTGGCCGCGCACGTAGCCCAGTTGCTTGTCGACCTGGTTCGCCAAGGTCTCACCGCGTAACCAGCGGCCCAGATTGTCCTGGAACTGCTCCGCCAGGGTGGTGCGCCAGCCGATCACGTCGCCGCTCATGTGCGCGGAGATATGAACGTTGGGCATCGCCCAGAACGGGTGGTCCCGGGGGAGCGGCTCGTGTTCGAACACATCCAACGACGCCGCCGCGACGCGCCCTTCGCGGAGTGCGTCCAGTAGCGCGGGTTCATCCACGAGCGCCCCGCGGCCCACGTTGATCACGTGCACTGACGGCTTCATGGGCTGGAGGACTTCCTGGTTCAACAGTCCACGCGTGGCGTTGGTCAGGGGCGCGATCAGCACCAGATGATCGACGTCGCCCACGTGCTCCGTGAGCTCCGAACTGGCGATCACCGTTCCGAAATCCTCGTCGCGCTCGCGGGCCGTGCGTCCCGCGCCTGTGACCTTCAGTCCTGCCGCGCGCAACAGTCTGGCGGTGGCGCGGCCAATACCTCCGGTGCCGACCACCAGTGCGCGCTGCCCTGCTGTCTGCTGGAGTTCGCGATGCTGCCACTCGGTGTTTCGTTGCAGCTCCTTGCTTCGGTGCAGTTGCTTGTCATGGGCCAGGATCGAGGCGAGCACGAATTCCGCAATGGGTACGTCAAAGGCGCCGTGGGCGTTGGTCACCGTGATGTCCGAGTCGCGGAGTTCGTCGAAGAGCAGCGAATCCACGCCCGCCGCCGCCACATGGATCCATTCGAGGTCCGTTGCCGACTGCCATGCGTCCCGCAAGGCTGTGGAGAAGAAATCCCAGACCAGTAATACCTGTGCGCCGGGCAGGGCTTCCGGGAGCTGCTCCGCGTCCGCGTAGATGACCTCGGTGAGTGACTCGATCTCCAGCGCATTGGGCAGGTCGGGTGCGCCGGGCGAGGTGAGCACCACGAGTTTGGGGCGACGACGTCGCTCGGTCCCGGCGGCGTCGTTGCTTGCCTGGGGTGCCCGGCTCGTATCGCCGGCGCCCTGGGTCGCGAGATCTGTCGCTCCGGCCCTGCTTGATGTGTTGTCCGGGCGGTTTTCGGGGTTCTGTTTCGGCTCCACACTTGCACACTAGGGCAATCCTCTGATTGTTGACAATCATTCGATTACGCCGGGACAATATGACCCATGACATCTCTGAGTCCCCTCCTGAAGCAGGCAACTCCGGTTGTGGTCGATCACGCCCTGGGCAGTTGGATCTACGGCACGGACGGCCGGGAGCACCTGGACTTCACCACGGGCATCGGGGTGACGAGCACCGGTCACTGCCACCCCAAGGTGGTGGAAGCGGCCCGGGAGCAGGTCGGCAAGGTGATCCACGCGCAATACACCACCGTGCTGCACAAGCCGCTGTTGGCGTTCACGGAGAAACTGGGTGAGGTGCTGCCCGCGGGATTGGACTCTCTGTTCTTCGCCAACTCCGGCTCGGAGGCGGTGGAAGCCGCGGTCCGGTTGGCTCGTATGGCCACGGGCCGCCCCAACATCGTGGTGTTCCAGGGTGGGTTCCACGGTCGCACGGTGGCGGCGGCGTCCCTGACGACCGCCGGAACCAAGTTCTCGGCCGGATTCTCACCGTTGATGTCCGGGGTGCACATGTCCGCGTTCCCGTACGCCTATCGCTACGGCTGGGACGAGGACACGGCCGTGGACTTTGCGTTGCAGGAGCTCGACTACCTGCTGACCACGCGCACGGCCCCCAATGACACCGCGGCGTTCCTGATCGAACCGGCACTGGGGGACGGTGGCTACATCCCCACGCCCCCGCGATTCCTCGAGGGACTGCGCGAACGAGCCGACCGCCACGGCATCCTCCTGATTTTCGACGAGGTTCAGGCTGGCGTGGGGCGCACCGGCAAGTACTGGGGACACCAGCACTCCACCGCGCTGCCGGATATCCAGATCATGGCCAAGGGCATTGCCTCTGGCTTCCCGATCTCGGCCATCGCCGCGTCGAACGAGCTCATGTCCAAGGGCTGGCCCGGTTCGCAGGGCGGCACCTACGGCGGCAACGCGGTCTCCGCGGCGGCCGGCGTGGCGACCCTTCAGGTCGTTGAGGACGAAGGTCTGGTCGAGAACTCCCGGGTCCGCGGTGATCAGCTCCAAACCGGACTCCTGGACATCCAGTCCCGCTATCCGGTGATCGGCAACGTGCGCGGGCTGGGCCTGATGCAGGGCATCGAGTTCACCGCCCCGGACGGCTCACCGGACGCCGCCACCGCCTCTGCCGTGCAGCAGGCCACAATCGACCAGGACCTCCTGACGCTCACGTGCGGTCCCGCGGGCAACGTGGTTCGGTTGATCCCCGCGCTCGTGGTCACCGAACGCGAGATCGAGCAGGGCCTCGAACGGTTCGACGCCGCTCTGGCCGCCGTCACGGCGTCGGCCGGCTCGGCTGCCGGGAACTGAGGGCGCCCATGACGCCCGCAGCAATTCCGGTGGTCACCCGACTTCGCGAAGTGGGAATTGAGGTCGACCCCTCCGAGCGCCGCACCTCCGAGTACGCCTACGATGCCTCCAACTACCGTGTGCGACCCCTCGCCGTCGTCTTTCCGCGCGCCGTGGATGACGTGGTCGCTACCGTGCGCGCCTGCGCGGCAACTCGCACCCCCGTTGTCAGCCGGGGCGGCGGAACGTCCATGGCGGGCAATGCGGTGGGGCGCGGCGTCGTCGTCGATTTTTCGCGCCACATGGACCGGACCCTGGAGGTGGACCGGGAGGCCGGCACCGTCAACGTGGAACCCGGCGTGGTGCTGGCGACCCTGACCCGCGAGGTCGAGGCCGCGACGGACGGCAAGCTCACGTTCGCGCCCGATCCGTCCTCGAAGAACCGAGCCACGGTGGGCGGGGCTACCGGCAACGACGCGTGCGGCAATCACTCCGTGCGGTACGGGCGGACGAGCGATCACACGGTCGAGATCGACGTCGTCACATCGGACGGGGCACGGCTGACCGCCACCGCGAGCGAACTGCGTGCCACGGATCCGTCCGACCGGGCGTCGGTGCGGCGAGCCGAGGAACTGAGCCGCGAACTGCGCGCGCTGGCCCACAAGCACTTGGCCGCCTTCCGGCTGGAGCTCGGCCAGATTCCGCGCCAGGTCTCGGGATACCACCTGCAGAATCTGCTCCCCGAGAAGGGTTTCAATGTGGCCCGCGCGCTCGTGGGCTCGGAAGGGACGTGCGCGCTGGTCGTGGGCGCTCGCATGCGATTGGTGGCCAAACCCGCCAGCGCCCTGTTGATCTGCCTGGGCTACGACACGGTCGTCGACGCCGCTCGCGACGTGACCACGATCCTCGAGTTCTCGCCCGCTGCGGTCGAGGGGACCGACAAGGCCATCGTGGAGACCATGCGCTGGCGGCGCGGGCCTGATTCCGTGACCGGTCTGCCGGAGGGCAAAGCCTGGCTGTTCGTGGATCTGGACGGCGACACGAAAGAGGCCGTGAGCGCACAGGCGGATGAACTACTGGAGCGGCTTGCCAAGAACCGCCGGCTCGTGGAGGGCATCGCGGTTCCCGATCCCGAGGAACGCGCGAACCTGTGGCGGGTCCGCGAGGACGGCGCAGGGCTCTCATCCCGGCTGGCCACGGGCGGGGAATCCTGGCCGGGCTGGGAAGACTCAGCGGTGGCCCCGGAAAAGCTCGCCGATTACCTGGCCGATCTGCGCGAGCTGCTGAGCGACTACGACCTGGACGGCGTGATGTACGGGCACTTCGGGGCTGGGTGCATGCACATTCGCATCACCTTCGACCTGCGCACCGAAGCCGGGCGGGAGGTGTACCGGAACTTCACCCGCGACGCCGCCCATCTGGTGGTCCGGCACGGCGGCTCGCTGTCCGGCGAACACGGCGACGGTCGCGCCCGTTCCGCGCTGCTGCCCATCATGTACTCGCCCGAAGTGCTCGACGCCTTCGCCGCGTTCCGGCGCGCGTGGGATCCCACGGGGCTGCTGAACCCGGGGTCGATCGTGGAACCTGAATCCATTGACGCGCACCTCGCGCTGGAGGGCGTCCCCGATCGGGAATGGCGCACGAGCTTCGACCTGCAACCCGTGGGGGCGGCGGAAACTGCCCGCGAGTCCGGGCAGGCCGCGCAGCCTGATCCCTGGGTGCACGCCGTTCAGGGTTGCATTGGCGTGGGGCGGTGCCGCGCGGACAGCGGCGGCGTGATGTGCCCCAGCTTTCGGGCGACCCACGACGAGAAGGACTCCACACGCGGCCGCGCTCGGGTGCTCCAGGACATGGTGCGCGGTGCCGAGACCGTGTCCGAAGGGTGGAAATCCAACGACGTGCGCGAGGCCCTCGATCTGTGCCTCTCCTGCAAGGCGTGCGCCACGGACTGCCCCACCGGCGTGGACATGGCCACCTACAAGTCCGAATTCTTCGACCACTACTACGCGCGTCGGATCCGCCCGCGCTCCCACTACTCGCTGGGCTGGCTGCCGCGCTGGCTCGTGATCGCGGGCAGAATCGCGCCGCTCGTGAACGCGGTACTGGCCACGCCCCTGGGCAAGGTCGCCCCGTGGCTCGGCGGCCTCACCACGCGCCGCGCGCTGCCACAATTCGCTCGCGCGGGGCAGTGGCGCACCGAGGTCGACGACGCCGCTCGCACCGGGCGGTCGCGCCGCGAGACCAACGATGCCGCTCGCACCCTTCCACGCGACGGTTCCGGAGGCCTGTCGGCTTCCATGTCCGACGGTGCGACGTCCGGCCTCACCCGTGCCAGTCGCGCCACGTCGAGTAGTTCCTTGTCTGTCGCCGCCGCTTCCGACGGCGCTGTGTTGTTCGTGGACACCTTCACTCGCGGTTTCCGACCCGAGGTCGCCGGAGCGGCCGCCCGAGTTCTGGCCGGCGCGGGCGAAAACGTCGAGTGCTCGGCGGACGTGTGCTGTGGCCTCACCTGGATCTCCACGGGACAGTTGGGGACCGCCAAGAAAATGCTGACCAGGGCGGCGTCGGAATTGGATGACGGCACCGATCGCCCCATCGTGGTGATCGAACCCAGCTGTGCCGCGGCTCTTCGGAAGGACCTACCGGAACTCGTGCACACCGAGCAAGCTCGGCGGGTATCGCGGAGGGTCACGAGTTTCGCGGCGTACGTGACATCGCTGGCCGGCGAGGATCGGCTGGCGGAACCCGCGCGGCCGGTGCCGCAGCGCGCCGTCGTTCAGACCCACTGCCACGAGTACTCGGTGTTCGGCCCCGCGACCCAACGCAAGGCGCTCGCCGCCGCGGGTGTGGCCGAGGTCAGCGAGGCGAACGGGTGCTGCGGAGTGGCCGGCAACTTCGGCTTCGAAGCCGAACACTACGAGGTCAGCATGAAGGTCGCGGAGACCTCTCTGGCTCCGGCCCTGCGTGAGGCCGCGCCGGACACCGCGGTACTGACGGACGGGTTTTCGTGCGCGATGCAGGTGAACCAGCTGGATCCCAGTGCGCGCGGGACTCACATCGCCGAAATCTTGGACCCCGGACCTCCGACTACTGAAACCCCGACCGCTGGAACCCGGACCACCGGAACACCAACCACATGAATCTCAGGCATCGGGCTCTAGGCCATCGGGCTCGCCAACGTCGAACGAAGGAACTCTGATGAGCACACACACCACCGAACTCCGCACCTCGCAGGCCGCGCTGGATGCGGTGGCCACGGTCAACACGGGCACGTTCATTGACGGGCAGTGGGGCGAAGCCGCCTCCGGAGCCCGCTTCGACGTGCTCAACCCCGCGACCGAAGAGGTCATCGCGACCGTGGCCGACGGCGGACCCGAAGACGCCCAGCGCGCCATCGAGACCGCCGGGCGGGTTCAGAAGGAATGGGCCGCCACGCCACCGCGCGAACGCAGCGAAATCTTGCGCCGCGCGTACGACCTGATCATGGAACGCCAGGACGAGCTGGCCCTCATCATGACCACTGAAATGGGCAAGCCGCTGGCAGAAGCCAAGGGCGAGGTGGCCTACGCGGCCGAGTTCTTCCGCTGGTTCTCCGAAGAAGCCGTGCGGATCGGCGGCGACCAGACCATAACCGGTGACGGCAAGAACCGCATCATGGTCTCCAAACAACCCGTGGGCCCGTGCGTGCTGGTCACGCCGTGGAACTTCCCCCTGGCCATGGGCACCCGCAAGATCGGACCGGCCATCGCCGCCGGCTGCACCATGGTGTTCAAACCCGCGAACCTCACGCCACTGTCCTCCCTGGCCCTGGTCGACATCCTGATCGAGGCCGGGTTGCCCGCCGGGGTGCTCAACGTGGTGTGCACCAAGAAGGCGTCCTCGGTGGTCGGCCCGTGGATGGCCAGCGGGATCGCTCGCAAGGTCAGCTTCACCGGATCCACGGATGTGGGCGTCCGCCTCTTGGAACAGGCCGCGCAGCACGTCATGCGTTCCTCCATGGAACTGGGCGGCAACGCGCCGTTCATCGTCTTCGAGGACGCGGACCTGGACCGCGCGGTCGACGGCGCTGTGGCCGCCAAAATGCGCAACATGGGCGAGGCCTGCACCGCGGCCAACCGATTGTTCGTCCACCGCTCGGTCATGGACGAGTTCTCCCGCAAGCTCGCCGAGCGGCTGGGCGGGCTATCGGTGGGCGACGGCGCCCAGGACGGGACCGACGTCGGGCCCCTGGTCGAAGCCAAGGCACTCGACAAGGTCCAGGAGCTCGTGGACGACGCCGTGGCCAAGGGTGCCACCGTGGAATGTGGCGGTTCCCGCCCTGATCGCCCCGGGTTCTTCTATAGCCCTACCGTGCTCTCCGGTGTGGATCCGGGATCGCAGTTGATGACCGAGGAGATCTTCGGCCCCGTGGCGCCCGTGATCCCTTTTGACTCGGAGGATGAAGTGGTCGAGATGGCCAACGACACCCCGTGGGGACTCGTGGGCTACCTGTTCACGCAGGACGTGGACCGCAGCTTCCGGGTGAGCGACGCTCTGGAAGTCGGCATGGTCGGACTCAACACGGGCATCGTCTCCAACCCCGCCGCGCCGTTCGGCGGAGTGAAGGCCTCCGGACTCGGTCGCGAAGGTGGCCGCGTGGGGATCGAGGAGTTCCTGGAGTACAAGTACGTGGCCGTGCCGCGCACCTGAGGCTGGTGCGATGCGGTTCCGGGGCACTGGCCCCCGGAACCGTGGCGCGGCGTCGGGCCATGCGTGGATTGGCGGTGCAGCTCCTGTGCCTGGTGAGCGCCTCTAGGGTTGCGAGTTACGCGTCCTCGGTGGTCAGGCGCATCACGGCGTCACGCATGTGATCGAGGAGCAGCAGATCCACGCGGGCCTCATCCGCGGCGCGGATGGTTTCGGTGATCTCCCGGTGCTCGTCCAGGCGAAAACTGTGGGACGCGTACCGGGTTTCGAGCGCGGTCATGCACATGCGCGTTTCCACCATGAGGGTGTCGTGCATTCGAATCAGACGGGGGCTTTCGGACAGCTCCACGAGCAGTTCGTGGAACGCGACGTCCGCCTCGGTCAACGCGGCAGTGTCTCCGCGTTCGATGGCCGCGGACATCTCGTCGACCTTTTCCAGCAGTCGATCCGCACCGGCCTCGGGGTCGCCCGCGATGACCCGCGCGGCGGCCGCGCGCTCCACGGCGTTCCGAGCGAGATAGAGGTCGCGAACGTCGTCGTCGGTGACCTCGATGACGAACACGCCGCGGTTACGCACGCTGAGCAGGAGACCTTCTTGTGTGAGGCGCTGCATGGCTTCGCGCAGTGGGCCGCGGCTCACGCCCAGGGAGCGGCTCAATTCCATTTCATTGAGCTGCTGGCCGGGTGCCAGTTCGCCGTCACCGATGGCTCGTCGCAGTTGCCGGGCGATCAGTGACGGTGTGGTTTCTTGCACCACGGGTCGTAGCAGATTGCCGGGCATGGCGGCCTCCGGTCCGGGGCAAACACAAGGGTTTGCAGGTCAACGTCTTACGTACCGATAAGCCTAGGGGTAGGATTGTCGACAATCAAACGGTTTGGGCGTCTTTTGCGTCACGGCCGTAGAGCGCCGGTGCGCCATCAGGTGCCCGCTGAATTCACCATGGAGGGTTCCATGAATTCGCAACACCAGGCTGATCCGCCGCACGATCCACGCGGCGCCAATACTCCAGACGGAGCCGCCCACCACCCGGAACCGGACGCCCAGACGGTTCGCCGTGCGGTGGCTGCCTCTGCGATCGGTAACGCCACCGAGTGGTTCGACTACGGCGTGTATGCAGTGTCGGTCGTCTACATCACCCAGAACTTCTTCCCGGGTGAAGCCGGCACCCTGCTGGCGCTGAGTACGTTCGCCCTGTCCTTCCTGGTCCGCCCCCTGGGTGGTTTGTTCTGGGGCCCGCTCGGTGACCGGTTGGGCCGCAAGAAGATCCTGGCGCTGACCATCATCCTGATGGCCGGTGCCACGTTCTGTATCGGCATCCTGCCCACTCACGCGACCATCGGCCTGGCGGCCCCCATCCTGTTGGTGCTGCTGCGTGTGATCCAGGGCTTCTCGACCGGCGGTGAGTACGGCGGTGCGGCCACGTTCATGGCCGAGTACGCCCCGGACAAGAAGCGAGGCTTTCTGGGCAGCTTCCTGGAGTTCGGCACCCTGGGTGGCTTCGCCCTTGGTTCGCTGATCGTGCTGATGGGCGAGGTCATCCTCGGCAACGAGGCCATGATGGAGTGGGGCTGGCGCATTCCGTTCCTGCTGGCTGGACCCATGGGTCTGATCGGTCTGTACCTGCGGTCCAAGCTGGCCGACTCGCCCGTGTTCCTTGAGCTGGAAGAGGCTGGCCACTCGGAGGAATCCGCGGGCATGGCCCTCAAGGAACTCATCACCACGTACTGGCAGCCCATGCTGATCATGGCCGGACTGGTCGTGTCGGTGAACGTGGTCAACTACACCCTGCTCAGCTACATGCCCACCTACTTGGAGGGCCAGACGGAGATGTCCGCACAGACGGTGCTGACCATCATGTTCATCGCGCAGTTCGCCATGATGCTCGTGATTCCGTTCGCCGGAACGCTGTCCGACAAATTCGGCCGTAAACCCATGTGGTACTTCTCGCTCATCGGCCTGATCGTGATGTCGATCCCCATGTACATGCTCATGGCCAATGGCTTCTGGTGGGCGCTGCTGGGCTTCGCGGTGCTGGGTCTGCTTTACATCCCGCAGCTGGCCTGCATCTCGGCCACCTTCCCGGCGATGTTCCCCACGCAGGTCCGCTACGCCGGCTTCGCGATCACCTACAACGTGTCCACCGCGATCTTCGGCGGCACCGCACCGCTGGTCAACGAGGCACTGATCGAGTCCACCGGTAACCCGCTGATCCCCGCGTTCTACATGATGGGTGCGTGTGTCATCGGTTTGATCGCCGCCAAGTTCATGAAGGAGACCGTGGGCGCGTCACTGCGCGGTACGGAGATCCCGGAGACGGGCAAGATGCCCGTGGTCAACAGGTAAGCGCTCTCGCGGAGACATCAGCGCGACAGCAATCGCAACGCGGCCAGGGTGTATGCCCTGGCCGCTTGCGTTAACTCGCGAACGCTCACGGACTCATCCACCTGGTGGGCCTGATCGTTGAGTCCGCCCGGGCCCATGACCACCGTGGGTACCCCGTGGTCGCGAGCGATGAATCCGCCGTCGCACGCGGCCGTCCAGCCGCCGATCGACGCCGCCCCGCCCACGTCCGCGACCGCTCCGTGCACGGTGCTGACCAGCCCATGATCGCGGTCTGTGCGGAAGCCCGGCATGGACATGGTGATCTCGATGTCCATTGAAATCCCGTCGCCGGTAATTCCGGCCTCGTCCACGGCCTTGTGGAGCTCAGCGAGGATCTGTTCCGGGTCCTCACCCGGCATGAGCCGCCGGTCCAGCCACACGTGGCACGACGGCGCCACCATGGAGGTAGCCCGGCCACCCTCGATCTTGCCCACATTCCAGGTGGGTGATCCCAGCAATGGATCAGTTTCACGCGTGTGCTTTTCGTGGTCCTGTTTGACGAGCGTGAGGAGGGCCGCGGCGGCGTCGATCGCGTTGCGCCCGTCCGCCGGCCGCCCGGAATGTGCGGGGACGCCGGTGATCTCGACCTCGAGGTAGGAATCCCCGCGGCACGCAATCACGGTCTGCAGATCGGTCGGTTCGGCCACGATGCAGCCGCGGAATTCACGGCCCAGCCCGCGTGCGGTGAGGTGGCGAATTCCGAGGCCCAGATCCTCCTCATCCACGGTGGAGGACAACCGCACAGGCCCGGAGAGTTCCGTACCCGAACGGCGCAGCGCGTCCATCGCGACGAGTACTGCAGCCAGCCCGCCCTTCATGTCCGTGGCGCCGCGGCCGTACAGCCGATCGCCCTCGACCTCCGCGTTGTAGGGCTGCCGCGTCCACCCGGGCCCGGCGGGCACCACGTCGGAGTGGCCCAGGAACAACAACCCCGGCCCGTTCGCCACGGGTCCGCCCCCGGGCAGGTCCACGTCCACATTGGGTCGCCCAGGGGCGACGACGTCGCTGCTGGCCAGTAACCCTCGCTCCTCGGCTGCGCGTTCCAAGGCTTGGGCGGTCGGTTCCTCGCTGCCCCCGGGATTCTCACCGGCGGTGTTCACCAGGGTGCACGTGAGCGCGACCAGTTCATCGGGGTCGATGAGATCGAGCACGGCCCGTTCCTCCGGGGTGCACTGAACATCGTCACTGGTCATGAGGATCTCCGTTCATATGTGGTGCCTGTTCATGGCCGCTGATTCTCGGTCCCGTGGATCCTTGGTTCCGTGCGCGCTCGGCCCCGGTCACGGCGGCGGTTTGCCTGTGAGCGGTTCGGGCAGGTTTACCCGTCGACCTCTTTGCGGGCGATGTCGAGGGCTCGAGCGAGTCGTTGCAAGCCTTCCTCCGTGCGTTCTGGGGTGCTCGAGGCGAAGCACAAGCGGAACGCGTCCTCGAACTGACCCGAAGGCGACAGTGCGGGACCGGGAATGAACGCAACGCCCTCGGCCAGCGCAATCTCGAACAAGCGCGAGGAAGACACCCGAGCGTCGTCGCCCTGGAGGGTGACCCACAGGAAGAAGCCGCCGTCGGGATCGGTGGTGCGCACACGATCGCCCAGGTGCCTGGCGATGGATGCGTCCATGGCTTCCTTGCGCCGCTTGTACTCGGTGCGCAGCCCGGCCAGGTGCTCGCCGTAGCCGCCGCGCGCGATATAGGCGTTGATGATGTGCTGGGCCGGGACATTGGCGCACGTGTCCATGGCCTGCTTGCCGGCGATCAGCAAATTGCGCAGGCGGGGATCCGCGTTGATCCAGCCCACGCGCAGGCCCGGGGCCAGGATCTTGGAGAAGGTCCGCACCGAGAAGACCAGGGGGTCATCCGGGCTGATCTCTCGGAAGCCGGGAACGGGATCGCCGGAGAAGCGCAGGGCGCCGTACGGATCGTCGTCGAGGATCATGGCGCCCCATTGGTGCGCGAGGTTCAGCAAGCGGCGTCGGCGATCCTCGCTCAGGGTGGTGCCGGACGGGTTCTGGAAGTTGGGGATCGTGTAGATCATGCGGGGCGTGCGGCCGGTCTCCGCGACCAGAGTCTCGAGAGCGTCGATGTCCATGCCGTTGTCGTCCACGGGGACTTCCAGGACGTCCGCGCCGTAGCTCAGAGCGGTGCCGGAGCCGTTGGTGTAGGTGGGGCTCTCCACGACCACCAGGTCACCGGGATCCGTGAACAGTTTGAACGCCAGGTCCAGTCCCTGCATGCCACCGGAGGTGATCACAATGCGTTCGGGGTCGGTGGACCCACTCGAGAACTGCTCGGTGACCGTGGTGATCAGATCCGGTTCTCCCTCGGTGGCACCGTAGGTGAAGCTCGCGTCCGTGAGTACCTCGCCAGCGATCTGCCGGAACTCTTCCGTGGGAATCACTTCCGCGGCGGGCGCGCCCATCGCAAAGCGCACGATGTCGTGGGTCTGGGCCGCCAGCAGGGAGGTGGAGGAGTCGATGACCGACCCCACGAGTCCGTCGGCGCGGGAGGACAGGGGGAACAGGCCCTCGGACGCCGGACCCGAGATGCCCGCGGTGGGATTGGGGTCCAAGGAACGGACGGTGGTGACGTGTGGCGTGGTGTTGGTCATGAGCTCACTTCCTGATGATCTGGCGGGGGAAGGATGTGAACGTTTCCACCCCCGTGCTGGTCACTCGGATGGTCTCCGAAACTTCGTAGCCGTACCCCGTCATCCACATGCCGCAGATGAGGTGGAAGGTCATGTTTTCTTCGAGGATGGTCTCGTCCTCGGAGCGAATGCTGATGGTCCGTTCGCCCCAGTCGGGCGGGTAACCGATGCCCACGGAGTAGCCCAGACGACTGTGTTTCTCGAGCCCGTAGGCGGCCAGTTTCCAGTTCCAGGCACTGGCCAGTTCGCGGACGGGCACCCCCGGGGCGATCGCGTCCAAGACGGCCTGCAAACCTGCGGCCACTGCTTCTTCCAGCCGGAGCATCTCCGCACTGGGTTCGCCCAGGGTCACGGTGCGGGCCAGGGGTACGTGGTAGCGCCGATGGACGCCGCTCAACTCGACCACCACGGCGTCGCCGGATTTCAAGATCCTGTCCGACCACGTCAAGTGAGGTGTGTCTGCGGAGGCGCCGGTGGGCATCATGGGGACGATCGCCGGGAAGTCACCCCAGGCGTCGTCGTCGCCCTCAGCCTGCGCCGCGGCGATTCGGGCGGCCACTTTGTTCTGGGGGACACCGGGTTCGATGGCATCGATCGCCGCTTGCATGGCCGCGGTGGTTACCCTCGCTGCGAGACGCATGTAGTAAATCTCGGCCTCCGACTTCACGGAGCGCACCCAGTTGACCAGTTCGAAGCAGTCGACCAGGAGCCATTCGGGGAGGGCGTTGATCAAGGAGCGATAGCCCTTGGGCGAGAAGAAGTGCGCATCCATTTCCAATCCCACGCACCCGTGGGCGGCCGGGGCGACCTGACCGCGCCGTCGTAGGGCGAAGGCCACCCAGTCGAAGGGGTGCAGGTGCGGGCGCTGAACGTAGCGTTCCGGGTAGCCGATGATTTGATGCGGAGGCAGCCACGAAGTGCGGAAGGCTCCCTGGGCATCCATTTCGCGCAGGAACAGCAGGATGTCTCCCTCGGCGGGGATGAACAGCATCTGCGGAACGTAGAACGACCAGGCGTCGTAGCCGGTCAGGTAGAAGAGATTGGCCGGATCCGTCACGATCAGCGCGGACAACCCCTGCTGAGCCATCTTCTCGCGGACGCATCTCAACCGTTGCTCGTACTCCAGGGCCGTGAAAAGCGGCGAGCGGACATCCGCAGGGTCGGGCACGGCCTCCGTTGCGGGGGCCGGATCGGGGGAGGGATGACCCTCAGACACGTCCCATGTGCTCATGGTTCATGATTGAAGGAAATCCGCCTATTGTCAACAATCTAGCGATCTGTGCGAAAGGCGGGGTGGTCACGCGATCAATAGCGTGCGTGAGACATTGACGCGCAGTTGGGGTGTTGCGGGTCATGGCACATCGGACCGGATGAGGCGGGGCAGGATGGCCGGCCGGGGAGCCTCATGTGAGGGAAAAGCAGGAGCGAAGTCTCAGGGGAGGGAAATGCAGATAGCGGGCACCTTTTCTGCATCTTCATCACATGAGGCCGCGGTGCTGCAGGTTCCTCACATCAGACTGGATAGGCCGCGCTAACAGGCTGCGCCGCGGACACATGACGGGAGACCGGGCGGTTGGACAAGCTTGAGCGTGTGCCGGTCCCTGCACCTATGTCGGTTAGGACACCAGGATCGACGCCGCCAGCTCCCCGGGGATCTCCACGGTTTCGGTGCGGTCGGACCGGCGCAGTGTCACGGGGCCGGGGTGAGCCGAGTGGGCATCCGTGTCAGCCTGAGCTGAGCCGGCGACCACTACGGTGGCACCCGGCATGAGCCCGGCATCGTAGAGGGAGCGCAGCAACTCCGCGTGGGTCTGAACAGACTCCGAGATCAGCTCCAAGGTGTATTCGCGCTCGCCGTCGGAGTGGGGCACACCAGCTTCGGCAGCATCCGCGCCAGTTCCAGCACCCGTGCCAGCGCCACCGGGCCGAACCGAATCAGCACCAGCAGCATCCGCCTCGGCACCACCAGAAGCAGCACTCGTCTGCGCCACCGCATCCAACAGCGAGACACCCTCGGGGTTCTGCGTGAACGCCCCGTGGATCGGGGTGCCATAGGGGGAAGTGGTCGGCGAGGACAGCAGTTTCTCGAGCAGAACTTCCACCCGGTCGCTCATCACGTGTTCCCAGCGGCAGGCTTCTTCGTGCACGTAGGGCAGCTCCAACCCGATCACGTCAGCCAACAAGCGTTCGGCCAGGCGGTGTTTGCGCATCACGGACGTGGCCTGCGCGCGGCCCTCGGCGGTCAGGGACACGGTGCGGGTACGGATGTCTCCTTCGGAGAGGGTCATGAGCCCCTTGCGGCACAGCCGCTGCACGGTTTCGGACACGGTGGGGCCGGTGTGACCCAGTCGCTCCACAATGCGGGCGCGCAGGGCTGGGATGCCTTCTTCCTCAAGCTCCAGCACGGTGCGCAGGTACATCTCGGTGGTATCGATCAAATCTGTCATGGTGCGCTCCTAGCTGCGGAACCGTTCCTTCCCCGTGTTTGAACCTGCCAGACGGGCCAACGGGGACGGGTAAACCCAGACACGTCACCTCCGGCGGGTCGACCGGGCAAACCATACGTGAAAAATATCAATAGCGTGCCCGGGTTTCACAGTATCCACCGTGAAACCCGGGCAAGCCACTCATGGGCCACTAATAGGCCGCTAACCAGCCGCTACCGCGTGAGAATCACACCAGACCGCGATTGAGCAGACGGCCCGAGGGCTTCTTGTAATCGACTTCTTTGCCGCCCACAAAGGTCTTGCGGACCTTACCGGAGAGCACCTTGCCCTGGTACGGGGTGATGGGGTTCTTGTGGTTGAGGGACTTGGCGTCCACCACAAAGCTCTCGTCCTGCGCGAAGACGGCCATATCGGCGTCGTAGCCCAGGGACAGGCGACCCTTGGAACGCAGGCCCACGCGCTCGGCCGGGCGAGTGGACATCCACTGGAGGACCCTGTCCAGGCCCACGCCGCGGCGTCGGGCTTCGGTCCAGATCAGCGACAGACCCAGCTGCAGGGACGAGACGCCGCCCCACGCCACGCCGAAGTCGCCGTTACCCAGATCCTTGAGGTCCAGGGTCGAGGGCGAGTGGTCCGAGACGATGAAGTCGATGGTGCCGTCCAACAGACCCTCCCACAGCTTCTCCCGGTTGGAGACCTCGCGCACCGGCGGGCAGCACTTGAACGCGGTGGCGCCGTTGGGGATCTCCTCGGAGAGCAGGGTCAGGTAGTGCGGGCAGGTCTCCACAGTGATGTCCAAACCGTCACGCTTGGCGGAGGCGATCATGGGCAGCGCGTCGGAGGAGGACAGGTGCAGGATGTGCGAGCGCGCCTCGGTCCAGCGGGTGCGCTCGATGACCTCTGCGATGGCGATGTTCTCGGCACCGCGCGGGCGGGACTTGAGGAAGTGCTCGTACACGTCACCGTTGGGCTGCGGGGCCTTGTCGATGGTGCGCGAATCCTCAGCGTGCACGATCAGCAGCGAGTCGAAGGTCTTGACCTCGGCCAGCGCCTCTTCCATTTCGTCCGCCTCC
Organism: Kocuria sp. WRN011; assembly: GCF_002295155.1. Lineage (NCBI taxonomy): Bacteria > Bacillati > Actinomycetota > Actinomycetes > Micrococcales > Micrococcaceae > Kocuria > Kocuria sp. WRN011. Next base: position 60,717 of record NZ_NSGI01000005.1, read on the forward strand.
AGGTGCGGGAACTCGTCCACGCCGGAGTGGAGCAGGAAGCACTTGAAACCGAACACGCCGTCGTCGTGCAGCGGACGCAGGTCCTGCTTGTTGCCGGGGATCGCACCGCCCCAGAAGCCGATGTCCACGAACGCGTTCTGCTGCGCGAACAGGCGCTTGTACTCGAGCGCGGCCACGTTCACGGTGGCGGGCACGGAGTTCAGGGGCATGTCCACGATGGTGGTCACGCCACCGGCTGCCGCGGCGCGAGTGGCGGAGCCGAAGCCCTCCCACTCGGTACGGCCGGGCTCGTTGACGTGCACGTGAGTGTCCACGAGGCCGGGAATGAGGGTCTCGTCGTCGGCGAGTTCCACGACCTTGGTGCCTTCGAGGTTCGCGCCGAGCGGTTCGATCGCCACGATCTTGCCGTTCTTGACGCCGATCTCACGCGGCGAGAAATGATCGCCGCACGAGACCTGCTTGCCGCGCACCACCAGGTCGAACGTGCCCGCGTGCTGGCCGGTGATCCGAGCCTCGGTGGGCTCGTCCGAATCCTTGAGCTTGTTCTCCGACTTGTACGCGCGGATCAGTTCGCGCACGCGCTCGGCACTGTTGACCTCGTTGGCGAGCTTGATCTGCTCGGCACGCGCGGACTCGACCTCTTCGCGACGCTCCTCGGTCACGGCCAGCTGCGAGTTCTCCTGGGCTACGTCCTGCGGGGATTCGTTGACCTCGGGGCTCGACGCCGCCTCGGCCACCTTGGCCTTCACGCTCTCCGTGGCGCGCTCCTCGTTGACCTGCGGGTCCGTGGTGCGCTGGTTCTTGTCCTCAGCGGGCCGGTTGTTCTTGGCGTTGCCGGTGTTCTTACCGGAGTCTTTGTTGCCCTGTTGAGGGGTTGCGTTCATGACGGGGAGTTCCTTTCGGAGGGGTGCGGGAGCGGTGACGGCGCGGGCCGTTCAGCCGTTCAAGGTCGAGGCTAGTTCTGAAGCTACCGTGTGTCCCACCTCACGGAGTAACCGGGGTGCTTCACGCATGGATGTCTGGGCGTCCGGAGCGAGGTCGGAGAGAGCGTGGGTGGCGCGGAAACCCGTGTCTTCCAGGGTCTTTCGGTCCAAGGTGGTGCGCCCGCACACCGCGATCACGGGCACGCCGTGCGCCTGCCCGACCTTGAGCACACCCACCGGAGTCTTGCCACCCAAGGACTGTTCGTCCAGGCTGCCTTCGCCGGTGATCAGCAGGTCTGCGCCGATCACGGCTTCGTTGAGGTTCACCAGGTCGAGGACGACGTCGATCCCGGGCCTTCGCGTCGCATCCAAGACGGCCAGCGCGGCATAGCCCACCCCGCCGGCGGCTCCGGCGCCCGGGGCTTCCGCGGCGTCGCGCGCCGAGTCTCCCAAGGTCTCGGCGAGGACATCGCGGAAGGTGGCCAGGGCGGCGTCGAGCTCGGACACGTCCTGCTCGGAGGCGCCCTTCTGGGGTCCGAAGACCGCGGCGGCACCGCGCTCGCCGGTGAGCGGGTTGTCCACGTCCGCGGCCAGGATGAACTGTGCGGAGGAAATACGGGGGTGCAGGCCGGAGGCGTCCACGGAGGCCAACTGCGCGAGGGCGGCGCCGCCGTCGGGAATCTCGTTGCCCTGCTCGTCGAGCAGGCGGGCGCCGAGACCCGCGAGCATGCCCGCGCCGCCGTCCGTGTTGGCGCTGCCGCCCACCCCCAGGATCACCCGGGTGCAGCCGGCGTCGAGTGCGGCGGCAATCAATTCACCGGTGCCGCGGCTGGTGGCCTCGCGAGCGGCGAGGATCGGTTCGCCGTTCTCGTCGTGGGGCAGCGCCGCCAGGCCGGAGGCCAGGGACATCTCGACCACGGCGGTGTTGTCCAGGCGGGCCCAGGCCGCGGCCACGGGTTCGCCGATGGGGCCGGTGACCGTGAGGTCGTGGCGTGTGTAACCGGCGGTGACCGCGGCATCCAACGTGCCCTCACCGCCGTCGGCCACGGGCAGGATCGTGACCTGGGCGTCGGGCTGGGCCTCGCGGATCCCGGCAGCGATGTGCTCGGCCGCCTCCTCGGCGCTCACCGAGCCCTTGAACTTGTCTGGTGCCACCACAATGCGCACGAGAACCTCCCGAAAATCTTTAGCTGAACCGCGGGCCGCGCACGTATTCCGTGAGCGGCCCGCGAGGTATCGGACAGAGTAGAACAGTCCGGTATCAGTCGAGCAGGGCGATGGCGGTGGGAGCGTCCACACCGCGTGCCGCCAGCTCCTCGAACTCCACCACGTTGTCCAACTCGGTGCCCATGGAAATGTTGGTGACCTTCTCCAGGATGACTTCCACCACCACGGGAACCTGGTGCTCCTGGGCCAACGAGTTGGCCTCGGAGAACGCGTCCTGCAGCTTGTCGGGATCGGTCACGCGCACGGCCTTGCAGCCCAGGCCCTCGACCACCTTGAGGTGGTCCACACCGTATCCCTGGGTTTCCGGGGAGTTGATGTTGTCGAAGGCCAGCGACACGTTCTGTTCCATCTTGAACCCACGCTGGGACTGACGGATCAGGCCCAGGTAGGAGTTGTTCACGACCACGTGGATGTAGGGCAGGTTGAACTGCGCACCCACGGCCAGTTCCTCGATCATGAACTGGAAGTCGTAGTCACCGGACAGCGCCACCACGGTCTCACCGGGCTTACCGCGCACCACACCCAGGGCGGCCGGACCGGTCCAACCCAGCGGGCCGGCCTGACCGGCATTGATCCACTTGCGCGGACCGTACACGTGCAGGAACTGGCCACCGGCGATCTGCGACAGGCCGATCGTGGACACGAAGGTGACGTCCTGGCCGAAGGCCGAGTTCATCTCCTCGTACACGCGCTGCGGCTTGATGGGCACCTCGGTGAAGTGCGTCTTGCGCTGCAGCTGGCCCTTGCGCTGGATGCACTCCTTGGCCCACACACCGTAATCGGGAACGGCAAACTTTTCCTTACGTTCCTTGGCCACCTCGAGGAGGACCGTCAGAGCGGCGTCGGCGTCCGAGACGATGCCCAGGTCCGGCGAGAACACGCGACCGATCTGGGTGGGCTCGATGTCCACGTGCACGAACGTGCGACCCTCGGTGTACTTGTCGATGGAACCGGTGTGGCGGTTGGCCCAACGGTTACCGATGCCCAGGACGAAGTCCGAGGCCAGGAACGACTCGTTGCCGTAGCGGTGCGAGGTCTGCAGACCCACCATGCCGGCCATCAACGGGTGATCGTCGGGAATGGCACCCCAGCCCATCAGGGTGGGGATCACGGGAACGTCGAGCACCTCGGCCAACTCGACCAGCTTCTCGGAGGCGTTGGCGTTGATGACGCCGCCACCGGCCACGATCAGCGGACGCTCCGAGGCGAACAGCATGTCCAGGGCACGCTCGGCCTGGGCACGGGTGGCCGCGGGCTTGGCCACGGGCAGGGGCTCGTAAAGATCGATGTCGAACTCGATCTCGGCCAACTGCACGTCCAAGGGCAGATCGATCAGCACCGGACCGGGGCGGCCCGTGCGCATCTCGTGGAACGCTCGCGCGAAGGTGCCCGGGATCTGGCCCGGCTCCAGAACGGTCACGGCCATCTTGGTCACCGGCTTGGCGATCGAGGCGATGTCCACGGCCTGGAAATCTTCCTTGTGCAGCTTGGCCACCGGAGCTTGACCGGTGATGCACAGGATCGGCACCGAATCCGCGATCGCGGCGTAGAGGCCGGTGATCATGTCGGTGCCCGCGGGGCCCGAGGTGCCCACGCAGATGCCGATGTTGCCGGGAGCGGCACGGGTGTAACCGTCGGCCATGTGCGAGGCACCCTCGACGTGGCGGGCCAGCGTGTGGCGGATCCCGCCGTCGTTACGCATGGCTGAGTAGAACGGATTGATAGCCGCACCGGGCAAACCGAACGCCTCGGTTGCGCCTTCCTTCTTCAGGATGGCGACAATGGCGTCCACCGTACGCATCTTGGTCATGATGTTCTCCTTGAAATCTTGTGTCAGACCGCCGTGCCCGCGTGGGCCGGGGAATTACTTCTTGTCGCCGCCGGACAGTTCATTGGCGAGCTTGAACAGACCCGAGTGGTCCAGTCCGCCGTCGCCGCGGGCGACCAGGGCGGAGACCAACTGGGCGACGACAGCGCCCAACGGGATGGTGACGCCGGCCTCGCGTGCGGCGGCGGTGACGATGCCCATGTCCTTGTTGTGCAGGGCCAGGCGGAAACCGGGATCGAAGTTGCGATCGAGCATCTTCTGTCCCTTCTGATCGAGAACCTTGGAACCGGCCAGGCCGCCACCGAGGACCTTCAGAGCGGCGTCCGTATCAACGCCGTAGGCCTCGAGGAACACGACCGACTCGGCGAGCAACTGGATGTTGCCGGCCACGATGAGCTGGTTGGCGGCCTTGACCGTCTGGCCGGAGCCGGAGGGGCCCACGTGCACGATGGTCTTGCCCACGCCGTTGAGGACTTCCTGGGCGGCCTCGAAATCGGTGGCCTCGCCGCCGACCATGATGGACAGGGCGGCGTCGATCGCGCCCTGCTCGCCACCGGAGACGGGGGCGTCCAGCGGGCGGATGCCGGCCTTGCGAGCGGCGTCGGCCAGGTTCACGGCCACGTCCGGGCGGATGGTGGACGCATCGATCCACAGGGCACCCTGCGGGGCGTTCGCGAACACGCCGTCCTCGCCCTCCACCACGTCCTGAACGTCCGGGGAGTCCGGAACCATGGTGATGATGACCTCGGCGTCCTTGACGGCCTCGGCCACGGAACCGGCAGCGGTGCCGCCGGCCTTGGCGAGCTCCTGGGCCTTTTCGGGGGAGCGGTTGTAACCGGTCACCTCGTGGCCTGCGGTGACGAGGTTCTTGGCCATGGGAAGGCCCATGATGCCCAATCCGATAACAGCAACCTTGGTCATGATGTTCTCCTTAGAAGTTCTGCGGTGATCCGCGGGTGTAGCTGGTGCTTGGTAGTGAGTTCTTGTGAGGTGACGGGGCGGCCGGATCAGGCGCGCTTCTCGCGGGGCAGCCACGCGAAGGGATCCTCCTGCGAAGCCTTGTACTCCAGGCCGATCACGCCGTCGTAACCGAGTTCACGGGAGCGGTCGATCCACTTCTCGAGCGGCAGCTCACCGGTGCCGGGCTCGTTGCGGCCGGGGTTGTCGGCGATCTGGATGTGACCGAAGTCAGCGGCGTGGTCCTCGATGACGCGCTCCACGTCGTCACCGTTGACGGCCAAGTGGTAGAAGTCGGCCAGCAGCTTGACGTTGTCTCGACCCACCTTCTCGATGATGGCCAGGGCGTCCGCGGCGGTCTTGAGCGGGTAGGCCTCGGTTCCGGAGACGGGCTCGAGCAGCACGACGCCGCCCAAGGGAGCCACGGCATCCGCCGCGCGCTGCAGGTTTTCGACGCCGATCCGGTCCTGTTCCGCGGCGTCCTCGCCGTCCAGGCGGTTGCCGTAGAGCGCGTTGAACGCCTTGCAGCCGGTGGCCTGGGCGATCTTCACCACGGCGTCGATGTTGGCCTGGAACTCATCCGAACGAGCCGGCTGGGAGAGCACACCGCGCTCGCCGCCGGGCATGTCACCGGCGTAGAAGTTCAGGCCGGTCAACTGGACGCCTGCGTTCTTGAGTGCGTCCACGAATTCCTGGATCTCGGCATCCGAGGGGGTGGACGTGGGGAACGGCCACCAGAATTCGGCGCGAGTGAAACCCGCGGAAGCCACGGCCTGCGGGCGGTCGTTGATCGGCAGGTCGGTCAGCAAGATCGAAGAGTTGACGGTGTAGCTCACGGTGTTCCTCCTGTGCGGTGACCCCTCGCGGGTGCCCGTCTTTCGGATTGTGGAAGTTAAGTTCTATCTAGTGAAAACGTTAGGTTAGAATGTGACCTACGTCAACCTTTGGTGTGAGATGTTTCTGTCTGTGTCTCCCACCCACCGGTGGACTACGCATCGGGCCAGGTCATCAAGGCCGCGCCCGGAGATCGACTCATCACCTAAGGAGGGGATATGGCCGCTGACGAGACCGCTCTGTCGCGTGAACGTGCTGCCGGGCGCCCGGAATTCGACCACGTCTATTCACCCGGCACGGTTCAGGCCGAACCGCCGCCCATCACCAGCGACCGGCTCTACAACGTGGACCTGGCCCCCACACGGCGAGAGGGACGCACGTGGAACGCGTACAGCATCTTCACGCTGTGGGCCAACGACGTGCACTCGCTGGGCAACTACTCATTCGCCATCGGGCTCTTCGCCCTGGGGCTCGGGGCGTGGCAGGTGCTCACCGCCTTGGGCGTGGGCGCTCTGCTGCTGTTCTTCCTGCTCTGCCTGTCCGGATTCATGGGCTACAAGACAGGTGTGCCGTATCCGGTGATGAGCCGCATTTCCTTCGGCGTGCACGGAGCGCAACTGCCGGCCGCCGTGCGTGGCATTGTGGCCATAGCCTGGTTCGGCATTCAGACCTACTTGGCCTCCGTGGTGCTGCGCGTGATGCTCATTGCGTTGTGGCCGGGGTTGGCACCGTTGGACAGCAACGACATCCTGGGTCTGTCCACTCTGGGGTGGATCAGCTTCGTGGCCCTATGGATCATCCAGGTCATCATCGTTTGCTACGGCATGGAAATGATTCGCCGGTACGAGGCCTTTGCCGGCCCCATCATCCTGGTCACCTTCGTGGCGCTGGCCGTGTGGATGCTGTGGCGCGTGGACTTCTCGATCGCGTGGACCACCGAGAACCCGCTGACCGGCTGGGAGATGTGGGTTCACATCCTGGGTGGCGGCGCGCTGTGGGTGTCCATTTACGGAACGTTCGTGCTGAACTTCTGCGACTTCACGCGTTCGGCGACCAGCCGGGGTGCGATTGTGAAGGGCAATTTCTGGGGCATCCCCATCAACATGCTCCTGTTCGGCCTGATCGTGGTGTCCCTGGCCGGTGCGCAGTTGAAGTTGGACGGCACCATCATCACGGCACCCGCAGACATCGTGCAGACCATCCCCTCCGTGCCACTGATCGTGCTGGCATCCCTGGCGTTGCTGATCCTCACGGTGGCGGTGAACCTGATGGCCAACTTCGTGGCGCCCACGTATGCGCTGACCAACATGTTCCCCAAGGCCTTGAACTTCCAGAAGGCGGCCATCGTCTCCGCCGTGATCGGTCTGGTCATTCTTCCGTGGAACCTCTACAACTCTCCCGTGGTGATCGTGTACTTCCTGGGTGGACTGGGCGCGCTGCTCGGCCCGCTGTTCGGCATCATCATGGTCGACTACTGGATCATTCGCCGCTCCAAGGTCAACGTTCCGCAGCTCTACATCGACACCAACGACGGCGCGTACTACTACCGCAAGGGTGTGAACCCGCGAGCGATTGCGGCGTTCATCCCCTCATCACTGGCGTCATTGGCCGTGGCTTTGCTTCCGTTCTTCGCTGGTGCGAGTGAGTTCTCGTGGTTCATCGGCGCTGGCCTGGGTGCGATCTGCTACTTGATCACCGCCAAGAAGCGCGTGGAATACACGGACCAGCACGGTGAAGCCATCGCCGTGGCCACCACCCACTGACCTGCCTGGCGGGGCCGTTCGGCTAGACCGGCGGCTCCCGCCCACCGCATGTCCTGCCCGGTGGGCGGTCCGTCTCTAGTACGGCCGCCCGCCGGGCACCGATCGAGAATCACTCACGTTTCAAGGAGTTAGACGATGCGCATTTTGACGGTCAACGTGAACACCACGGAGTCCATGACGGAATCGATTGCGGAGTCGGCGCGAAAAGTGGCCGAGCCCGGCGTCGACATCGTGGGACTGACCCCGCGTTTCGGGGCGCCTTCGTGTGAAGGCAACATGGAGTCCTACCTGGCCGCGGTGGGCGTGATGGACGCCGTGCTCAGCTACGACCAGCCCTTCGACGCCGTGATCCAGGCCGGATTCGGCGAACACGGCCGCGAAGGCTTGCAGGAACTGTTGGAGCAGCCGGTCGTGGACATCACCGAGGCCGCTGCCTCCATGGCCACGTTCGTGGGGCGCAGCTATTCGGTGGTGACCACCCTGGACCGCACGGTTCCCCTCATCGAGGATCGGCTGCAGCTGGCGGGGCTCTTGGACCGCTGCGCGTCCGTGCGGGCGTCCAATACATCGGTGCTGGAATTGGAGGCGGATGAGAATGCTGCGATCCAGTCGATCGTGGCCGAGGCACAACTGGCCATCGACGAGGACCGCGCGGAAGTGATCGTGCTCGGCTGCGGCGGCATGGCAGCACTTGAAGCCGCTGTGCGTGAACAGTGTGGTGTTCCCGTGGTGGACGGAGTGGCCGCCGCGGTGACCATTGCGCAGTCGCTCGTGCGCCTGGGACTCACCACATCCAAGTCCCGCACCTACGCCCCGCCGCTACCCAAGGACCTCAAGGGCTTCCCGTTGAGCTGAGCAGTCGGTGCGGCCTGCCCGCGATGCTTGGAGCGGGACAAGATCTGAGACACTCTTACGCCACCAACTAGAACTCGGGCACCTATAAGCCACATTTCCTCCGTGGAAGTGGCTTATAGGTGCCCGAGTTCTTGGCCGTGGCCTAAGGATGACTCAGATCTGGCCGACGGCGAGCAGCGCCACGACGCAGAGTAGCTGCGTCCCGCAGCATGAGCGCTACACATGAAATAGGGTTCCTTATCCCCGATTCCACAGCGGAAATCGGGGATAAGGAACCTTAAATCGTCATGGGGCCGAAATCAGCGCCCCGCATGCCCTCCCAGGGACAGGGGAGCGTGCCGGTTGACGTCCTTGTACAGCAGGTAGCGGAAGGGTTTGGGACCCCCGGCGTAGCAGGCCTGCGGGCAGAAGGCGCGCAGCCACATGAAGTCGCCCTCCTGCACCTCGACCCAGTCCTCGTTGAGGCGGTACACGGCCTGACCCTCGAGCACGTAGAGCCCGTGTTCCATCACGTGGGTCTCCGCGAACGGGATGATCCCGCCCGGCTGGAAGGTCACGATGGTCACGTGCATGTCGTGGCGCACGTCCGCCGGGTCCACGAACCGCGAGGTGGCCCAGCGGCCCTCGGTGCCGGGCATGGGCGTGGGTTCCACGTCCTGCTCGTTGGTCACGAAGGATTCCGGCTTCTCGATGCCCGCGACCTTCTGGTAGCGCTTGCGCACCCACATGAAGCGGGCTTCCTCGGAGCCGCGGTTGTGCACGGTCCACGTCTCGCCCGGGGCGATGAACGCGTAGCCGCCGGGGTTGAGGGTGTGGACGTCGTCGTCGCCGGGCTCGTCGCCCAGGGTCAGCTCGAGCGAGCCCTCCATGACGAACAGCACTGCCTCAGCATCCGGGTCGTCCTCGGGCTTGTCCGAGCCGCCGCCGGGGGAGACCTCCATGAGGTACTGGGAGAACGTCTCCGCGAAACCGGTCAGCGGTCGCGCGAGCACCCACAGCCGGGTGCCTTCCCAGAACGGTAGGAACGAGGTCACGATGTCCCGCTGCGTACCCCGCGGAATCACCGCGTAGGCCTCCTTGAACATGGCCCGGTCGGTCAGCAGATCGGTCTGCGGCGGGTGGCCACCGTGGGTGGCCCAGTACGTGCGTTCGCTCATCGTGTTTCTCCTGTTTCGGAATGTTCAGCGTTCGACGGCGCCGCCACGCCCGTCTTCGCGACCGAGCTCACCGTTTCCGGGGACAAGCCGGCGGTGCGCAGCTCGTCCTCGGTCACCGCACCGCACAGCGTGCCGCGCAGAATGTAGCGGGCCAGGGCGCGAGCGGTGGCGGGTTCATCGGCCACGTCGGCGGCTTCGATGCCGGGCACCGACCGACGGGAGTAGACCTCCAGGCGGTGGGCGGCGGCGTCGAACCCGTCGCGGTAGAACGCGTAATTGGTGAGGAAGCGCGTGGGCAGCTGGTGGGCGTGCAGGTCCCAGCCCTGGTAGTAGCCGCGCTCCAACGACCGGCGGACCAGTCGTGCGTGCAGTGCCCAGGAATCGCGGCGCTGTTCGGCGTCACCCACGGGCAACTGGTTGGTGGAGCCGTCGGACAGGTGCACACCCGTGCCGGCCACGGCCACCTGCATGACGTTCTTGGCGAAGTCCGCGGCGGGGTGCTCCATGGACTGGAACTGCGCGGAGATCCCCAGGGACGCCGAGTAATCGTAGGTGCCGTAGTGCAGCGAGGTGGCGCGGCCCTCGGCAGCGCGCAGCATCGCGGGAATCAGGCACGTGCCGTCCAGCCCCAGGATCATGGGGGCCGTTTCCATCTGGATCTCGAAGCGCAGTCGGCCGTTGGGCAGACCCAGCGCATCCTCGAGGGCCTGGCACGCCTCGACCATGACCTGCACCTGCTCCACGGAGGAGACCTTGGGCAGGGTCAGCACGAGTCCGGCGGGCAATCCGTCGGCGCTCACGCCGGCCTCGATCAGGCCGCCTTCGCGCACCAGGGTGCTGACGAAAACGTCCAGGGAACGCAGACCGCGGGCGCGGGTTGCCTCTTCGAAGCACTTGAAACGGATACCCGCGAAGGCCGGTGCCGGTGCGGATCCGTTGGCCCGGTTGATCGCGAACTGCGCCACGGTGCGGGCGGCCTGGGCCGCTGCGGCGTCTTCTTCGCCGTCGGAGCGATTGCCGAAGCCGTCTTCGAGGTCCAGTCGCAGGTCCTCGATGGGCTCGCTCTGCAGCTTGGCAGCCACGCGATCAACGACGTCGCTCACGCCGTCCCCGGTGAGCCCCGCCAATTCGGCGAGCACCTGGAGGCCGCCCGCTTCATCGGCGGCGGCCTGAGCGGCGCGCCCCCATTCGGCGGGGGTGTCCACGGTGACCAGGTCGGCCGGGATGTAGCACGTGTGCACGGGCTGGCGGACCCCGGGGTCACCCGGGAAGAACCGGGCGAGGTCCGCATCGGTGCCGGCGAGCACGAGGTCTGCCCGCTGGTAGAACGTGGTGGGCAGGCTCGCGCCAGCCGGGACGGCCCCCGCCGAGCCGCTGGCAGCGGCGTCGGCGGGAGCAGCGGAGGCGACTCGCGCCCCGAGAATGGACTGTGTCACTTGGCCCCTTCCATGAGGTCATACGCGGGCAGGGTCAGGAAGTCCGGGTAGTTGTCGCTCAGCACCATGTCGGAGATGAGCTTTCCGGCCGGAACGAACCACTTCTCGTAGTTCTCCGCGTCGATCTCCTCCTTGAGGACACCCAACTGCTTGTCCAGGGCGTCCGCGACCAGCTCGCGCGTTGCAGTGTTTCCGGTGTCGGTGTAAACCACACCGTTCTTGATCTGCTGCCAGATCTGGGAGCGGGAGATTTCCGCGGTGGCAGCGTCCTCCATGAGGTTGTGAATGGCCACGGCGCCGTTGCCGGACAACCAGACCGCGATGTAGCGGATGGCCACGTAAAGGTTGGCGTTGAGCTCGGCCTCGGTGCGCTGATCGCCGGCGGAGGGGACGTCCAGCAGCTGCTCGGCGGTCACGAAGACCTCGGGGCGCAGCCGGTCCACCTGGTTGGGCTTGCCGTCCAGCACGCCGTCGAACACTTCCTTGCACACGGGCACGAGGTCCGGGTGGGCGACCCAGGAGCCGTCGAAGCCGTCGTTGGCTTCGCGGGTCTTGTCGTTGCGGACCTTCTCGAAGGCCGCACGGTTGACCTCTTCGTCCTTGCGGGACGGGATGAAGGCTGCCATGCCACCCATGGCGAACGCGCCACGCTTGTGGCAGGTCTGCACGAGCAGCTCGGTGTAGGCGCGCATCAGCGGGGCGGTCATGGTGACCGAGGAGCGGTCGGCCAGGATGAACTGGTCACCGGCGTCGCGGAAGTACTTGATGATCGAGAACAGGTAGTCCCAGCGGCCGGCGTTGAGGCCGGAGGCGTGGTCGCGCAGTTCGTAGAGGATCTCGTCCATCTGGAAGGCGGCGGGGATGGTCTCGATGAGCACCGTGGCGCGAATGGTGCCGTGCTCGATGCCCAGGTACTCCTCGGCAAAGGTGAACACGTCGTTCCACAGCCGAGCCTCGAGGTAGGACTCCATCTTGGGCAGGTAGTAGTACGGACCGTGGCCGTTCTCGAGCAGCTGCTTGGCGGTGTGGAAGAAGTGCAGGCCGAAGTCCGTGAGCGAACCGGAGCCTTCCTTGCCGTTCACGGTGATGTTGTGCTCGGGCAGGTGCCAGCCGCGGGGGCGGGTCACGACCACGGCGAGCGGAGCGTCCTCGCGCAGCTTGTACTCCTTGCCCTCGGGCGAGGTGAAGGCCAGGGTGCCGCGGGCGGCGTCGCGCAGGTTGGCAACCGCGTCGATCTGGTTGGACCAGCTGGGGCTCGCGGCGTCCTCGAGGTCGGCCAGCCACACCTTGGCGCCGGAGTTCAGCGCGTTGATGGCCATCTTGGCCGGGGAGGCGGGGCCGGTCATCTCCACGCGGCGGTCCTGCAGTGCCTCGGGTGCCGGGGCAACCTTCCAGTCACCCTCGCGGACCTCGCGGGTCTCCTCCGGGAAGTCCAGCGTGCCGGTGCTGGCTGCCTGCTCGCGAGCGGTCTCGCGCTTGCCGAGTAGCTCTTCGCGGCGGTCATTGAACTTCTCGTGCAGCGCCTCGACGAACGCGAGTGCCTCGTCGCTGAGGATCTCGTTGGCCGCGGCCACGTTCTGCGGGGTGTTGTGGGTAATGGTCATGGTTGCCTCCTGGAAAGTTCGGGTGGTGCTGGTAGTGCGTCGTCTCGCCGCTGTCGCTCGGTTGCGCTCGAAGCGGCGGGTGGGCGGCGTCGTCGTCCGGCATGGGCGACGACGCCGCTCCGCAGGTTTTCGCGTTACTGGCCGTCCTCGCCCAGCGCGGTGTTCTTGACCGCTTCCGCCACGGCCGGGGCCACGTTGGGGTCGAACACGCTGGGGACGATGAAGCTCGCGTTGCGCTCGTCCGGTTCCACGCAGTCCGCAATGGCCTTGGCGGCCGCCACGAGCATTTCAGAAGTGATGTCCGAGGCTCCGGCGTCCAGCAGGCCGCGGAACAGGCCCGGGAAGGCGAGCACGTTGTTGATCTGGTTCGGGAAGTCACTGCGTCCGGTGGCGACCACGGCGACGTGCTTGGCTGCCTCGGCCGGGTGCACCTCGGGGTCCGGGTTGGCCATGGCGAACACGATGGCGTCGTCGGCCATGGTCGCGACGTCCTCGGAGGTGAGCACGTTGGGGGCGGACACGCCGATGAAGACGTCCGCGCCGGCCACGGCCTCCTTGAGCGAGCCGGAGAAGTTGTTCTTGTTGGTGTTCTCGGCCAGCCACGTGCGGTGGGGATCGGTGTAGGTCTCGCCGGAGTGGATCGCACCGTTGCGCGAGCACGCAATCACGTTGGCCACGCCGTTGGCGAGCAGCAACTGGATGATGGCGTTGCCGGCAGCGCCCACGCCGGAGACGACGACCTTGACGTCCTCGATCTTCTTGTCCACGACGCGCAGGGCGTTGTAGAGGGCGGCCAGGGTCACGATGGCGGTGCCGTGCTGGTCGTCGTGGAAGACCGGGATGTCGAGTTCTTCGCGCAGACGGGCCTCGATCTCGAAGCAGCGCGGCGCCGCGATGTCCTCAAGGTTCACGCCGCCGTACACCGGGGCCATGGCCTTGACGATGCGGATGATTTCTTCGGTGTCCTTGGTGTCCAAGCACACGGGCCAGGCGTCCACGTCAGCGAAAGCCTTGAAGAGAGCGGCTTTGCCCTCCATCACGGGCAGTGCGGCGGCGGGACCAATATCGCCCAGGCCGAGCACGGCGGTGCCATCGGTGACCACTGCAACGGTATTGCGCTTGATGGTCAGACGGCGCGCATCCTCCGGGTTCTCGGCAATGGCCATGCACACGCGGGCCACGCCGGGAGTGTAGGCGCGGGAGAGATCATCGCGGTTACGCAGTGAAACGCGCGGTGTGACCTCGATCTTGCCGCCCAAGTGGATCAGGAAGGTGCGGTCGGAGATCTTGTGGACGTTCACGCCGTCCAGTGCGTTGAGCGCCTCCCGGACTTCGTCGCGGTGTTCGGCGTTGGAGACGTTGCAGCTGATGTCGATGACCACGCTGGTGGGGTGCGATTCGACAATGTCCAATGCGGTCACCTGGGCGCCGGCAGCGGCGGCTGCGGTGGTGATTTCACTGGTCGAGTTGAACGTAGCGGGTGCTTCAACGCGCAGGACCATGGAGTATCCGGGGCTGGGTGTAGACATCTGGTGATGTTCCTTTCAGACTGAGCGGAACCCTCGCTCCACTTCGTTATCCGCATTGTGGAAAAAAGTTTCCACTTCTTGAATCGTAGATGTACTCTGGGACGAAAGACAAGACCCGTGTGAGACTTATTTCACATGGTGACATCCGATGGCCCCCAGCCCAACGGGTTCCCATCGATCACGGAAAGCGAGTTTCACCATGGCAGAAGGCAAAAGTGGGGGAAGGGTCCAGTCCGTCGAGCGAGTGTTCGACCTGCTGAACATCATCACCGCCACCGGGGGTGAGTCCTCCCTGAGTGAGCTGGCCAATAAGGCCGAGCTCCCGCTGCCCACCATTCATCGCTTGCTGCGCACCCTGGTGCCGCTGGGCTACGTGCGACAGCTCCCCAACCGCAGCTACGCACTGGGCCCCGGCCTGATTCGCCTGGGCTACACCGCCAGCCTGCAGCTGGGAACCTACGCGCAGCCCGTGCTTCAGCAACTCGTCCAAGAATTGGGCGAATCCGCCAACATGGCCGTGCTCGACGGCCGCATGGTCGTGTACGTGGGCCAGGCGCAGTCCCAGCATTCGATGCGCATGTTCACCGAAGTGGGCCGCCGCGCGCCCCTGCACAACACCGGCGTGGGCAAAGCCATTCTCGCAACCCTCCCCGAACAGCAAGTGGTCTCCATCGTGCACTCGATGGGCATGACCACCCCCACGCCCAAGAGCCTTGGCACGGTGGATGATCTGCTGGCCGATCTCGAGAAGATTCGTGAGCGCGGTTACGCCATTGACGACGAGGAGCAGGAGATCGGCGTGCGCTGCTTCTCCATGGCGCTCCCCAACGCCCCCACTCCCACAGCGATCTCGGTCTCAGGTCCCACCACGCGCGTGGACTGGGATTTCGGCGATCGCGCCGTCCCGCTGCTGCGCAAGGCCGCCCAGGAGTTGTCGAGCCAGTTCGCACCGACGGGTTCCTGACGCGGATCTCACAGATCGCGCACTCTTGACGACGACGCCGCAGCGCCCGGTTTTCGGGGCCGCGGCGGTTTCGGTGATGTGAGGTGTCAGACCGCCTGCTGGTCGTAGTCGGCGCGACGGAACCGCGGACCGATCACGTCCACGGCGGTTTGCAGCGACCTGCGTCCCATGGTGCGCAGGCGCCACGGATCCTTGTGCGCATCGAGGGTGGACCACAGCGCCTGGGACGCCAATTCTGGCTGCGGCACGCGCGGCTCGGTGCGGAACTCCGAGGGTCGGGACATGATCGTTGTGACGGCGGTCAGTAGATCGTCGGGGCCTTGGACGAGCTTGGCCTCGCCGTCTTCCACCATGCGCCGGGTGAAGGCGACCTGGTGGTCATCCACGACCTCACCCAGGTGAGCCAGGCGCGGGACCGCCAACGGAATGTGACCCGTCAGGCGGGCGTCAAGGATGGAACCCGGGCCGCCCTGGACAATCACCACCTGAGCCGAGTGGTACAGCTCGAGCAACTCGATGCGTGGCATGCGGTGGGTGTTCATGGCACGCTCGGACGGACGGGTGAATCCGTGTTGAAGCAGGCAGGAGACCTCGGGCAGGTGCTCGAGGGCCTCATCCAACCACTCCACCAGTCGGGGGAACGGATGATGATCGGTTCCCAAGGAGACCACGATGTCCGGGGCGGGCGCGCCTTTGCGCAGCGGCACGTGCTGGGAGGAGGACTGTTCGCTGTGTTTCATGGTGGGCTCCTTGGGCGAGGGGACGAATCACATCAGCGCGCCGATATTCACGGCGTCGGGAAAATGACGCTTCTGTTCGTCCCATTGGACGGCGAAAACATCTGATAGCGGATAGCACATGCGACCGCTCATGGTGGGCATGGTGATGCGGTCGAAGCACTCGATGAATACGGTGCGGATCCTGCGGCGCCGGGCCACCAGGAAGAACGGCACGGCCACCGCGGCACCCGTGGACATCACCACGTCCGGTTTCAGCTCCCGGATGAGCTTTCGCGCGACCCCCAGATTGCGGATGGCGTTGGGGATGTTCCGAGTGGTCGGGAAGTGCGCCCAGTGCAGGTCCTCACCGTGCAGACCGGCACGGACCTCGGGAAGGTCGAAGGTCACCCAGCTGCGTTCGTGGTCCTCCCACAGTTTTTGCAGGTTCTGGAGTTGAGCCAGGTGCCCACCAGCGGACGCAACGAGCAGAATCTTCATGACCGGTCCTCTCCGGTGCGGTCCCACACCACGGGCAGGATGCTCGCGGAGCCGCGATCAAGGGTGGCCAGCAGCTGGGCCGTCTCGTCCAGACCGTCGCGGGGATCCACCAGGACCGCCACGGCGTCGTAGGACTGCAGCGTTTGGCGCACGTCGGAGCGGGACTGCGCCATGGGCGTGGCCGTCACCGTCCAGGTGGTCAACTGGTGATTGAATTCATCCACCATGGCTTCGGACGTGGTGCCGTTGAGGGAAGTGACGGCCAGCCGGCCCTTGGAAGCGAGTCCAAAGCGGTCGTCCAGGGCAGAGACGGCGTCTGACACGGCAACGTGGGCAGGTTCGTTCGTCGCGTTGACGGTCGCGATCCCCACACGGTCTTCCAAACGATCCGCGTATCCCACGCGAGGGGCAATCCGATCGCGAATCAGCGCGGCGACCAGGCCGAGCATGAGCCCGCCCAGGGCACCGGCGAGGATGGCCGCGCTGAGACCCGGGCCGGTGGAGGCAGCGGGGGGAAGCGCAGCACTAATGATGCGGCCGGGCCAGGGCGAGGCCGATCGCAGTTCAACGAGTGTCTCTTCCAGGGACTGCCTGGATGAATCATCCGATGACATGTCGCCCAATGACTCCTGCAGCGAATCGGCGGCCTCGCCGGCGCGCGACTCTGCGGTTTCCTGGCGGTCGGCCAAGTAGGCATCGGCCAGTGCATTGGCTCGCTCCGAAGCCGTGTCTGCCGAGTTCGCGGTGACGTTGATACGCAGCACACTCGACTGGGACGGTGAACCGACCTCGGTGTTCTCGAGCAGATCGCTCACCAGGTCCTGGTCCTCGGCGTCGACCAAATCCTGGGCCGCCCGTTCGGCCACGACTCGAGACGTGGCCGTGGCGATCTCCGTAGGCATGTCCACGTCGTTGGCCGATGCGCCGCCCACGTTGGAGGCGGTCACGATGGGAGAGACCGCAACCGAAGCGGTAGCCGTGTAGGAGCGGGGGGCCAGAAGGCTGGCGAGTACCACGAGTGCCAGGATGATCAGTGCGGTCAACAGAACCGTGGGCCAACGGCGCAGGACGCGTGCCACGAGTTGGCTGATCTCCAGCGGTGCAGTTTCATGCGAACCGGTGCGTTTCCGGCGTCTCTTGAAGTGAGACTTGGTACTCGAGCCCATGTATTTCTCCCCCGTGAAAGCTGTGCAGCCACCCTCACATTCCCCCGAATGCGTCAAATTCTGTTGGCATCCTGCGCCCGCAAAATGCCCAGTGAATTGAAGGTGATCTGCTGATTAACAGACTAGTAAGTTTCTGTGAATTCGATCAAGGCGACACGTGTCCTCCCTTATGCGGAATCCCGCACCGTGGACCGGCGAGCCAAGCGCAGGAGCACCCATCCGACCACCGGGGCCATGAGTGCCAGATGAACGAGCAGCGCGGTCACCGTGCCACCTCCGAACCACACCGTGACCAGGCCCACCAAGAGGGTCCAGCCGCCGGTGATGGCTCCGGTGCGCAAAATCAGACCCAGATCTGGGCGGATCCCCAATTTGGTAGTGATCTGCCAGAGCGCCAGGCCCGCATCCGTGAGGAGCGCCGCGGACCAGGCAACGGCGGCCCCGGTGATACCCCATACCGGGATCAACAGGAGGTTGAGCGTCACGGCGACGATGAGGGCGGAGAACTTGTTCCCCAGTTGCCACGAGCTGCGACCCGCCATCAACAAGATGGATTGCACACCGCCGGCGGAGACCACGAACAGCATGCTCAGGGACACGATGGCCATGGCGGTGTGGCCCGATTCGAAGCCCTCGCTGAACAGGTTCAGCACCGCGCGGCCGTGCAGCGCCAAGGTGAGATACAGGGGCCACGCAGCAGCGACCAGAACGGCGGTGGCCACCGTGTAAATGCGATTGGTGCTCCCGAAATCCTTGACCGCCATGGCCGCGCTGATCCCCGGGCCCGTGACCATACGGGCGGTGTGATCCAACATGGTGCCGGCTCGGACACAGCGATTCACTACGCCGTACACACCTGCGGCCACCGGCCCCAGGAAGACGCCCACGAGGAGCACATCGATCCACTCGAGCAGCGTCTCGATCATGGCGGTGACACCGCGGGCGGAGGAGAATCCCCAGAACTGTTTCTTGTCGAAGCCCTCCGCCGCAGGCTCCTCAGCGATCTCGCTGTCGGGCCAGGCACGTTTGGCGGCGATGAGTGCGAAGCCCAGAACCACGATCACGGGAAGACACCAGGCGAGGGTCAGGGCAGGAAGCGACGTTCCCAGCCAGATGACGATCAGCACACCCGCCCACCGCAGGGACGGCAGGGCCACGTTCTGCAGGAACGAGAACCACGGAACCTTGTGCAGTCCACGCAGCACGCCGAAGCACAGGTTCAGGATGGTCCCCGCCACCAGTGCGGTACCGAGAATCAGCACGGCGGTCCCCGTGTCCTGCTCGAGCGCCCCTACGAGCGCAACCGCTCCCGCTGTGAGAGCGACGAGCAACGAAACGATCACCGGAGGGGGAGCGGCGGCGCGCACGGCCGTGCGCAACTGGTCCGAGCGGCGTCGTGCGGCGAGCGAGGGCAGGGTACGCACCAGACCGACGTCGGCGCCCACGGTGCACGCGGTGGTCGCGATCGCGAGGATCGCGGTGAGTTGGAAGAGGCGGCCGGCATCGGCTGCGCCGGAACCGTGCGTCATGCTCAGGGTGATCCCGAAGGCCATGACCGCGCCGGCCATGACGAAACCGAACGTCAGCGCGGCGCTGCGGGCGCCTCCCACCCGACTCATGAACGAGCCTTGGCGATCCGCTCACGCATGAGCAGACCCAGGACCGTGACCAGGATGCAGGTTTGCATGATGTCGAAGCTGTAAACCACGAAAATGGCGCTCGCGGCGAGGGGAACGGAGTGCAGCATGATGGAAGCCGGCGATTTCACGCCGCGGGTCCACCATGTGGATCCCCATAGGAAACCCACGAACAGGATGAGGCCCACCAGGCCGTAGCTGAACAGGAAGAACCAGAGGTAGCCCTGGGTGCCCATGTAGACACCCACGCTTTCCTCCATGCGCGGGGCGCCGTGACCCAGCAGCGGGCTCTCCAGCGAGGCCTCCCAGGTTTGCCGGTAGAGGTTGAGCCGGCCGCCGGTGCTGTCGCTGTATTCCTGGCGACCCAGGATCTGCTCCGCCACTCCGCCCAGGATCAGCCACATGGCGGCACCGGTGAGGGCCAGCAGACCTGCCAGGCCAACCTTCCAGTACCCGGAGAGGGCGAGACGGAAGACCGCGTACACCAAGGCGATCCCCAGACCCAGGAACATGCCGCGGTTGCTGGTGCCAACGGCGGGCACCAGGGAGAGCACCAGCCCGGCACTGATCAGCAGCTTGACCCACCAGGTACGCACGGTCAGCAGCGTGGCCAGTGCCACCGGGGTCAGCATGACGTAGGCGACCCCCCAGCTGTTGGCGTAGGGGAACGGGGCCGACGGACGGATGTAGGGTTCCGGAGCGCCCCACGGCAACTGCACTTCGGCCATGGGCGGGAACACCAGGTCTTTGACCAGCTCGTTGGAGGTCAATGAACCGGGCAGGAGCATGCCGACCGGCGTGTTCAGCCGAACATCGGGGATGAACAGGGCCAGGGCACCCATGAGCACCACCGTGGCCCACACGGTCATCAACCCGGCCAGGATCGCGTGCTGGCCCAGCCTGTCTCGGGCGTTGACCACGTACAGCAGGATGATCAGGGCGGCCAAGAGGTTGCCCCAGCGTAGTGCGAAACCCACCAGAGCACCGGCGTCGGGTAGCTGGGTGGCGCACGCGAGCGCCCAGACCACCAATGCGGCGAGGAACCACGCAGGCAGGGGCACCATGACGCGGCCGCGCAACACCATGAGCGCGGCCATGATCACCGCGAGAGCGAACGGCGCGAATTGCAGTGCGCCCATGGCCCAAATGATGGGGAAGCCGTGGAAGAGGATGAGAATCGGCCACGCGGGTAGTGACCGTTGAGAGGTCGTCGCCGAGTCTGCCGGCAATGCTGGTCGGTTGTGCAGCTGGGTCATTACAGACCTCGGCCGGTGCTTTGAACCACGTTCAGCAGCGCATCCGCGGGCACCGGGGTCATGGCCACCACGAGAGCGGCCCAGCCGCGCAGCTGCAGGGGATTCCTGCGGAGCGTGGCGTGGGACCATTCCACGGCCGTACGACGGCGCCCGCGCGCCGCATGCGCGAAGGCGACCTGGCCCGTGATGCGCGCCAGGCCCGGTGGGCAGCTCTCGAATTCCGGAAACTTCCGCAGGATGTAGGTCAGCCCTTCGGCCAGCGAATCCCATTTCCCCGCGAAGTAGGACGGACGGTCCCAACGCACCGTCAGCACCGTCTCCGGGACCGAGATCACCGGCCCGTTACGCGTGGCGCGCAGCAGCAGATCGTAGTCCTCACCGTAACCGTGGGGCAGGTCCTCGTCCACGGGGCCAATGGCACCGCCGGGCCGCAGATCCGCCGTGCGGTACAGCACCGCCGAGGGGTGGATCTCGGTGATGCGGGAGCGCAGGAAATCGTCGAAGGAAGCTTCGGCGGGAGGATCGCGGTGGACGGTTCCCGAGTCCGTCACGATCGCGATGCCGCCGGCCACGGCCACCGCGTCCGGGCGCCGTTCCAACGCGGCCAACTGGAGGCGTAGCTTGGCGGGTTCCCAGGCGTCGTCGTCATCGCAGAAGGCCACGAACTGACCGCGCGCGTGGCGCACCCCGCTGTTGCGACCACCGGCCAGACCTCGAGGGCCGTCGTTGACGATGGTTCGCAGGCTCACGTTCTCGGGCAGATCCACGTCCGTCAGCTCGTCGATCGCCACGTGGTCGAAGAGCACCAGGATCTCGAGGTCCGCAGTGATGTCCTGGGCCGCCATGGCGCGTACTGCGTCGCGCAGCATCTCCGGACGACCACCGATGGTGCAAATGATCCCGGTAACGGTGGGCAGGGTGCTCATGCGGTGGTCTCCTGATGCTTGAGGGCGTGCAGGGCACGGCGCTTCCGGCGCATGGATATGGCACCGATCCCGATGTGGGCGATCAGCAACAGTCCGTACGCCACGGCGAACACCCCGGGAGCGCCCCACAGCACGAAAACCCAGCACGTCACGCCGGCGTCCATGGGCAGGTTGACGAACGACCGGATGGGTCCCGCATCGGAGGCCACATTGGTGCGCACCCCGCGTGCCCGCAGCAACTGCTCCGCGAGGATCTGGCTCATGAAGTGCCCCACGGCCACCAGGGTGAACACCACGGGAAGCGCGAGCAGCCATGAACTGATGTCATCGCGCACCGGGTCATGCCGGTACCAGGAGATCAGTGCGCACAAGTGGATGGCCGGGGTCCGAATGGCATCGACCACGTGGTCGAGCCATTCACCGGCGGGCGAGCCGGTTCCGGTCAGGCGAGCCACCTGGCCGTCCGCGGAGTCCAGGACGTACCCGATGGCGAACAACACGGCCACCGCCAGACCGGTCCACCACGAGATGGGCCCCAGCGCCAGCAGGACCAGGCCGACCGCGGAGAAGGTTGCGCTCAATGCCGTGGTGCCGTCCGCGCTGACCCCTTTGGAGGCCAGGAATGCCGCCGCATATCGTGCCAACGACCGGTTGACCCAGCGCGTGTATGCGGGCACCCCCGCCCCGGGTTTCTGCGCGCGTCGCAGCTGCTCGTAAGCATCGGCAAAGGTCAGCCGTTGGGCCACTGTCACTGATTCTCCTCCTCGACCGCCTCAGCCATGCGGGCCTCAGCCGCCTCTTCGGGAACGGCCTGAAGCGTCACATCTGCGCTCGCATCAGGGGTGCTCCGATAATTCACGTGCATTTGGACGGCCACGGTGTTCTTCCCGGCCTTCAAGGCAGACGCGGGGACGACGACGCTCACGGGGTTTTCCATAGCGGCGGCGGTCCGCGGCGCCTGGGTCGAGTAGGTGTTCCAGTTGACGGCGCCGGTGGGCAGCCCGGCTCGAGCCACTTCCCGACCGTTGATCCACACGATCACTCCGTCATCGGCGCGGGTGGTCAACAGCAGCTCGTGCAGTTCATCCGGGTTCGTGACGTCGACCTCGCGGATCAACTGGGTGCTGATGGGGCGGGTCGAATCCGCCCTGAGCACAGAGCTGACGCCCTGGCCCCAACCCACGGGAGCGGTCAGGACCGACCACTCTGGATCCACGGGTCCCTGGAACCAGTTGTCCGAAGGTGCCGAGTTCACGTGCCGGACCGACCACTTGGAACCCGCAGCGACCAGGGGCTGGTTACCGCTGGACTCGGTGGGCGGCTCTGGCGCCTCACCCGGGGTGGCCTGGGCGGTCAGCTCGAAGGACAAATCAGGAGAGGCGCCCCAGTTGGCGTGCACCTGGGCGGACACCACGTTCTTGCCGTCCTTGAGCATCCACCCGGGAACCTCCACGGTCACCGGGTTCTGAACAGCGGCAGCGGTACGCGGTGCGGCTGACGCGAAGGTGTTGTGATTGATCGGACCATCGGGCAGTTGCGATCGGGTCACTTCGACACCGTTGACGTACACCACGATGCCGTCATCGGCGCGGGTGGTCAGCGTCAACTTCTCCACGTCGGCTGCCTGATCGATGTTCACCTCACGGCGGACCTGGAAGGAGCGTGGTGTGGTTCCCTCCGGAGCTGTCAGCTGTGTACCGAGATCCGCTGTGCCGCGGCCCAACGGTGCGGCGCCCTCGGACCAGGACGAATCGTCGAAGTCCACGGAACGCCAATTGCTGTCCGGGGCCGTGGCGTCGAACCGGTAGCGCCATTGCTGCTTGGCATCGAGCACGGAATACGGCGCGGTGCCCGGTGTGGTGTCACTCGGTTCCGGCGTGGGTGTCGGAGTCGGCTCGTCGGTGGGAGTGGGCTCAGGAGCCGGTTCCGGCGTGGGCTCGGCACCCACGGCGGTCAGCGGCGTGCTGGCCGAGATGTTCCCGCTCGAATCTGCCGCGCGCACGGCGTAGGTCGCGCCCTCGGTGGCGGGCAGGGAGTATGAGGTCTCCGCGGTGGTGGCCACGGTGCGATCACCGCTCAACAGGTGATAGACGGTTCCAGAGTCGCCCGAACCCTTCCAGCTGAGCTTGTGGCTTGCCGCTCCGTTCACGGTTTCCGGTGTCACTCGGAAGTCGGTGGGTGTGCCCGGGGCGCTCGCATCACGCGGAGCGAAGCGGACGAAACCGCCGGACCACTGGGACCAGCCGGCCTGGGTGTCGGAGCGGGCAATGTCGCCGCCGGCCCACAGCACACCGCGGCTGTCGACCATGGAACCCCAAATCCCCCAGCCGCCGTGGCCCTTCAGGCGCGGGTTGAACTCGGGCAGGTAGGAACCGCTCGCGGAATCCCACGCGCCGATCAGATCGATGCGGTCGGCCACACTGAAGGCACCGCGCGGAACCGCATACTTATTGGCCCCTGAGTAGTTGAAGTGGCCACAGTGGCACGAACCGAACACCGTGTCGTCGTTGTTCGAGATGGACTGGAAGTCGCCACCGGCCATCGTGATGTTCTCCTGAGTGCGGCTCAGGGTGTCCCGGTTGTAGCCGAACATCGAATGCTCCGCGCCACCGGCCCACACGGTGTCCCCGTGTTCCTTGACCGCAAACTGGAAGCCGTCCACGCGACCGGCGCGAGGTGGCATGGAGGGGGTCCAGGACCACGGTGTCAACGTGGCGGCGCCCTGGGCGGACATCGCCGCCAGGCGGAACGCCGGGTTAGGACCCGACTGCGAGAAGTAGCCGGAGGCATAGACACGGTCACCTCGGTCTGAGGCGTCCACATCGGTCGCGGTTCCGTTGAAGTTCGGGTTCCACGCGCGATCCGGCGTGCCGTTGGTGGCATTGATCTTCGCAGCGCCGCGGGCATAGACCTGGTAGGGATCGGTGCCGCCGGTCAAGTGGGTGAAGGAACCGGCCAGGTAGAGGTCGTTGTCACGAAGGGACAACCCTCGGACCTGAATCACACCTCCGGACACCAAGTTCTCGATCTTGAGCTTCCATGCGGGGTCCAGTTCACCGGTGCGAGCGTTCAGCACGGCCAGACCGGGGGAGGTCACACCATTGACGGTCGAGAACTGACCACCGACCGCCACCCGATCACCGGGCAGCGCCTGCAGCGCTTTGACCTGACCGTTGAGCACCGGTCGGAAATCCGTCCGGAGTTCACCGGTGTCGACATCGAAGGCCGCCAGGTACTTCTGATCGACAGCCTCGGCACCGTTGGCGTCCCGCTGCATCCGAGCGAAATTACCGCCCGCGAAGACCGAACCCGCCGACTCCGCGAAGGCCTGCACCTCGGTGTTCAACTCGCCCTGGCCGCCGTCGGCTCGTCCGACGGCGCCCCAGCGGGTGGGTTCGGCGCCAGAGTTGGGCAGTTCGCGACGTTCCTGGACAGCCGTTCCTGCAGCCGGGATCTCCCGACCCGCAAAGGCATCCTGGGTGACCTGCGGTCGGATGTACATCTGGGCGAACGGGATGGCTCCGGTGCTCGAATCCCTGGCCCACAAGTGGGAATTGGCGTCGGTGGTTCCCCGCACGCCGTCGTCGAAGGCGAATCCGCGCAGGTATCCCTGCTCCGCACGATCGGTGAAGCGTAACGCCTTCAGCGGGTCGTAGCCGCGGAGCCAGTGGCGTGGAATCTGGGCCCACGAGGTCAGCTGATTGGTCACGCGTTCGCCGTCGAAGTACGCGTTGGGAACGGGGATGCTGGCGCTGAGCGTCCAGGACCAGCGCGGCTGGTTGGTGGTGTCCAGCCGAACTTCCTGCCAGTTTCGCCCGGCCTGGTCCTTGGCGCGGCGGATCCGTAGGCCTTCGGATAACTCGTCCGGGCGCTGGCCGTTCAACAGCTCGTCCACGGTCTCCGAGGACAGTTGTGCGGGTTTGAACGCCTCGGGCCCGGTGATGGTGTTCCGAAGGGAGGCGGGATTGCCCTGACCCTCGTAACTCTCGGTCCAACCTTCGCGCCCACGACCCACCATGACCCAGCCACCGCCATCGGTGGCCTGGTCACAGTAGAACTCCTGGGGTGTGTCCATGGCCGGCGTGAGGAGCCAGTAAACGCCGGACTGTGACGTGCGATCCCGCTGTTTGATTTCAAAGCAGGAGGCCGCAGCGGTTTGTTGGGTCTTACCGTCCACGGGACCCGGTGCCGCAGCAGCGGGGGACACGGGTGTCAGTGACGTGACCACGAGCGCGGCAGCCAGTGCCGAGGGTGCTGTCATGGACAGGAAACGACGCAGAATATTCATGATGTCAACCACCGGAAGTGTGGAGTGGAGCTGGGATCAGCAGCGGGGATCGGACGGGAAACCGGTGGCGACAACTTTCCAGCCAGCGTCGGGATCCTCGATGAGGTCAAAGGTGTTCAGGACGCGCTGTCCCTGAGACTCGGGACGCACGACACGGCCGTTGGGGCCGATCACTTTGACGGATGCGTCGTTCAAGCATGCGGTGATGCGCAGACCGGACGTGCCGTCGATCGTGATGGGTGCGCTGGTGGGTGTGCCTACCACTTTGGGCTCACCAACTTGCTTCCAGCCCTCGCGCTCGAACTCGTCCTCGAGATTCGCCATTTGCTCCGCAGCTGGTCCGATGGCAGCCCCGGAGCTGTCCTGCTCCGTGGTGGTCGGAACGGCGAGCCATGAGGCCACGGCCTTCATCTCCGGGCCGTTTCGATTGAGGTTGCCCGACCGAGGGAGGTCCTCCGCGGGTTTGTTGTCGACCACGTAGTCGGCGGCGAAGGCATCTGCGGCCAAGTGTGGATTGATCTGTCCGGGTTCGGCTGGTGCCGCAGACGTGTCGTTATTGTCCGGATCGGCCTGGGCCGCCGCGAATCCTGTGAATCCGAGTGCGCCGATGCCCAGCGTGATCACGGTGCCCAGAATGATTGTTCTCGGGCGTTTCGTAGCTGGTGTCAGCGATTGTCGTGATGATTGAGTGTTCACACTTATCCCTCCCCATGAGATAACGGACCGCATCTCAAGCCCCCTTGGATGCTTGGTCCCGTGGCGCTATTTTTTTGCGCCGGATGTCAACGCTTATTCCCTTAAAACTCGCTGACATCTTGCTGGCACGTTACCATGCGCAGGGTGCTTGTGTATGTACGCCATTTGGGGCGGTCAACGGATTTTTCACGGACGACAAGTGCCCTGTGGCATCGGGGGATGCCACAAAGAAACACGTGTGTGGCTACGGGGGGAGACAGTTTTGGGGAGTTCAGTTTCGAAGCATCGCGCTATTAACACGCCACTTGACGCGCAGAATCGCAAACTTCCTTTGAGGGGATTCGCACATGTCGATGCCATGCGTGCAGGTGCGGTCATGCTGGTTGTACTGTCGCACGCAGGTTTGACCGTGGTTCCGGGCGGCAGCGGGGTGACCATTTTCTTCGTCATCTCGGGTTTCATCATTACGCATTTGTTATTACGTGAACTCGAAAAGACGAACTCTTTTGATATTCGAGGGTTTTATCTCCGCAGAGCGTTGAAAATCTTCCCGCCACTGTTGGTCATCGCCCGGTAATGGGTCTGCGCGTTCTGGCCTGGGCAATCATCGTGTGTTCGGTGCTGGCTCGCGCGGTTCTTTACTTCTCCGGCGCTACCTCGGATCGGATTTACTTCGGCACGGATACCCGTTCGGAGGCGATTGCCATTGGTGTCCTGGTGGCCTTGTGGTTCAGGAGCAGACGGTTACGTTCTCATGAATCAGCAGGTATTCACGCCGAAATTGCGCGAAGGAAAGAGTTTCTGGGGAAAGACGCCATTCTGTGGACAGCTCTCACGCTGTACCTGGCGTCATTAGTCATTCGCGATGAATTATTTCGCGAAACCCTCCGCTATTCCATGCAAGCAGTGGCTGCAGCTCTGGTCATCATGTGGGGACTGGGGGGCGCGGATGGCCCGCTGGGCCGCTCCCTCAATCGGATCATGAAGCTCCAGCTCGTCCAACTGCTGGGCCTGGCCAGCTACAGCATCTACCTGGCCCACCTGATCGTGATCCGCGCTCTCGAGCCGGTCACCACGGGGCTACCCGAGCCCGTCACCGTAGTGCTGGGAGTGATTCTCGGAACCGGTGCCGGCATCTTGGCATGGTTGGGTATCGAGGAGCCGGTGGTGCGGTGGCGGCAACGCCAGAAAGCCAAGAACGCCGCCGCCACCACCGCGTTGAACCCGAACGCCTAGAACCGCCTCGCCGCAGCCTTCAACGCCCGCGCCAGCAGGTCGCTGTCCTGCGGGGTGTTGTACAGGGCCGGGGTCACGCGAATGACCTCGCCCTTGGCCACACCACCGCGGCGCACCGTGAACACGCCCCACTCGTTGGTGAGGTAATCGGTGATCGCCACACTCTGCTCGCGAGTGGTGTTGCCGTCGATCCGGAACGAGGTCAGAGCCCCGTACATCCGGTGATCCTCCGGGGTCATGACGGTCAGGTTGGGTACGTCCACCACCTGCTTGACCCAGCGGTCGCGCAGGTACTGCAACCGCGCGAACTTATTGGCGGCACCCACTGCGTGGTGGAAATCCAAGGCTGCGGGGATGGATAAGTAATTGGCCGAATTGGCGGTGCCGGTGTGAATCCTGGACCGCACGTCGTCGGCGTCGAAGTCCTCGTCCGCGAAGTGCCGGTCGATGTCGCCCAGGCGATCCTTCTGGATGTACAGGAAGCCGCAGCCCAGCGGCGCGCCGATCCACTTGTGCAGGTTGAATCCCACGAACGGGCTGTTGAGATCCTTGACGTCGAAGTCCACGTGACCCCACGAGTGGGCGGCATCCACAACGGTGTCCACCCCGCGCTCGGCGGCCATGCGGGAGATTTCCGAGATCGGCACCTTGAGTCCGGTGCGATGCGAGATGTGGGTCAGTAGGAGCAGTTTGATGCGCGGGTTGTCCGAGAGCAGCTTGGTGTAATGATCGATCACATTCTGGTACGTGGCCGGCTCCGGAATCGCGGTGGTGATCACGTCCACGCCACGGCGTTCCTTGAGCCAGTTCATGGCGTACTGCATGGAGTCGTAGTCGAGGTCCGCGTAGGCCACGGCGTCCCCGGGCTTGAGCTTGTTGTAGCCGCCGATCATGACCTGCAGCGCCTCGGTTGCACCGCGGGTGATCGCGATTTCGTCCACGGAGCATCCCACCGCCTTGGCGAGCCGGGCGCGCACTTCGGTGATGTGCTTCTCGTAGTCGTTGCGTAGGAACCAGGAGTTCTGCTCCTGAATGATCCGGTTCTTCTCCGCGTAGGTGTCCCGCACGATCTGCGGATTCGCGCCGAAGTAGCCGTTCTCGAAATTGGTCATCGGCATGTCCATGCGGAAGTGCCGCGCCACACTGCGCCAGTACCGTTCGTCGCGCGCCAACCGCTCCGCGGGCGTGCGGGGCGCGTTCGGTAGCTCGGAGCCTCCATGGCCATGGCCGCGACCCTCGTGGGCCTGAGCGGGAGAGGCCACGAGCCCACCTACGGCCAGGGTCCCCAGACCCGCGGTTCCCTTGACCAGATTCCTTCGATTGAGTTCCACGGCGTGCTGCCTTCCCCCGAGAGTGTTGCTGTCGAGCACACTCTGATGGTCTGACGTCACGCCCGGTCGGACGGCAACTTGCGGGTAGGGGAGCCTCGGGTGAAATTCCGGTGACGACGCCGCGCGGCCACCGCTCGCTCAGCCCCGCGACCGTTCGCGCTCCAGCAGTCCCAGGAGGTAGTGACCGTAGCCGCTCTTGACCAGGCCAGCCGCGCGCTCGCGCAGCTCGTCGTCGGAGAGCAGCCCCATGCGCCAGGCAACCTCTTCCGGGCAGCCGATCGACAGCCCCTGACGAGCCTGGACGGTGCGGATGAAGTTCGAGGCGTCCGCCAGCGAGTCGAAGGTTCCCGTGTCCAGCCACGCGGTGCCGCGGTCCAGGACCTGCACCTGCAGCTTGCCCTGCTCCAGGTAAATGCGGTTGAGGTCGGTGATTTCCAGCTCCCCGCGGGCCGAGGGTTTCAGTGACCGCGCGTACTCGACCACGTGATTGTCGTAGAAGTAGAGACCAGGGATCGCGTAGGGGCTACGCGGCTGGGACGGCTTCTCCTCGAGCGAGATGGCGCGGCCGGCGGCGTCGAATTCCACCACGCCGTACGCGGTGGGGTCGGCCACGCGATAACCGAACACCGCGGCGCCGTCGATCTCATTGAAGCGGCGCAGCTGCGTGCCCAGGCCGGGGCCGTAAAAGATGTTGTCGCCCAGCACCAAGCAGACCGGCTCGTCACCGATGTGCTCTGCGCCCAGGGTGAACGCCTGCGCGAGCCCGTCCGGGGATGCCTGCACCGTGTAGGTGATGGACACTCCAAAGCGCGATCCGTCGCCCAGCAGCCGCCGGAACTGCTCCGAATCCTGGGGTGTGGTGATGATCAGGATCTCCCTCGCGCCCGCCAAGAGAAGGGTGGAGAGCGGGTAGTAGATCATGGGCTTGTCGTACACGGGGACCAATTGCTTGCTGATGCCCATGGTGATCGGATGCAGTCGGCTGCCCGTGCCTCCCGCGAGAATAATCCCCTTCATGCCGCCCATTCTTACAGGACTCCGTGCAGATGAATGGATCCGCGCACAGCCGTGGCCCCCGTCCGTTACGGAACGAGGGCCACGGTCGAACTGGATGGAATCAGGCGTCCCCGCCCGCGTTACCGGAGGTTCCGGCATTGGGGTTGAGCAGGTCGTACTTCTCGATGGCCTGCTTGGGAGCTTCCGCGTCCACCTCACCGGCTTCCGCGAGCATCTCCAGCGTGCGCACCACCATGGAGTGCGCGTCGATGTTGAAGAAACGGCGCGCGCCCGCGCGGGTGTCCGAGAAACCGAATCCGTCCGCACCCAGCGAGGCCCACTCGTTGGGCACGTACTGGCGAATCTGATCCTGCAGATCGGAGGCGAAGTCCGACGTCGCCACGACCGGTCCCTGGGTCGCGCCCAGTTTCTCGGTCACGTACGGCACACGACGGGCCTCTCCCGGGTTGAGGAACGCGTCCCGCTCGGCGGCCAAGGCGTCGCGGCGCAGGTTGGTCCACGAGGTCACGGACCAGACGTCAGCGGAAACGCCCCATTCGTCCGCGAGGATCTGCTGGGCCTCGATAGCCCAGGCCACGCCCACGCCGGAGGCGAGCAGCTGGGCCTTGGGGCCCTCGTTCTCTGCCGGCTTGAGGAGGTAGATGCCCTTGACGATGCTCTCGACATCCACGTTCTCCGGCTCCGCCGGCTGGCGGATCGGCTCGTTGTAGACGGTCAGGTAGTACATCACGTTGTGGTCCTCATCCTTGGACCCGTACATGTGCTCGATGCCACGCTTGATGATGTGCGCGATCTCGTAGCCGTAGGCGGGGTCGTAGTGGATGACGGCCGGGTTGGTGGCCGCGATCAGCGGTGAGTGACCGTCCGCGTGCTGCAGGCCCTCGCCGGTGAGCGTGGTGCGGCCGGCGGTGGCACCAATGATGAACCCGCGCGCCAACTGATCCGCTGCGGCCCAGAAGGAGTCACCCGTGCGCTGGAAACCGAACATCGAGTAGAACACGTAGAACGGAATCATGGCCTCGCCGTGCGTGGCGTAGGAGGTACCCGCCGCGGTGAACGCTGAGGTTGCACCGGCCTCGTTGATGCCGGGGTGCAACAGCACACCCTGCGGGGATTCCTTGTAGGCCAGCATGAGCTCGCGGTCCACGGAGAGGTAGTTCTGCCCGTTCGGGTTGTAGATCTTCGACGTCGGGAAGAACGAGTCCATACCGAACGTGCGCGATTCGTCGGGCACGATCGGCACGATGCGGTGGCCGAACTCCTTCTCACGCATCAGGTCCTTCAAGATGCGCACGAACGCCATGGTGGTCGCGGCCATCTGCTTGCCGGAACCCTTCTTGCCCGAGGCATAGGCCTTGTCGGACGGCAGCGCAATGTCCTTCTGCTCGTGCGGGCGATCCGGCACAAAGCCACCGAGTTCCTTGCGGCGCTCCAGGAGGTACTTGATCTCCGGGGAGTCCTCTCCGGGATGGTAGTACGGCGCGTTGTAGAGGTCCTTCTCGAGCTCTTCATCGCTGATGGGAATGCGCAAGTGGTCGCGGAAGATCTTGAGGTCGTCCAGGGTCAACTTCTTCATCTGGTGGGTCGCGTTACGACCCTCGAAGTGGGTGCCCAGACCGTAGCCCTTCACTGCCTGCGCCAAGATCACCGTGGGTTGACCCTTGTGCTCCGTGGCCGCCTTATAGGCCGCGTAGACCTTGTGGTAATCGTGGGCGCCGCGCTTGAGCTTCCAGATCTCGTCGTCGGACATCTCCGCGACGAGCTCCTTGGTCGCGGGGGACTTGCCGAAGAAGTGATCGCGCACGAATCCACCGGACTCGGCCTTGTACGTCTGGTAATCACCGTCCAGCGTTTCGTTCATGATCCGGACCAGGTCGCCGGTCTTGTCCTTCTCGAGCAGTGAATCCCACTCGCGGCCCCACACGACCTTGATGACGTTCCAGCCCGCGCCTCGGAAGAACGCTTCGAGTTCCTGGATGATCTTGCCGTTACCACGCACGGGTCCGTCGAGTCGCTGCAGGTTGCAGTTGACCACGAACGTGAGGTTGTCCAACTTGTCGTTGGCCGCCAGCTGGAGCAGGCCGCGGCTTTCCGGCTCGTCCATTTCGCCGTCACCGAGGAAGGCCCACACGTGCTGG
Source organism: Kocuria sp. WRN011 (assembly GCF_002295155.1). Classification (NCBI taxonomy): domain Bacteria; kingdom Bacillati; phylum Actinomycetota; class Actinomycetes; order Micrococcales; family Micrococcaceae; genus Kocuria; species Kocuria sp. WRN011. The sequence continues at coordinate 92,702 of NZ_NSGI01000005.1, forward strand.
TCGGAGGTGTCCTTGATGCCGCGGTTGTGAATGTAGCGGTTGAACTGCGCCTGGTAGATCGCGTTCATCGGGCCCAGACCCATGGACACCGTGGGGAACTGCCAGAAGTCCGGCATCGAGCGTGGGTGCGGGTAGGACGAGAGCCCCTGCGGAGCCTTGGTCTTCTCCTGGCGGAACGCGTTGAGGTCCTCTTCGGTCATGCGGCCTTCGAGGAACGCGCGCGCGTAGTTACCGGGGGAGGAGTGACCCTGCCAGAACACCTGATCGCCGCCGCCCGGATGCTCGGGGCCGCGGAAGAAGTGGTTCAGGCCCACTTCGTAGAGAGTGGCCACACCGGCGTAGGAGGAAATGTGCCCGCCCACGCCGATCTCCGGGTGCTGGGCGCGGTGCACCATGACGGCCGCGTTCCACCGCAGGTAGGCGCGGAAGCGGCGCTCGATCTCCTCGTCACCGGGGAATTCCGGCTCCTGATCAACAGGAATGGTGTTGACGTAATCCGAGGTGGTCACCATGGGCACGCCCACGGAGTGAGTGCCAGCGTGCTGCAACAGGGCGCGCATGATGTACTCCGCGCGCTCGGTGCCCTGGGCCTCGATCAGTCCGTCGAAGGACTCGATCCACTCCTGCGTTTCCTCGGAGTTGGCGTCTTTGAGGTTGTTGGTCAACCCGCTCAAAATATGGTGATTGCTTGAAGGCTGCACAGTTTCTCCTGCAGTGTCACGGTGGTTCACCGATGTGGCAGTGCGGCTGCCAGGCTCCGGTGGGGGCCTGGCAGCCGCGAAATAGTTTCTTGGGTGACGACGCCGCTCGGTGCCCTCGCGCGCGAAGGTCGCTAGCGGCGTCGTCGGCCCGGCTAGTGGTCGCTGTTCGAGGACCCTGAGCGATTCTCCACGACCGGAGCCTGGACGACCTCGCCCGACGCCGTGATGGCGGGAATTTCCTTGCCCTCGGAATCCACGAGCTTGCCGTTCTTGATGGTGTCGCCCTCGCGCAGGGAGCCCTGCAGGTGCTCGAGCGATTCGATCCGAACGTAGCGAGGTGGCGCCGCGGTGAAGACAGAACCTTCGCCCTTGGGCGGGTTACCCAGCTTGATCTCGTTGAACAGGATGTTCAGGAGGACAGCTGCCACAGCGGCGGAAGAAATACCGGAGTGGAAGATGGTCTCGAACCACGTGGGGAAGCCGCTGTAGATGTCCGGAGCTGCGATCGGCAGCATACCGATACCAATGGCGGTGGAGACGATGACCAGGTTGGGAGTGCCCTGGTACTTGACCTTACCCAGGGTACGGATACCGGAAGCGGCCACGGTGCCGAAGAGCACGATGCCCGCGCCACCCAGGACCGGCATGGGGACCGCAGCAACCACGCGACCCAGGATGGGCAGCAGGCCGAGGATCAACATGATCAGGCCGCCGGCCGTGACCACGAATCGGCTCTTCACACCCGTGATGGCGACCAGACCAACGTTCTGCGCGAACGCGGACTGAGTGAAGCCGTTGAACAGGGGAGCCAGGAAGGAAGCGCCCATATCGGCACGCAGACCGTCAGCGATACGGCGGCGGTCCACCTTGGTGTCCACGATCTCACCCACGGCAATGATGTCCGCGGTGGTTTCCGTGAGGATCACCAGCACCACAATGGTCATCGAGATGATGGCGGCGGGCTGGAAGGTGGGCGGTCCGAACGCGAGGGGCTCGGGGAACGCGAAGATCGCGCCGTTCATGACCTGAGAGAAGTCGGCCATGCCGATAGCCAGTGCGAAGACCGTGCCCAGAACAATGCCCAACAGAATGGACAGCCGCGAGATGATCGCGCTGCCCACCTTGGACAGGAGCATGATGATCAGCAGCGTTGCGCCGGCCAGACACACGTTCTTGAAGATCGCGTTCTCATCCCCACCATTCGCGACGGCGGCTCCACCCATGGCCCACTGAGCGGACACGGGGAACAGGGACAGACCGATGGTCGTGATGACCACGCCGGTGACCACCGGCGGGAAGAACCTGATGATGCGCGCGAAGAACGGTGCGATCAGGAAGCCGATGGCCGCTGATGCCATCACCGCCCCGAAGACCGCCTGGATCCCGCCGTCACCGTTGACGATCGCGGTCATGGTGGCCACACCGGCGAACGAGGTGCCCTGGACCAAGGGCAACTGGGAACCGAAGAACTTGATGCCGAAGGACTGGAGCATGGTTGCCAGACCGCCGACGAACAGACAGCAAGCGACCAGGAGCGCTTGCTCATTGGTGGACAGACCGGCTGCGCCACCCACGATCAACGGCGGAGCGATGATGCCGCCGTACATGGTCAGAACGTGCTGGAATCCGTAGCCTAAGCTCGGACCCGCGCCGAGGTACTCGTCCTCGGGCCGCTTGACCTCGGTCGTAGCGGTTTGTGACATTGGGAAGCCTTCCTAGGAATGAATGAGCTGGTGTGTCCCCGCCTCGGCCTCAAGAGGCGGGGACACATCGGCGGTAGAGCAGATGGCTCAGCAGAAGCCGGTGATGCCCATCCAGGCGTGCTCGTCCTCAGCAGCGTCCTTGCGCTGCACGGTGGCCTCGATCAGGCCGAAGGGACGGTCAGCGGCGTAGTGGGTTTCGTTGTTGTTGCCCAGATCGCAGAAACTCAAGTCGTAGACGAAGTGGTGCTTGTTGGGGCATGAGAACTTGATCTCGTCGATCTCCGGGTGAGCCTCGATCACGGCCTTGCCCATGAGGTACAGGGTCTCCTGCAGCGCACGGGAGTAGTGGTCGGTGAACTTCGTGAGGATGATGTTCTTGACGCTGTCGTACACGGCGTCGAAGTCGACATCGGTGGTGTTGTAACGCCAGCGGGTCGCCACGTCCGTGGACATGATGCGGTCCGTGGTTTCCTTCAGGGTCGTGTACTGGTCCTTGGGGTAACCCTCGAAACCGGACTCGGTGGACTTCAGGATGGTGAGGTCCTTGAAGCCGGAGATCACGGTCTTCTTGGCACCGCCCGTGACGAGCACGGAAGTGCGGACTTCCTGCTTGTTCTGGACAAAGCAGTGGTCGTTGTCGTTGATGCGGTCCCAGCGGTACTCGTCCGCTGCCCAACGACCACCGGAAATCCAGTCGAACTCGCTCGTGAAGTGATCGGAGAGCTTGAGAATCAGGTCCTCCGGGGACTTGATGTCGTACTTCTGGGCGAACGCGAACACGGTGTTCTTCTGCGTGTCGGTGGGGACACAGTGGGCGTTGTCGCCCTTGGTGTGCACCTCGGTCAGGTCACCGCGCAACTGGGACGTGACGACCAGGTCGCGAATGATGTGACGGTCGTTGTCACGGTTGATGCGCACCACGTGGTTCTGCGCCTTGCCGTACTGATTCTTTCCGAGAACTACTTCGGTCATGTTCATCTACTCCTGTGTAGAAAATTGGTGTGCTGTCTGAGTGGATCGGCAATCGTCGACTGGGTCGGCTCCTGGGTCAACTGCCGCGGTATGTGGAATACGCAAACGGGCTCAGCAGCAAGGGCACGTGGTAGTGGCCCTGCTCCTGTCGCACCGAGAAATCCACTGAGACGAACGGGTAGAACGTCTCAAGCTCGCGACCGGCAAAGTACGGCTCGGTTGCGAAAATGATCCGGTAATGGCCGGACTCCAGGGTCTCTGGGCCGAGCTCGGTGACTCGGCCGTCCTCGTTGGTGGTGGCGGTGCCAAGTTCTTGGCCCTCACCGGTGAGGAGCGTGACGTCGATTCCTTGGGCTGGGCAGCCGTGCACGGAATCAAGGACGTGTGCGGAAATGAAGCTCATGACAGGATCCCTTCGATGCGGAGGAGTGCAATCTGACGAAGTTGATCGGCAACTTCGGTGCGCTCGTCCTCCGGGGTGTTCTGCAGGCGGCGCTGCAGCTCTGACAAAATTTCGGGCAATGAACGGCCGGCGGCGCGGATCAGGAACACCTGGCCGAAGCGCTCCTCGTACTCGGCGTTACCTCGGGCGAGCTCGGCCTTGATGTCCTCGGTGGACTCACCCAGTCCGGCCTGCTCGGTGCGGGAGAGATCGGCTTCCTTGGACTCCCCGGCGGCGCGCTCGCCGATCTTGGGGTGGTGCGACAAAGCCTGATCGACCTCTGCGTCCGTGAAAGGGTTGGCCGCGTCGCGTGCGGCGGCCAGTGCGTCGTCGGTGCTTTCGTACGGACGACCGTCCACGATCTCTTCGATCCAGCGTTGGATGTCCAGAGCGGGGCGTACGGTTTCCACCGCCGACTGTCGATCCGTTTCGTTGAACTCGCTGAGCGTCATTGCTTCCCTTACTTTTTCGCTATGTGAAATCTAAATTCCATATAAAGATAGTGAACTGGATCACAGGACTGAAGTCAAGAGGGTTGGGCCGGAGTTTTCAGAACCGAAATCAAGTGTCACCCCGCTGTAACGCGTGACGTGGTGTGACGCACATCGTGACGCGCACGGCGGGTGCTGAAACGGTGCCTACGATGAGGTCATGAAACCGTTTGTACTGCTGGCCACCCGGCCCGAAGACGATGTGGCACTGGAGGAATACGACGCCGTACGGCGTTTCGGTGGCTTGCAGGAGTCTCAGCTCGAACACCTGCGTTTGGAGAAGGGGCCCGTTCCGCAACTGGACCTGGAGCGTTACAGCGGAATCATCGTGGGCGGTTCGCCCTTCAATTCCTCCGACCCCGCGGAGGAGAAGTCGTCCACCCAGCACCGCGCCGAGAAGTGGATCAGCACGCTTCTGGACGAGGTCGTGGCTCGAGACTTCCCGTTCCTGGGTGCTTGCTACGGCGTGGGCACGCTGGGGATCCACCAGGGTGCTGTGGTGGATCGCACCCGCAGTGAAGAGGTGGGGCCGATCACCGTTACGGTCACCGACGAGGGTGCCAAGGACCCGCTGTTGTCCCAACTGCCGGGGGAGTTCACCGCGTACGTGGGGCACAAGGAAGGCACCCGGTCCCTGCCCGCCAGCGCCGTGCTGCTGGCCAGCGGCACGGTGTGCGAGGTCCAGATGTACCGGGTCAAGCAGAACCTCTACGCAACGCAGTTCCACCCGGAACTCGACCCGGGCGGCCTGATCAACCGCGTGATTGCATACAAGGATTTGGGGTACTTCCGTCCCGGAGACACCCATACCGTGATCGACCGCGTGAAGGACGGGCCCGAAGTGGACCAGCCCAAGAAGATCCTGGCCGCATTCGTCGACCGCTATGCGGTGTAAGGCAGCGCGGCCCGCGGTACACGCCCTCCACAATGACCGCACCGGGGTCCAGTGACCGATAGCGTGGAGTCATGAGCCAGCATCCCGCGCCTTGGAGCAAGCCGCCAGCACCGAACTCGAGCCCGGCCCCACGGCCCGGCGAGGTGAGAGGCGCGGGTGGGGGAGCGGCGTCGTCGACCATGAACGGCGGTCGTGTCCCGGCGCCTGTACCGGCCACCGGACCGTCCCAGGTGCCGCCGGAGCAGCTACGCACGCTGGCGTATCACCTGTTAGGATTCGCCGACCGCAACCACGAATGGTGGAAGCCCCTGGTCGAGGGCGCGATTCTGTTCTTCTTGTTCCTCGTTCTGTCGGTGTTGTTCGCCATCCCGGTCATCTTGTTCATGGACAACCCCATGGGCCTGGACAACGTGGCCACCATGGACCAGCTGGATCCGCTCATCTTCTTCTTCCTGTTCGGTTCCGTCGCGCTCCTGGCACCGGCGGCGTACCTTGCCCGAAAAATCATGGGGCCGCGGCCATTGGGGCTGCTCCATTCTGTGACTGGGCGGCTGCGCTGGAAGTGGATGCTCCAGTGCGGGCTCGCGGCGTTGGCCATTTTCGTGGTGATCAACGGCTTGTCCATCCTGCTCGACCTGATGACCGGCGGCGAGGCGATCGAGTTCACCGTGGCACCCCAGTGGGGATGGTTGCTGCTCATGGTGGTGCTGCTGGTGCCCATCCAGTGTTTCGCGGAGGAACTGGTCTTCCGTGGCTATCTGATGCAGACGGTGGGCCGTTGGTTGAAGCACCCGGCCTGGGCGATTCTTCTGCCGGTCCCGCTGTTCGTCGCCGGGCACCTCTATGACGTGTGGGGACAGGCCTCCATTGCCGTCATGGCGATCACCATGGGCGTGATCACGTGGCGCACCGGCGGGCTGGAAGCGGCGGTCGCCCTGCACGTGGTCAACAACTGCACGGTCACGCTCATGGCCATCGTTGGATTGGCGGACCTGAGTGATACCAGCGGCGGGCCCATCGACGTCCTCTTCACGCTGGCTGTCAACGGGGTCTTCCTCCTGGTCGTGTTCCGGATGGCCCGTAAGACTCGAATTGCTACGTCTCGCACCATCATCCTGCCGCCCCCGCCGCGGTTGCCGGCGTTGGCGCAGCGGCCCCGCACGGTCAGCCAGGTGGGTTCCGAGCTCGCGGCGTTCGTGGTGGATCCCCGCACCCAGAACTACCTCTCCCTGCCCGAGCAGTACGGTCCCTACACCGTTCGGGATGGTCAGGGGCGCCCGGTGGGTTTGTTGGACGTGCGTAGGACGTCGGGTCCGCAGTCACCGAACGGACAATCCGGGAACGGTCCTTGGCCGAACGGCCCGTCACAGGGTGGCGATCCGCGGGACCGCCAGCTCGCGGGTGCGCAGCCGCCGAACCGGGGCTCCCACGGTGGCGACTCGGCTACCAACCAGGACCGCACTCCCTAGACTGTCCTGCATGGCCCATCACAGCGTTTCTGACTTGGATTCCCACCGCGCCCCGTTCGGCTACGCCCGCGCCCTGGGCGATTACGTCATGGCCTCGCCCAGCTCGTACCACGCGGTCGCGGCCGCGGCGGAGCTACTGCGCGGGGCGGGATTCACGGAACTGAGCGAATCCGAGGCGTGGAGCGACGTCGGCGGGCGGCACTTCACGATTCGCGACGGCGCTCTGATCGCCTGGGTGGCCCCGCGCGACTATCGTGCGGGCGCCGGGGCTCGCATCCTGGGTGCGCACACGGATTCGCCAGGGTTCAAGCTGAAGCCCAAGCCCACCACGGTCTCCAACGGCTGGTACCAGGCTGGTGTTGAGGTGTACGGCGGCGTGCTGCTGAACTCGTGGCTGGACCGGGACCTGCGTCTTGCCGGACGGATCGTGGTGCGCGGTGAGAACGGCGAGCTCACGCAGCACCTGTGCGCCACGGAGGCGGTCGCCCGGATCCCGCAGTTGGCCATCCACCTGGACCGCGGCGCCAACGAAGGGCTCAAACTCGACAAGCAGCAGCACGTGCAGCCCATTTGGGGGACCGGTTCGGCTCAGGACGCTGACGTGCTGGGCCTGCTCGCCGACATGGCCGAGGCGTCGGTGGCTCCGGAGGACATCGTGGGATTCGACGTGGTGCTCGCGGACACACAGAAGCCCGAACTGATCGGTCAGCGGCGGCAGCTGCTCGCGAGCGGGCGGCTGGACAACCTGTCCTCCGTGTACGCGGGAATGCACGCGTTGGTCGAGCATGCCGAGGACCTGGAATCCGCGTCGCAGATGTCCGTGCTGGCCGCGTTCGACCACGAAGAGGTCGGCTCCGCCACGCGCTCCGGTGCGGCGGGTCCGTTCCTGGAAGACGTGCTCGCGCGGATCAGCGCGGCGCAGGGTGAATCGCAAGATGATTACCGACGTTCCCTGTCCGAATCGGTGTGTTTGTCGGCTGACGCCGGTCACCTGGTCCACCCCAACTACCGCGGTCACCACGACCCCGTGAACACTCCCGAGCCCGGTGCGGGTCCATTGCTCAAGATCAACGCCAACCAGCGTTACACCACGGATGCCGTGGGTGCCGGTTTGTGGGCGGACGCGTGCGAGCGTGCGGGCGTGAGCTATCAGGAGTTCGTCTCCAACAACAACGTGCCGTGCGGTTCGACCATCGGCCCCATCACGGCCACCCGCCTGGGTATGCGCACCCTGGACGTGGGCGTGGGACTGTTGTCGATGCACTCCGCCCGCGAACTCGCCCACGTGGACGACCTGCACGCGCTGTCCCGAGTGACCGGGGCGTTCTGGCGGTCATAAACCGTCACGCGCGTTGACAGTCACCTTGGGTGCGTGATGCTCTGAATCCGTAACGCCATCAAGAGCGGCCGAGAGACGTGGCTCGTCAACGCCGCAGCAACCACCCGGATACCGGGACGGTGCTTCCGCCACGACCGATGGACAGCTTTTCAGCTCCTGCGGTTCGCGCGGTCATGCCCGTGCACGCGCTGTGCTCCTCTCGGTCGGGTGCGTGCACCGCGACTGAACGCGAGGGACTACCGAGAACATGAGCAGCGACACCGGGATCAAGGAACAGTTCGACACCGCAACCCTTTACGGGGATCCGCAGCGATCCCTGAGCACCCGCGAACTCTTCGAGGTGTTCCAGCCGGTCTTTGATCGCGTTGCCGACGGTGCCGTAGAGCGCGAACAGCAGCGGATTCTCCCGTTCGAGCAGTTCGCGTGGCTCAATGAACACCGCTTCGGAGCGCTCACGGTGCCGCGCTCGCGGGGTGGTTACGGCGCGTCGCTGGAACAGGTGGCGGAGCTGCTGATCGTCCTGGCCGCTTCCGACTCCAACGTGGCGCACGTCTACCGTTCGCACCTGGGATTCATCGCGAGCCTCAGCTCCGATGAATCCGACGTCTGGTTCCCTCGGATCGCCGCCGGTGAGACCGTGGGTAATGCCGCGACCGAGCGCTCCGGTGCAGCTCTGGGCACCGCGGCCACCACGCTCACCCAGACCGCGGGCGGTGACTGGGAGCTCAACGGCACTAAGTACTACTCCACCGGTTCCATCTTCTCCGACTGGATCCAGGTCACCGCCCAGATCCCCGGGCAGGAGGCGCGCTCGCACGCGCTGGTGAAGAGCTCGTGGGACGGCATCGAGCTGATCGACGACTGGGACGGCTTCGGCCAGCAACTCACCGGAACCGGCACCACGCACTTCCGCGGGGTCAAGGTTCCGGCAGCCAACGTGCGCAATCGCGACGGCCGCGCGACCCAGGAGACCGCTGTCTTCCAGCTCGTGCTCTTGGCCGTCGAGGCGGGGATCGCCAAGGCCGCAATCGACGAGGGCGTGCACCTGGTGCGGTCACGCACCCGCGGTTTCAATACCGGTACGGGCTCGGTCGCTCGCGAGGATCCGCAGGTGCTGCAGCGCGTGGGAGAGCTCAGCGCCAAGGCTGCCGCGGCACGGGCGATCGTTCTTCAGGCGGCCCGCGAGCTCGACGCCGCCATCGGCGTTCTCGGCGGAGACCCCCTTCTCGACAACCCCCAGGAGTTGACCAACGCGTGCGAACTGCCCGTGGCACACGCCCAGGTGGTTGTTCCGGAACTCGTGCGCGATGTGACCGACGGGATCTTCGACCTGCTCGGTGCCTCCGCCGTGGGCAAGTCCAAGTCCCTCGACCGCTTCTGGCGCAACGCCCGCACCGTGGCGACCCACAACCCCACGATCTACAAGGCCCGCATCGTGGGTGACTACCGCGTCAACGGCACCCCGATGTTCGGCCTCAACGCCATCGGCGAGGTCAAACCATCCGGCGAGAAGCTCCAATAGACCTGCGTGGCACACCAGGTGCGCTACTGGGTCCTAAGGGTGCCTGAGATGCGAGAGACGCTGGTGGGGGCACGGCTACGCGACTGAAGCGGCGTCGTCGGCGGTGAAGGTGCTGCCATGACGAGCTCCGAGCGACGTTAGAACCTTCGCATCCATCTCATGCGCCGTTAGAGCCCTTGGCGCGGTTCAAAAAGGCTCTATCGACACACCAGGTGCGCGGCTGGGTCCTAAGAGCGCCTGAGATGCGCGTGTCGCTGGAGGGGGCACGGCTACGCGACTAAAGCCGCGTCGTCGGCGGTGGAATTGCTGCGGAAGGACCACGTTGCACGCTTTGCCGCGCGGATTTCTCCTGGCCATGACGCGTCAGAACGGGTGGCGCAGAAATTAGGCCTGCATCCCGCCGCGCACCTGGTCGATGGCGAGGTCGTCTGGGCAATGCACGACCCCACTGACGTCTGAACTCCCCGCAAAGACGCACCTCAAGGGTCGTTAGAACCCTTGCGTACATCTCATGCGCCGTTAGAGCCTCTGGCGGCGCTCAAAAAGGTTCTACCGACGCACCAGGTGCGCGGCTGGGTCCTAAGGGCGCCTGAGATGCGAGAGGCGCTGGTGGGGGCACGGCTTCGCGAGCGAAGCAGCGTCGGCGGAGGTGACGTTGCGGCAAAGACGCACCTAAAGGGACGTTAGGACCCTCGCGTTCATCTCATGTGCCATCAGAACCCTTGGCCGAGCTCAGAAAGGTTCTAATGACACACCAAGTGCGCAGCAGGGTTCCTACGCCACACGAGGCGCGCGGCCTTCCGTGCGACACAGTATTTACATGCAATTGCAACAGCCAACTACGCCGCCCCGGTACCTTCGCGCGGAAGGGGCCGGGGCGGCGTCGTACTAGCGGGGCAGCTTACGGAAGCTGCGGCATGGAGATGTCTGCCATGCGTGCGAGCACGCGCACCACCTGGCAGGAGTAACCGAACTCGTTGTCGTACCAGACGTAGAGCACGAGCGAGTTGTTGTTGACGATCGTGGCCAAGCCGTCCACCACGCCGGCGCGGCGGGAGCCGACCAGGTCGGTGGAGACGACGTCGGGGGAGTCCACGTAGTCGATCTGCTTGCGCAGTGCGGAGTTCAAGGAAATGTCCTTGAGGAACGCGTTGACCTCGTCGGCGGACTCCGGAGCCTTCTCCAACTGCAGGTTGAGGATGGCCATGGACACGTCCGGGGTTGGCACGCGGATGGCATTACCGGTGAGCTTGCCCTTCATCTCCGGCAGAGCTTTGGCCACGGCCTTGGCGGCACCGGTTTCGGTGATGACCATGTTCAGCGCTGCGGAGCGGCCGCGACGGTCACCCTTGTGCCAGTTGTCGATGAGGTTCTGGTCGTTGGTGTACGAGTGAACGGTCTCGACGTGACCCTGCTTGATGCCGTACTGGTCGTTGAGGACCTTGACGACCGGGGTGATGGCGTTGGTCGTGCAGGATGCTGCGGAGAGGATCTTGTCCTCGGGCAGGATGTCCTTGTCGTTGACGCCGCACACGATGTTCTTGAGGTCGCCCTTGCCCGGAGCGGTCAGCAGAACCTTGGCAACGCCCTTGGACTGCAGGTGCTGGGAGAGTCCCTCTTCATCGCGCCACGCGCCGGTGTTGTCGACCACCAGAGCGTTGTCGATGCCGTACTCGGTGTAGTCCACCTCGGCCGGGGAGCCGGCGTAGATGAACTGAATGGGCACACCGTTGGCGGTGATGATGTTCTTCTCTTCGTCAACGGTGATGGTGCCGTCGAACGGGCCGTGCACGGAGTCACGGCGCAGCAGGGAAGCACGCTTGACCAGGTCGTTGCCCGGCTTCTGGCGAACCACCACGGCGCGCAGGTTCAGGCCGGTGCCGTCGTTGCGGTTGATGAGGATGCGAGCCAGCAGCCGGCCGATGCGACCGAAGCCGTAGAGCACTACGTCCTGGGACTCGGGCTCGTTCTCGCCCTGGTGATCGACCACGGATGCGAGCTGTTCACGCAGGTACGCCTCGAGGTGGTTGCTACCGGATTCCTTGTAGCCCTGGGCCAGCTTGGCCACGTCGATGTTGCAGGTGCCGAGCTTGAGCTTGGTCAGCGCCTCGACGATCTCCAGGGTGTCCTTGAGCGGCAGCTCTTCGCCCAGGATGCGGCGGGTGAAGCGGTGCGCCTTGATGATTTCGGTAACGGACTTGTGAACCAGCGACCGGCCGAACACGGTGGTGACCACCTTGTTCTCGCGGTGCAAACGGCCCACCAGGGGGACCAGTGCTTCAGCAAGTGCTTCTCGATCGGACCAGGTGGTGCTCATCAGCATCCTTCTTCCTCGACCCGGACTTCGTCGTGAGGGCCGTGTTGTGCCGCGCTGCGTTGTGCGGTCTAGGGTGATGGCGCCGCGCAGAGATGAGGCGGCTCGTCGTACGCCAGTGTACGTGGCTTGCGCACCCCTCGTGCGCGTATCTCTTTAGGTGACGACGCCGCTGCGTCGCCTCTTTCTTGTCGGTCGCCTTTGCTACCGTGGTGCCATGTTGACGGTGATCGGTGAAGCTCTCGTGGATGTGGTCTCGCGTGACGGTGAAGCACCCCGCGCGCACGTGGGCGGAAGCCCCATGAATGTGGCCGTGGGCCTCGCCCGCTTGGACCAGAAGGTGCAGTTCCTGGGCCGTTACGGTCAGGACGAGTACGGCGAGCAAGTGGCCTCTCACCTGCGGGACAACAATGTGAAACTGCCGTTCAACCCGGACTCCAAACCCACGTCGGTCGCCCAGGCCACGCTCGATCAGAGCGGCGCTGCAACCTATGACTTCCAATTGGATTGGTCCCTGGACGTCTCCGACGATCAGATCGACCAGCTGCTCAACGAGACCGGCCTGCTGCATGTCGGTTCCATCGGCGCGATGCTCGAACCCGGCGCGACCATGGTTCGCAAGGCCGTGGAGCGCGCCCATGATCACGCACTGGTCTCCTACGATCCCAACTGCAGACCGACCATCATCCCGGACTCCTCTGATGCGCGGGCCCGCGCGGAGGCCATTGTGGCGTCCGCGGACATCGTGAAGGCCTCGGACGAGGACCTGTTGTGGCTCTATCCGAACCGTTCCATCGAGGACAGCGCCCGGGCCTGGTTACAGGCCGGTGCGCGCTTGGTGGTCGTGACTCGGGGCGCTCTGGGGCCCTGGGCCGTCAGCCGCGGCACTGGTCGTGAAGGCGTGGACACTCCCGCCGCGCGCGTGGACGTGGTGGACACCGTGGGTGCCGGTGACTCGTTCATGGCCGCGCTCATTTCCACTCTGACCGACCGTGGCCTCACGGGGTCCGATGCACGTCGTGGCCTGGATGAGCTGGGCAAGGACGACGTTCTCGAGATCCTGCACTACGCCGCCACCGCGGCAGGTGTGACCGTGTCCCGTTCCGGTGCGGACCTGCCGAGCAAGGCGGATCTACCAGCGAACTGACGCGCATTCCGTACCCGCGGGTGAGTGGCAACCGCGGTGAGGCGACGCCGTGACGGTGACCGAGCGACGTCGGCAACGAATTGTCCGTGAGCACGAACCGTTCAACGAAAGGGATACCGATGCTCGATCGCGAACCCTATGCAGACCTGCCCGACCTTCCCGCGTTCACTCTGACCTCAACGGATGTCTCCGACGGCGAGACCATGCCCAATGCCCAGGTCTCCGGAATCATGGGTGCCGGCGGTGAGGATGTCTCCCCGCAGCTGTCCTGGTCCGGTGCGCCCGAGGGCACCAAGTCCTACGTGGTGACCATGTACGACCCGGACGCACCCACCCCCAGCGGGTTCTGGCACTGGTGCGTGTCCAACATCCCGGCCTCGGTGACGGAATTGGCTACAGGGGCGGCGTCGAACCTGCCGGAGGGTGCCGTAAAGCAGCGCAACGACGGCGGTACCGATGAATTCCTGGGCGCGGCCCCGCCGGAAGGACACGGTGCCCACCGTTACATCCTGTGCGTGACCGCCGTGGACGTCGAGAAAATGGATGTGGACGAGAACTCCAGCCCCGCCGTGGTGAACTTCAACCTGTTCTCGCACGCCATCGGGCGGGCCTTCCTGACCCCCGTGTACGAAGCCAAGTAACGCTCCAGTGGCGCGCGGTGGAACCGAGGAGCCCCAACCAGTCCGAATGATCGCGAGCGATCTGGACGGGACAGTTCTGGGACCCGATTTTCGCTTCCGACCGCGCACCGTTGAGGCCATTACCGCCGCGCGGGACGCCGGGATTCACGTGGTGTTCGTGACCGGGCGTCCCAAGCGGTGGTTGCATCCGCTCCACGAACAACTCGAGGACGTAGGCGTCGTGATCTGCTCCAACGGGGCGGTGGTCTACGACCTTCAGACCGAATGTATTATCGAAACCAGCCTGTTCGATGTCCGCGAGGCGTTCGGGATCATGGGGGAAATCAGCGAACTGTTCCCCGAGACGCTCTACGCGGCGGAGACTCTGGACCGCGTCTTTACCGATCCAGGGTGGTCCCGCAGCGACCGCATGGAGATCTTCCCCGTGGAAGAAGCCCCCATTAAGGACTGTCTGCCCCACGGCGCCGGCGTGGTGAAGTTGCTGGCCAAACTGGACGGTGCCGTGCCCAATGAGTACTTCGAGCATGTTCGTGACCTGGTGGATGGGCGGCTCGCGGTCACGCACTCGGTTGCGGCCGCGCCACTGGTCGAGATCGGCCAGCGCGGGCTGACCAAGGCCCGCACCCTGGAACGTTTCGCGGCGGAACACGGCATCGCGAGTGAGCACGTGATGGCCTTTGGTGATATGCCCAATGACCTCGAAATGCTCACGTGGGCCGGCCGCGGCTACGCCATGGCGGACGGGCACCCGGGTGTGGTGACCGCGGTGGGTCGTACGGCTCCGCCCTTCGATGAGGACGGCGTGGCCCAGGTGATCGAGAACTACTTGCACGACGCCTGAACCTTAATGCCCTACCGACAAGTTACTGTTTAGTACATGTCGGTTGAACCCCAGGTCACAGCACTTGCCCATCGCGGATTCTCGCTGGACGGTCACGAGAACACGCTTCGTGCGTTCCGTGCTGCTGCGGATCTAGGTTTCGTGTGGGTCGAGACGGACGTCAACACCACGTCCGACGGCGTGGTCCTCGCCTTTCACGACCCCACGCTGGACCGCGTGACCAATACCTCCGGGGACGTCAGCGATGTGCCGTGGTCCGATCTGGACGACGTGCGGATCGGCGGCACCGAGCCGCTGGCCACCCTTGCGGAGTTGCTCCGTGAGCTGCCCGGGCTGCAGTTCAACATCGACGTTAAGGATGAATCCTCTGTGGCGGCGCTTCCGCGGGTGATCGCGGAGGAAGGTGCGGTGGCCCGGGTGCGCGTGACCTCGTTTTCCGAATCTCGACGACGCCGCACACTCGCCTCGATCGCGCAGCTCACCGGTAAGCGTCCGCTCACTTCCGCGGGAACCATCGGCTGCGCGGGTCTGACGCTCCTGTCCAAGGTGGCACGAGTGACGGACAAGATCTCACCCAAGATAGTCAGTGTCATCTGGTCAGTGCTGACCAAGCTCTGGGCGTCCAAGGTGGACGAGTTCGACACCGTTCAATTGCCGGTCAGCTACGACCTGCGCCTGCCGGGCGGCTTGACGTTGCCGGTGGCGGTTGCCAATCAGAAGTTCGTGGAAGTCGCCCACCGGGTGGGCATTGCCGTTCATGTGTGGACGATCAACGACGCCCGGGAAATGCGCCGGCTCCTGGCGATCGGTGTGGACGGTCTGGTGACCGACCGCGCGGACATCCTGGCCCAGGTGTTGGCCGACCGCGGACAGTGGCCGCCTCGATCCGTGTCATCTCGCGTGTGAGCTTTGACTCACACCTGTCATGTTCCTAATGTCATAGGTACGTGAAACACGCGGCGTGTACACCCGTGAGCTCAGCTCCGGTACATGCCGCCCACAACCGAACGGAGGCGGAGATGCACAAGATCCACTCCGCCCGCGGCCCGGTTCGTCAACCGGTGGGCTTCGTCCGTTCGCGCTGGATCGGCTGTCTCAGCAAGATCCCGTAGCTGCTTTTCCTTTCCCACTGGTGCGCTGTCTCGGCGCGCCACGGCACGCCCTTTTAACCTTTCAACTCTTCAGGGCGCTCGCCAGGAGTCTCACAACGTCGTGTCTCAACAGCGAGGAAATATGAGCGCAGAACCCTATCCACATCCCTCTTCGGACCACACCGGAGGGGTGCGTAACGAGCGTGGCCCGGCCGCGCGGCGTCGTGCGCTGTCCCGGCGCGGTTTCCTGGGAGTGGGAGCGACCGCCGCGGTGTTCGCGCTGGCCGGTTGCGGAAGTAATGCGGACCAGGCCTTTACCGGAACCGCAGCTACGGGAGCCCCGGAATCCGGTGGCATTCTGAGGGTTGGGCTCACCGGTGGTGGTGCCGCAGACATCGTGGATGCGCACATTCCCGTGACCACGCCAGACGGGGGTCGCGTGATCAACCTCTACGACAGGCTCTACGAGTTCGACCAGAACTACGAGCCGGTTCCGGCACTCGCGGTCAGTGCCGAGCCCGAGGACGACGGCCGCGCGTGGGTTTTCAAACTGCGCGACGACGTCACATTCCATGACGGTCGGCCGATGACTGCCGCGGACGTCGTCTTCTCCTACGACCGAGTGACCGATCCTGATGACCCCAAGTCAGGTGCTTCCGGATTGGCAAGCCTGGAACGAACCGTGGCCGTGGACGATCACACCGTGCGGTTCGAGCTGTCCGAACCGGACGCCGCGTTCATCTACTCCACCGCGGAGTACGCGGTGGGCATCGTGCCCCCGGACTACGATCCCGGAAATCCGATCGGTACCGGGCCGTTCACCCTGGGGCAGTTCGAGCCCGGTCAGATCACGGTGCTGAAGAAGAACCCGAACTACTGGGGCGGCGCACCACTGCTGGACGAGGTTCACATGATGAACTTCAACGACGAGGACGCCATGGTCAACGCACTGCTGTCCTCCCAGGTAGATGCGGTGGGGCAGCTTCCCATGGCGCTCGTGGACGTGGTGGGCACGGACCCGCGTATCTTCACCGAAATGTCCGAAACGGGCGGTTGGCTGCCGTTCACCATGCGCGTTGACGTTGAGCCGTTCAATGACCCCCGGGTGCGCGAGGCGTTCAAGCTCGTGGTCGACCGAGAACAAATGGTGGAGCAGGTCTTCTCCGGACACGGCACGGTGGGCAACGACATGTACGCACCGTTCGACCCCGGCACACCTGAATTGCCGCAGCGCACTCGTGACATCGAAAAGGCCAAACAACTCTTGGCCGATGCCGGCTACGCGGACGGGCTGGACGTAGAACTGGTCACCGCGCCCATCCAGGCCGGAGCCGTAGAGTCCGCGCAGGTCTTCGCAGAGCAGGCCTCGGAAGCCGGCATCAACGTGAGCCTGCGCCGCGTGGACACCACCACGTTCTTCGGCGATGGCTACTTGCAGTACCCGTTTGCTCAGGATTTCTGGTTGACACGAAACTTCTTGCCCCAGACGGCCAACGGCACGCTACCGGGATCTCCATTCAACGAGACCCATTGGGCGGAGCCTGAATTCATCGAGCTCTACAACAAGGCCCGCGCCACCCTGGACGACGACGAACGTAACGAACTGATCGGTCAATTACAGAAGATGCTCTACGACGACGGTGGCTACATCGTGTGGGGATTCTTCAATCAGGCAGATGCGTATCAGAACTACGTGGGGGGAACCATGACCTACCGCACGGGTATGCCGGTGAGCGGTTTCCAGTTCCGGCATCTGTGGATTTCACAGGAAAGCGAGTAACCCGTGGGAAAAATGATTCTCAAACGCCTGGGCATCTCGGTCTTCGTGCTGCTCGCGGTTTCAATCGTCGTGTTCGTCTTCACCCTGCTGCTGCCCGGGGATCCGGCGCAGGCGATCCTCGGTCAACAGGCCACACCGGAACGCCTCGCGGCACTGCGCGAACAGCTCAACCTCAACGACCCTTGGTACGAGCGGTATTTCACGTGGCTGGGTGGCCTGCTCGTGGGTGATCTGGGAACCTCGGCGGCCACGGGCGGTTCGGTCAATGAGCTGCTGGGGCAGAAGGTCTCGGCCTCGGTGCTGCTGATGATCATCGCCGCGCTCATCTCCATCCCGGTGGGTCTGCTGCTCGGCACCTGGTCCGCCATGCGCCGCGGCCGCGCCACCGACCACGCGCTGACGGGTTTCTCCCTCGTGTTGGCGGCGTTGCCCGAGTTCGTGATCGGTATTGCGCTGACCACGCTGTTGTCCACCACGGTGTTCCAGCTGCTGCCCTCCGTGACCATGGCGGCCCCGGGAACCCGGGTGTGGGATTATCCGCTGCAGTTGGTCCTTCCCGCGCTGACCCTGGTGCTCGTGGTGGTCCCGTACATGATCCGCATGACCCGGACCACCATGCTGGACGTGCTCGATTCCGGTTATGTGGAAATGGCTCGGCTCAAGGGTGTTCCCGAACGCCAAGTGATCATGAGGCACGCGCTGCCCCACGCGATCGGCCCGGTCGCCCAGGTCGTGGCCATGCAACTGGCGTGGCTGGCCGGGGGCATTGTGGTGGTCGAGTTCCTCTTCCGCTATCCCGGTCTGGGCCAGGCCATGGTGGACGCGGTCCAGATCCGTGACGTGCAGGTGGTCCAAGCACTGTCCATGATCATTGCCGCGTTCTACGTGATCGTGAACCTCATTGCGGATGTGATCGGCATCCTGGCCAATCCCAAGCTGCGGACGGAGTCCAACAAATGAGCGCGCAGAACCAGCAACCGGTGACGCCGGAAACCCCCGTCACCCCATCCGCGGCGAGTTTCGAACCGGCAGGGTCGCGCGGGGATACTCGTCCGGTCTCCTTCTTCCGCCGGTTCCTTTCCCAACCGGAGGCCAAGTTCGGCCTGGTGCTGACCGGGCTGGTGCTCCTGGTGGCCATTGTGGGACCGTTCGTGGTGCCCGCGTGGACCGGTTACGGCCCCACTTCTTACGCGGGCAAACCGTTCCAGTACGACATTTTCGGCACGGACAACCTGGGTCGCGACGTGCTCTCCCGGTTCCTCGAGGGTGGTTGGCGGCTGCTGCTGTACTCGGCCCTGGCCACGCTGCTGGGCGTGGGACTGGGGGCCGTCCTCGGCATGCTCGCTGCCTTCCGCGGTGGTTGGTTGGATTCGGCCATCATGCGCACCGGTGACGTGCTGTTGGCCATCCCGCAACTGGTCTTCGCCATGCTCGCCATTACCGTGCTCGGCCCGCAGGGCTGGGTGCTCGTGGTGGTGATCGGCATCACCCACGCCCCGCGGGTGGCTCGCGTGATTCGCTCGGCCACCTCCGGTGTGGTCGCGGAGGACTATGTGCTCGCCTCCCAGATGTATGCGGTGCCGCAGTGGAAGATCCTGGGCCGGGACGTGGTCCCCAACATCATGGGCCCGCTCATGGTCGAGATGGGTCTGCGCATGACCTACTCCATTGGCGCAGTCGCGTCGCTGTCGTTCCTGGGCCTGGGCATGCAGCCACCCACCGCGGACTGGGGCCTGATGATCAACGAGAACCGCATTGCGCTCTCGCTCCAGCCGTGGGGTGTGATCCTGCCGGTCGTCGCGATCGCCGTTCTCACCGTGGGCACCAACCTCATTGCCGACGCCGTGTCGGGTGCCTCCGCGGGCCGCGCCAACGGTTCCGCGCGAAAGGACAAGTAAATGGCCACCACACTGACCGTTCCCAAGGCCACGGTGGCCACGGCCATTTCCGTGCGCGATTTGAGCCTGGGCGTCCACGTCGGGGAGCTGATTCTCAAGGACGTCAACTTCGACCTCACGCCCGGGCGCATTCTCGCTCTGGTCGGTGAGTCCGGTTCCGGTAAGACCACCGCCGCGCTGGCGTGCATGAACCACTTGCGTTCCGGTTTGGAACTGCGTGGCGGTTCGGTTCAGCTGCACGAGGGCGCCTCCCGGTTCTTCAAGCAGAACATGGACCTGCTGACGCTGTCCGAGAAGCAGGTGCGCAAGCTGCGCGGCGGAACGATCGCTTACGTTCCACAGGATCCGGCGCTCTCGCTCAATGGCGCGTTGCGCGTGGGGGAGCAGATCCACGAGGTGCTGCGCATCCACGAGTTCGGCCGTAACAGCCGGGAACGCGAGGCCCGCGTGGCCGAGGTGCTTGAAGAAGTGGGCCTGCCCAGCACCAAGAAGTACCAGCGGCGCTATCCGCACCAGCTCTCGGGTGGTCAGCAGCAGCGCATTGGCATTGCCATGGCGTTCGCTTGCCGCCCCGCCGTGATCATCCTGGACGAGCCCACCACCGGTTTGGACGTGGCCACTCAGGATCTGGTGCTCAAGACGGTGTACCAGTTGACCACCAAGCACGACGTCGCGGGCCTCTACATCACCCACGACCTCGCGGTGGTCGCCCAGGTCGCCAACGACGTCGCGGTAATGCTCCGCGGCGAGATCGTCGAACGCGGCCCGGCCGACAAGGTGCTTTACCATCCCGATCACGAGTACACCAAGACGCTCCTGGCCGCGGTCCCGGACCTCAAAGGCGAACGTGCCATGGGAGGCGGCCCCGCGGTGAGCCCCGGCGCCAAGATTCGCGCGCCATGGGACAACGGGCGTGACGACGTCGCTCCGGCCGCTGGCGGCGGGCAAGCCTCAGATAGTGCCCGCGACACAGGTCACCCCCGGGCCAGCGCTCACGGCACGGACCAGCACGACGACGACGCCGCGCGGCCGGGTCGCGTGGCAACCTCTGGTGCCACCGCCGTTTCGGCCGAGCCCACGCGTACTGGTGAGGCTTCGCCGGACGGCGAGCGGGCGACGTCGTCAACCGGTGACACGACCCCGGTGCGTGACCGAGCGGCGTCGTCGACCGAGAAGAAACCGGCCAACGAACCGTTGGTTGCCGTGCGCGACCTGCGGCTGGCCTACGGGCCGGCGGTGATTCTGGACGGCATCAATCTGGACCTGGTCGAGGGCCAGACGACCATGCTGCTGGGCGAATCCGGTTCGGGTAAGACCACGCTGTCGCGCAGTATTGCTGGCCTCAATGACGCCTATACGGGCGAGGTGCGGCTGGACGGCCAGGTGCTCGCGAACGGAACGCGCAAGCGCAGCAACGAGGACCGGCGACGGATTCAGTACATTTTCCAGTCGCCGTTCTCGTCGCTGAATCCGCGCCGCAGCATTGGTGATTCGCTCGAGGTGCCGCTGGAAATGAGCGGCGGGATGTCCCGGAAGCAGCGGCGCGCTGCCGTGGCCGACGCGCTGGATGCGGTCCGGCTGGGTCGTAGCTACATCAACCGCCGGCCGGGCGAGCTCTCCGGTGGCGAGCGGCAGCGTGCGGCGGTGGCGCGTGCGCTGGTGAATGCGCCGTCGGTGTTGGTGTGTGACGAGATCACCTCGGCGCTGGACGTGTCCGTGCAGGCCTCGGTGATCGAGCTGCTGCGCGAGCTGCAGCGCGAACGTGGGCTGGCCATGCTGTTCGTGACGCACAACATCGCGTTGGCGCGGCACGTGTCCCATAAACTCGCGGTGTTGGAAAAGGGCCGACTGGTCGATTACGGGCCCACGGACCATGTGCTGCGCAACCCGCAGCACGACTACACCAAGTCGCTGTTGAAGCACGTGCCCACGCTGTAGCGCGAGCGCGAGAGGGAAGGAATCGTCACCTCATGACCGTCGAGAGTGCACAGGCTCTGGTCGCCGAAACCCATCTGCCCGGCACCACCGGGCGGGTGATCCGAGAGATCTTCGAGCAGCATCTCGGTCAGGCGTGCGGCGGTATGTCGTTCAGCGTGTACCGCGACGGGGAGCCACTCGTGCGCCTGCACGGGGGTTCGCAGGAGCGGCGTTCGTCCGCGACCGAACCGGCGGAGACGCCGTGGACCGACCGAACCCTGGCCGTGATGTTCTCCGGCACCAAGGGCCTGGTGGCCACGCTGTCGGCAATGCTCGTCGACGACGGTCTCCTGGACGTGCACGCACCCGTGGCCGAGTACTGGCCGGAGTTCGCCGCCGCTGGCAAGGAAAACGTGACCGTGGCCCAGGTGCTCAACCACACGGTGGGGTTGATATACACGGATCCGGATCCCACGGACAGTTTCTTCAACCTGACCGCCCATTCCGAGATCCTGGCGCAGCAAAAGCCCGCGTGGGAGCCCGGTTCCAAGGTTGCCTATCACGCGGTGACGTTCGGCTACCTGGTGGAGGGCATCCTGGTTCGCATCACCGGCAAGCGAGCCGGCCAGCTGCTGGCGGAACGGATCGTGGAGCCGAACGGGCTGGATCTGTACCTGGGGCTGCCGGAAGGTCTGGAGTCTCGCGTGGCGCCTGTGTTCCGGGCCCCCGGCTACGCCATCAGCACGTTCCTCAAGGACCCCGAACGCCGCGCCATCGTGGACCGCATGTACGGCGATGCGCTGATGGGGGATGAGCTGCCCGCCAATTCGCCGGCGTTCCACGCGGCGGGGCTGGCGTCCGGGGGTGCGATCGGTGGGGCGGATTCGATTGCCCGGGCGTACTCGCTCGTGGAGTCCGGTTCTTTGGTGTCCGCGGAGACCCGTGAGTTGTTTACTCGGACCTGGTCCGAGGGACTGGACGCCGTCAACGACCGTCCTTTGCGCTTCGGTCTGGGCTACGAGCTGCAGGATCCCATCCACACCTACGGTCCCGTGGAGCGGGCTTACGGGCACTCCGGCGCGGGCGGTTGCCTGCACGGGGCGTGGCCGGACTACGGGATCGGGTTCTCGTTCCACACCAACGAGATGTTCGCGGAAAACGTGGACCGCCGCGCCAAGGACCTGTTGGGCGCACTGCGTAAAGCTTTGGAATCCTGAATTCTCCAAGCCCGGTCTCGATAGGGTGGTGATCATGACCACATCTCAGGAGAATTTTGTCCGGGCAGAAATCGTGGGCGGCACCGGAGTGCTCACGCTCACGCGCGAAAAGGCGCTCAACGCGCTGAGCCGTTCTATGTACCACCAGATCGCCGGAGCCCTTCAGGATTGGGCCAAGGACCCGGCCATCACGCAGGTGGTCATGCAGTCCACGCTCCCCAAGGCGCTGTGCGCCGGCGGTGACATCAAGGAAGTCCGCGAGGCAGCCCTGGATGGCCGCTCGGACGAGGTGGAGGACACCTTCGGCACCGAGTACGCCATGGACAACCTGATCGCTGAGTACCCCAAGCCGTACGTGGCCATGATGAACGGCATCGTGATGGGCGGCGGCATGGGCATCTCGGTGCACGGCTCGCACCGTATCGTCTCCGAAACCACTCTGATGGCCATGCCCGAAACCGCGATCGGTTTCTTCACGGACATCGGCGCCAGTCACTTCCTGCCCCGCGTCTCCCGCGAGACCGCCGACGGCGCTCGCGAGACCTCCCTGGAATTCGGCCGGTACCTGGGGCTGTCCGGTGCTCGCTTCAACGGCGCGGACGCCATTGCCCTGGGATTGGCGGACACCTACATTTCCTCCTCCGATGCCGAAGCCTTCGTGGAGCTGACCATTTCCGACGGTGTGGATGCCGCGGTGGCCAAGTTCGGCCAGGAGCCGCCCACATCGGAGATTCTCGGGAAGTGGGACGAGGTACGCGAAACGTACGCCGGCGACTCGCTCGAGGACATTGTGGAGCGTGCCGGTAACGACCTGGACGGCATGAGCCCCACCGCGCTCGTACGCGTGTTCGAGCTGCTCAACGCTGGCGCCAAGGACGACAACGTCCGCTCCTGCCTGGAGCGCGAACTCAGCATGGCCACGGTGGCCGCGCAGTCCAAGGAATTCTTGGAAGGCGTGCGCGCCATGGTGGTCGACAAGGACAAGAACCCGCAGTGGTCCCCGGCCACCGTGGCCGAAGTGGATGCGGACGAGGTGCGCAGGGTCGTGGAGCGCAAGATCGAGCTGCCGTTCTGAGCGGCTCATCGTATCCTTCGCTTGAGCCGGGCGCTCGGATCCAGAGCGAACAGGTACAGATTCCGGTCATCGGGGATTCCTCGGTGGCCGGGACGCTGTGGTTGTCTTCCGGTGAGCCGTCTGTTGTCCTGACGATTCATCCGGCCACAGCCACTCCCGAGCGTTTCTACCGAGGTCTGGCGGAGTACTTCGCTGGCCGGGGCTACGCGGTGGTGACGTACGACTTCCGCGGCACTGGCCGCTCTGGCAAGCCCAAGGACCATCCTGAGCTGCGGATGCGCGACTGGATGATGCAGGACGTTCCCGCGGTTGCTTCGTGGGTTCACTCGCGATTTGGGGACTTGCCCCGAGTTGCCATCGGCCACAGCGTGGGTGCTCATGCGCTCGCCCTGGACTACGGCACTGAGGGTCTCGCTGGATTCGTGACCATCTCATCTCACGCCGGCGTCACCAGCACCGTGCGCGGCACCGCCGAACGACGCCGCGTGGCAGCCGTGCTCCACGTGGCCGGTCCGGTGCTGTGTCGAGTGTTCGGCTACATGCCGGGGCGTCGAGCCGGGCTGGGCGAAGACATGCCTTCCGGCGCCATGCTCGAGTGGGGGAAGTGGGCGCGGAAACCGCATTACTTCTTCGATGACCCGACGATGGATGCTGTCTCGCGGGCCGCTAAGGTTTCTGTTCCCGTGCTTGCCGTTGGCGCGTCGGACGACCCCTGGGCCACGCCGGAGCAGATCGAGGAAATCACCGACCGCCTCACCGGAACCACCGTGGAGCGTAGGACGTTCACGCCGGGGGAGCTGGGCGTCACCTCGCTGGGACACCACGGTCTGGTGCGCCGCTCGACCGGGCGCAATGCGTGGCCGGCGCTGGAGAGGTGGCTGAGCGGCGTCGTTGAGCGCGGCGCGAGTATTTAGCTCAGAGGCGGCAGTCTCTTAGACCCGGTTCGCGCCTCGATGGTCTCCTAGAATTCTGTGTAGAAAAATGTGTATATTTGGGACATGAGTACTTTGTCGATTTCCGATGCGTCGCGTGCCGGCGTATCTGCTTTGGTGTCATCAGCTGAACAAGGCCACGACGTCGCTTTGGCGCGGCACGGGAGAGTTGTGGCAGAGGTGGTCTCTGCGGACGAGATGGACGAGCTTCGACGGGATCGGGATACTCTCCGCGATGCGGCGTTGGTCATGGCACGCTTCGCCACGGATTCAGGAGTTAGAACGGACCTGGATCAGGCTATGAAGGCTTTTGGCTTTACTCGCGAAGAACTCGAAGCAGAGCTAGCTGCTGAAATCGGTTCAACACGGTCGTGAATCTTCCAGATTCACACTGCGTGGTACGGCTGACAGAAGACGCAGTCAGTGATCTGTTCCGCTTGAAGAAGAAGGATCCATCCATCCTTCGTGCAGTCTTCAAGAAGATGCTCCTGTTGGAGCGCTCGCCACTGGCAGGGGAACCTCTACTTGGCGCTTTGGTGGGTTTTCGAAAACTTGTAGTCGGTGACCGGCACTACAGGATTGTGTGGCGAGTCAAGGAAGAGCCCGGCGGACCAACGGTTCTCGAAATTTCGGAAGTTTGGGCGGTAGGAGTCCGCTCGGATTCCGAGGTCTACGAAGAAATGAAGGGCCGGATCGCCAAACTTTGTTCTAACGGCGGGCCAGAGATAAAGCCCCTGGCGGACGTCATTAGTGGGATGGGGCGACTTTTCCAGGACATCTCGGTGAATGAGGAACCCCCACCGCCCAGTTCATTGCCTGAGTGGCTCAGGCGCGCACTCAGTGAAGAACTGAACCTGAGTGCCGAGGAGATTGAAGAGTTGTCTGAATCTGAAGCCAAGCAACTCATCATGGCTAAATGGAGTGACCAGGGGTCCTAAGTCCGAGGGCTAGAAGTGGGGGCTTGTTCACCATGGTGAGCAAGCCCTTCTTCAACTGATTTAGCCCAACGGCGACGGCGTCTTGGACGTGTCCGGGGTCAGCGGGTCGGAGCCCACGGAACCGCGCACGCGGGCGATGAACGCCATGAGGTGGTAGACCACCAGGGTCGCGGCGGTGCCCAGGGCGATGCCCGCGAAGTCCAGACCGAATACCGACCACGTGTAGTCGGCGATGCCCACGATCATGGCAACGGCCGCGGTGGTGAGGTTGACGGGGTTGGAGAAGTCCACGCGGTTCTGGACCCAGATGCGCACGCCCAGCATGCCGATCATGCCGTACAGCACCGTGGCCGCGCCGCCCAGGACACCCTGGGGAACGGTTGCAACGGCTGCGCCGAACACGGGCATAACGCTCAGCAGGATCGCGACGATCGCGGCGACCCAGTACGCGGCGGTGGAGTAGACGCGGGTGGCGGCCATGACTCCGATGTTCTCCGCGTACGTGGTGGTACCGGAGCCACCGCCGGAGCCGGCGATGATGGTGGCCAGGCCGTCGGCCATGATGGCGCGGCCGGCGTAGGGGTCCAGGTCGTCGCCGGTCATGAGCGCTACGGACTTCACGTGCCCGATGTTCTCGGCCACGAGCACCAGGATCACGGGGATGAAGAGCCCGGCCAGGCTCAGGTGGAATTCGGGGGTGTGGAACTCGGGGAGGCCGAACAGGCCCTGTTCCTGCCACGCGGAGTTGATGGCTGTGAAATCGACCTCGCCGCGGACCACAGCCGTGATATAGCCGATGGCCACGCCCAACAGGATGGACAGGCGACCGATCAACCCGCGGAACAGCACGGAGATCAGGATGATGGAGCCCAGGGTCACCATGGCGGTGACCGGGGCTTCCATGAAGTTCGCCTTGGCCGAGGGTGCCAGATTGAAGCCGATCAGCGCCACGATGGTGCCCGTGACCAGTGGCGGCATCAGCTTCTGCAGCCACCCGGTGCCGGCCAGCTGCACGATCAGGCCGATGATCGCCAACGCGATGCCGGCCATGACCACACCACCGAGCGCGCCACCGGGGCCGTACTGGTTCATGGCCGCGGAGATCGGGGCGATGAACGCGAACGACGAGCCCAGGTATGAGGGCACACGTCCCGCGGTCAGGATCAGGAACAGGATGGTTCCGATGCCCGAGAAGAACAGCGTGGTGGCCGGTGGAAATCCGGTCAGCAGCGGCACCAGGAACGTCGCGCCGAACATGGCCACCACGTGCTGGGCGCCGATCGAGATCGTTCGGGGCCACACGAGCCGCTCGCGCGGGGTGACGACGTCGCCGGGGGCCACGGTGCGTCCGTCCCCGTGGAGGCGCCAGCCCAACCCGAGGCGTTCCGCGAGACCGGGGGCAGCGGCGTCGTTAGTGGGGGGAGTGGACGGTGACGAACTCATGAAGGCTCCTAATTCGGGCGGAACCCTGCGTACCGCCCGCCATATACTATGCTCCGTTGTCGATGGCGGGATACCACATATTACGGCTACGTCGCCTGGGCCGCCCGAGGGAATTGCACTGCTAGAGAATCCCTCAGCTGTCTAGCCCAACTGGTCTGAGCTGGAGCTGGTGATAGACACCTATCAATCAAGATTGGTTACGAGAGATCGTGATAAATTTCCTCGTATATCTTAGATACATTTTCAGCATATTCGGTCGAATTGTTGTATCCATAAAATATGTCACTTAATGAAAACCCCCATTTCTTGTCGCAAAGCTCATTACGGATGTCAGCAAGTTGCACGGCCATGAGCCTTATACTTTCCTCGTTCTTAAGTCGACGGTGGGATTTTACTTGGGCAATCCCCACAGTAAGACTCAGTGGTGTGATAGTAACGATCACATTTTCGAGAAACCGAAGGGCTGCGGGGCGATTCAGATCTTCGTAAACCAGCAGAGACAGCATCATCTTAGGATCAAGATTAAAATTACGACTTTCTCGATAAATTACCCTGCCAAAACGCCGCCATATCCGCAGTCCGCGATCATTGATGAATTCTCGTAGGTCTCCTGGTAGTAAGCCTGCCCTGGTAATGTCTTTACGGTTTAGTGTACTAAGGTCAGTTGCCTTGAAATAGTAGGCAACCAGGATCGCGGCGATCGCAGCAGTCCATAGACCGTCACGCAATGATTGTGGGGAGGGTAGAATCCACCTCAAGTCTAGAACCGTTCCTGAAATCGACACAAGCGCTCCGATTGCAGATAACCCGCAGATTATACATATAGAAAAAATTTTGATGGAGATATAAATTCTTGAAGAAATAATCTGTCGAATAATCGGCGTAGACGACACCAATAAGCAAGATGCGATCGAAGCTAGTGAGAGGGGTAAGGTGTAATATTCTATTTTTTGTAGAAATGCAACAGCAGTTGTGGTAGCCAATACGAATGGAACAGTGCGGAATATAATATATTTGGTCCAGCGATGTTGGGGCTGACTTATGAATTCCGCGATACCCATGTAATTTATTGGGCCGTAGTTGTTCAAGTAAAGAATTGGTACGTCAAGGGATCCTCGCCGCATTTTTAGTAAGTTGTAGAATGCCAGAAGGAGTACTCCGCAGGCGCATCCCGTCAAAAGACTGACAACTAATTCAGGCATTTTCATTTCCGATCGTCTTGGACTACCTGTGAGACGGTATGGACCCCATAAGTCTCCCCCTAAGTATAGAAGGTGCAAACACATGAACTGGATGGGTGTAGAAGATGTTCACGGTGTGCCCCGATACCCTGGACACGTGCAACCAGCAGAGCTCAGTTCCGCCACCCAGGACTATCTGAAGACCATTTGGCAATTGGGGGAATGGTCGCCGCAAAAGGTCACCACCACCACGCTGGCCTCTCGCATGGGGCTGGCGGCGTCCACGGTGTCCGAAGCGCTCAAGAAGCTGACCGAGCAGGGCATGGTCACGCGGCCGTCCTACGGCGTGGTCGTGCTGACCGATGAGGGTCGTGCGATTGCGGTGAAAATGGTGCGCAGGCATCGCCTCTTGGAGACGTTCTTGACCACCAAGCTCGGCTACGCGTGGGATGAGATCCATGACGAGGCCGAAGTGCTCGAGCACGCGGTATCGGAGAAGTTCCTGGATCGGATCGATGCGTTGCTGGGGCATCCGGCTGCGGATCCCCACGGGGATGTGATTCCGTCGCCGACCGGAGAGATCGCCGCACCTACGGCCGTGCAGCTGGCGGACGTGCGGGACCCGGTGGACGTGGCCGTGGTGCGGGTCTCAGATGACGACCCCGCAACGTTGCGCTATCTGGCCGGTGTGGGCGTGGTCCCGGGTACCCGGTTACGGGTGCTGCCGGATTCGGGGTCCCCGGGGATGGTTGCGGTGTCGGTGGTGGCTGCCGCCGCGGCGTCCGCGGTCAGCATGGGCGTGCTCGCCGCGGAAGCGGTGTGGGTGACGCGGGTCTAGGTGTTGTGGGTCATGAGGTTCTTGTCGCGGGCGCGTCGATGAGATGAGGAACGGGCTCCTCGCTTCAGGATGGAAGTTCCTACACCGTCCGCCCACACGAAAGAGCCCGTTCATGACCCATCCTAATGCGCCCCTGACCCCCACCGGCCGGCTGCGCCTGGTCCAACGCCACCTAATCGATGGAATCCCAGGCGCATGTGGCCACCGAGTTCCGGGTCTCCCGCCCCACCGTGAGCACCTGGGTGGCCCGCTACCTTCAAGACGGTGAGGAGGCCCTGATCGACCGGCCCTCGACCCCGGTCACCTCCCCGTCGCCCACCCGGCTGGAGGTGGTCGAGCGCATCGAGGCCCTGCGCCGGAATCGGAAGTGGTCCGCACGCCGGATCTGGCACCACTTGAGCGCCGGTGGTTGTGGCGATGAGGAGGGCACCGGGCCCCTCCACGCCCCGGTGATCATCGCCCTACGCACCGTGGGCCGGTGGTTGGCCCGGCTGGGGATCTCTCGGCTGCGGGATCTAAGCCCCGACGGGGACAACGCCCGAGGCACCCCGGCCAGGATTCGGGCGTACTGGCCCGGACATATGATCCACCTGGGTGTGAAAAAGGTCGGCAAGATCCCCGACGGCGGCGGCTGGCGCACCCACGGCCGCGGCACCACCAAGGCGAAGGCGGCCAAGCGCGGACCCGGGGCGAAGGTCGGCTACACCTACCTACACACCGCCATCGACGGGTTCTCCCGCCTGGCCTACACCGAGGCCCTCGAGAGCGAGCGGGCCACCACCACGATCGGGTTCTTCTCCCGCGCGAAGGTGTTTTTCGCCGCTCACGGCATCGAGAAGATCCATCGGGTGGTCACCGACAACGGGGCCAACTATCGCGCCGCGGACTTCACCCGCACCGTGAAAGCCCTGGCCTCCCGCCACCAGCGGATCCGTGCCTACACGCCGCGGCACAACGGGAAGGTCGAACGCTACAACCGGCTACTGGTCGATGAGGTGCTCTACACCCGCACCTACACCAGCGAACACGCCCGACGCACCGCGGTGGCGGTCTGGGTCAATCACTATAATTACCACCGACCCCATACCGCCTGCGGCGACCAGCCCCCGGCCTCACGCACCCCGGACCGTGTCAACAACGTCACGCCCTCTTACAACTAGGGCCACACCGACAAATCAGTCCCTGATAATGCTTTCCAGACCCGCTCAGGTGCAGTTTTGCGGACTGGAATGTTCACGGCTCAAAAGTCCCCGCTCATTGCCGCATGGCTGGCGATCACGAACAGCCACGTGGCAATGCGCCTCCGAGAACAACAGGAACGGGGCCACCGATCCACCGTTGTGCCGGTGCGGAGCGGGCCGAATTCCTCGGTCCGCACCTCGTCATAACAAATATGGCAGAGGTTGGCGCCGAAATCCCTTGTTCCGGTGCCAACCTCTGCCCTAAATGTTCAGCGGCCCGCTCGCAGACGCTGCGAGTCGCTATCCAATCACCGAATCCACCAGCGCCTTGGCCTCCTGCTGCACCTGCGCCAGGTGCTCGGCACCCTTGAAGGACTCGGCGTAGATCTTGTACACGTCCTCGGTGCCGGAAGGCCGGGCGGCGAACCATGCGCTTTCGGTGGTGACCTTCAAGCCGCCAATGGCCGCACCGTTACCCGGGGCCTCCGTCAGCTTGGCGGTAATGGGCTCACCGGCCAGGGTGTCGGCCGTGACCTGCTCCGCGGAGAGCTTCTTCAGCGCGGCCTTCTGTTCACGATTAGCCGGAGAATCAATGCGCTCGTATACCGGATCCCCGAACTCCTCGGTCAACTCCGCGTAGCGCTGGGACGGGGTCTTGCCCGTGCGCGCCGTGATTTCTGCGGCCAGCAGCGCCAGGATGATGCCGTCCTTGTCGGTGGTCCAGGTGGAGCCGTCCAAGCGCAGGAACGAAGCACCCGCGGACTCCTCGCCACCGAAACCAATGGAGCCGTCCATCAGACCCGGCACGAACCACTTGAAACCCACGGGCACCTCATCCAAACGCCGGCCAAGAGAGGACGCCACGCGGTCGATGATCGACGACGACACCAGCGTCTTACCGACACCCGCGTCCTGGGACCAACCCGAACGGTTGCGGTACAGGTAATCAATGGCCACGGCCAGGTAGTGGTTCGGGTTCATGAGCCCGGCATCCGGAGTCACGATGCCGTGCCGGTCCGTGTCCGCGTCATTACCGGTCGCGATGTCGTACTTGTCGCGGTTACCGATCAACGAGGCCATGGCGTTGGGGGAGGAGCAGTCCATGCGGATCTTCTCGTCCCAGTCCAGGGTCATGAACGCCCACTGGGGGTCCACCTCGGGGTTGACCACGGTGAGGTTCAGCCCGAAACGCTTGCTGATCTCCTCCCAGTACGCCACGGAGGCGGAACCCATGGGATCCGCGCCAATGTGCAGACCGGATTCCGCGATCACGCCCAGGTCGATGATGGACGGTAGATCCGAGACGTATGAGTCCAAGAAATCGTAGCTGCCGGTGGTCGCCGCGGCTTGGGCGGCCTCGTGCGAGACGCGCTGCACGCCGTCGAGCCCGGCCTGCATGAGCTCATTGGCGCGCGCGGCAATCCACTCGGTCGCGTCGGAATCTGCGGGGCCGCCGTGGGGAGGGTTGTACTTGAAGCCACCGTCGGACGGCGGGTTGTGAGACGGCGTGATGACAATGCCGTCCGCCTGCTCGGCCGCACCGGACGCGTTGTACTTGATGATCGCGTGGGACAGCGCGGGGGTGGGCGTGAATCCTTCGCGCGAATCCAGCAGCACGTTCACGCCGTTGGCCGCGAGCACCTCGAGCGCGGTGTCCTGCGCGGGCCCGGACAGCGCGTGCGTGTCCTTGCCCATGAACAGCGGGCCGGTAATGCCCTGCCCCGCGCGATACTCCACGATTGCCTGCGTAATGGCCGCGATATGCGTGTCGTTGAACGAGGTCTTGAGCGAGGATCCACGGTGCCCGGACGTACCGAACGCCACTCGCTGATCGGGATCACCGGCGTCAGGCACGCGGTCGAAATACGCCGCGATCAGCTCGTCGATGTTCACAAGGTCACTGGGTTGGGCTTCGGTGCCCGCACGGTTCGCCATACCCCAAACCTACTCGGGAAACCCGCGCTCGTCAGTGACGCGACGCAATGTTCCGTTCGATTGCACTCACGCGGCCCGCGGGTCCGTGGGCGGGTTCAGCTGCGCGGCCAGGGAGAGCAGCCACGCCTCCGACGACGCCGCTCCCACCAGTTGCACACCCATCGGCACCTTGCCGGGGTAGTCACCGGATTCCGGCTGTGTCCACACGGTGGGAACAGTGATGGCCGGTAGCCCCACCACGTTGATGAACGAGGTGTAGGGGGTGTACTGGCACTGCCGCTCGTAGTCGCGTTCTGCGCTGCGAGGATCGGCCATGTCGTAGCCCTCGAAGTACCAATCAATGGGCCGCGGCGGCATGGCCAGGGCGGGCGTGAGAATCATGTCGTACTGGGCATATTGAGCGATAGTGTCGGCCTCGAACACGCGAATCGCGCTCACGGCGTCCGCCAACTCCACGGCAGAGCGGTTCAACGCGGCTTCTCGAAAGTGCCGCGCCAGGCCGGTCAGTTGCAACTCTTGCCCGTCGGCCAAGGGGATCTGACCCACGGCGGTCGTCCACAATTTGAAGAAGTTCTTCGCATAACCGGGCAGGTAGTTGATCTGCGCTTCCTCGACCTCGTGCCCCAGCGCCTGCAACTGGCGGACGCCCTCGGACAGAGCGAGCTCTGCTTCGGGGGAGACAGAGATGTCGTAGCTGCCCTCGAACGGGGATGCCGTACTCACGCCAATCCGTAACGGACGATCTCCCCATGGTGCATCCCCGGCCAGCGCGCGGCTCACCACGGATGTGAACGACCGTTCCGGCACTGCTTTCACCGGCCGATCGATGGCGGTGTGGCCCGGGGTGGAGCACAGCACATCCATGAGTAGGGCGGCGTCCAAGGCGGTGCGCGTGATGGGGCCGTTGACGCTCAACTGCCCCACGTTGTTCAGCGCATCGCTGCTCGGGACTCGTCCACGGTTCGGTTTGAGCCCGATCAATCCGCACGCCGCGGCAGGAATTCGCACCGAACCGCCGCCGTCCGAACCGATCGCCCCCGCCAGCATCCCGGAGGCCACAGCCGCAGCCTGGCCACCAGAGGAGCCTCCGGGGCTGTGTTCCGGCGAGTGGGGATTGCGCGCCGGCGGAAATATTCTGTTCTCGGAATAACAATTGAGCAGGAACTCCGGGACTTGTGTCTTGCCCACCATCACGGCGCCGGCTGCCTCAAGGGTTTGCGCGAGAGGGTCAGAGTCGGCAGCGATCGGGAACTCGCCGTTCTCGTCCTGGTTGATCAGGGTTCCGAAGGTCGTGGGCATCCCCGCAACTTCGTGCCCGTCCTTCAACGCCGTGGGTACACCCAGAAGCGCTGGCAATTCTGCTTCAGCGGACGGGTCCGACGCCGCCTCGGCCAGTTGTTCGTCCGCCTCTCGGGCCCGCTTCAGAGCAACTTGACGATCCACGTGAATGAACGCGCCCAGGGTGTCATTGAGCTCTTCGATGCGGTCGAGCGAGGACTTCACGGTGTCCTCGCTGGTGACCTGACCGTTGCGCAGTGCCAGAACAGTCTCGGTGAGTGACGGATAGTGCTCCACGATGGTCCTCCGGGCTCGGAATGAAGTGGTATACGGCGGGTTAGTCCCACCATCCCACATCGACCGTGAGGGTTTAAGGTTCCCTATCCCGCATTTCCGGCCGAAAACAAGGCATAGGGAACCCTATTCCACGGAAGTGACACCGGAAGACGAAGACCATGGAGCCGCAACCGCGGAAGGTGGCGGGGCGGCGTCGTCGTCGTCCGTAGTGGCGTCAAGGTTGGCCAGGGACGCAGGAACGCAAGAAACGCAGAAACCCATAAATGCGAACGGGCGGCCACCGGAAACCGGTGACCGCCCGTCGAAAAGCGCGACGTGATCAGTTCAGATCAGGCGCCGACCTCTTCGATGGCCTTGGCGAACACGCGCAGGCCGTCGCGCAGCAGGTCGAAGTCGATGACCAGCGGCGGGAGCAGACGCACGTTGTTGCCGAAGGTGCCGCAGGTCAGGATGACGACACCCTGCTCGAGGCACTTGGCGGCGATCTCCTTGGCGGCGTCAGCGTTGGGCTTCTTGGAGCCCGGCTCCACGAACTCGAGCGCCATCATGGCACCGCGACCGCGCAGCTCGCCCACGATGGGGGAGGACTCGGCAAGGCTGCCGAGCTCTTCCTTGATGATCTTCTCGATCTCAAGGGCGCGCTCGTTGAGGCCCCACTCCTCGATGGTCTCGATGGCGCCCAGAGCTGCGGCACACGCGACGGGGTTACCGCCGTAAGTGCCACCTAGGCCGCCGCCGTGCACGGAGTTCATGATCTCGGCGCGACCGACCACACCGGACAGCGGCATACCGCCGGCGATGCCCTTGGCGAAGGTCACCAGGTCGGGCTCGATGCCCTCCCACTCGGAGGAGAACCACTTGCCGGTGCGGGCCACGCCAGCCTGCACCTCGTCAGCGACGAACACGGCGCCGTTGTCCTGGCACCACTTGGTCAGCGTGGGCAGGAAGCCCTCGGCGGGGACGATGAAGCCACCCTCACCCTGGATGGGCTCGATGACCACTGCGGCAACATTCTCTGCGCCGACCTGCTTCTCGACCAGCAGCAGTGCACGCTCGGCAGCTTCCTGACCGGTCATGCCTTCCGGATCGCGGAACGGGTAGGACATGGGAACGCGGTACACGTCAGAGGCGAACGGACCGAAGCCCTGCTTGTAGGGCATGACCTTGGAGGTCATGGCCAGCGTCAGGTTGGTACGGCCGTGGTACGCGTGATCAAAGACGACCACCGCGGTGCGCTTGGTGTAGGTACGCGCCAGCTTGACCGCGTTCTCCACTGCCTCGGAACCCGAGTTGAACAGGGCTGCACGCTTGTCGAAGGAGCCCGGGGTCAGCTCGGCAATCTTCTCGCCCAGCTCCACGTAGCCCTCGTAGGGGGTGACCATGAAGCACGTGTGAGTGAAGTTCTCCACAGCGTTCTTGACGTTCTCCACGACCTTGGGTGCGGAAGCACCCACGGAGGTCACGGCAATGCCGGAACCCAGGTCGATCAGCTGGTTGCCGTCGACGTCCAGGATCACGCCGCCGTCCAGCTTTTCCGCGTAAGCGGGAACAGAGGAAGCCACGCCGGAAGCGATCGCGTTGCCGCGGCGCTCGGCCAGTTCGCGGGACTTGGGGCCCGGAACAGCGGTCTTCAGGTCACGCTTCTGCTCAAGCGTGTATTCGATTTCAGCCATAGTGGTCTGGTTGTCCTTTCAAAGATCAGGAAAATAAGGGTTGGATCAGGCCCAGGGAGAGGGCAGGCCCATGTACTGGGTGGTGGTGTACTCGGCGATGCCCTCGGCGCCGCCCTCACGGCCCAGACCGGACTCCTTGACGCCACCGAACGGAGCGGCGGCGTTCGAGATCACGCCGACGTTCATGCCCAACAGGCCATACTCGATGCGGTCGCCGATGCGCAGCGCACGCGAGATGTCATTGGTGTACACGTAGGAGGCCAAGCCGTACTCGGTGGAGTTGGCCAGACGCACGGCGTCGTCCTCGTCCTTGAAGGTGATGACCGGAGTCACGGGGCCGAAGATCTCTTCCGTGAACACGCGGCAGTCCTCGGTCACACCGGTGATCAGGGTCGGCTCGAAGAAGTAGCCGTTGCCGTCCACAGCCTTGCCGCCCACGCTGATGGTCGCGCCCTTTTCCTTGGCGTCTTCCACAAGCTCGACGACGCCGTCGCGCGCCTTCTTCTCGACGAGCGGGCCCACATCGGTGCCCTCGTCCATACCGTTACCGGTCTTGAGCGCGCCGAGCTTCTCACCGAACTTCTTGGAGAACTCCTCAGCCACGGACTCGTGCACCAGGAAGCGGTTGGCCGCGGTGCAGGCCTCGCCCATGTTGCGCATCTTGGCGGCCATGGCACCCTCGACAGCCTTGTCCAGGTCTGCGTCCTCGAACACGATGAACGGGCCGTTGCCACCCAGTTCCATGGAGGTACGCAGCACGCGGTCCGCAGCGGTCTTCATGAGCTGCTTGCCCACGGGGGTGGAGCCGGTGAAGGACACCTTGCGCAGACGCGGGTCGTCCATGATGGGGCCGGAGACCTTGGAGGCGGAGGCCGAGCACACCACGTTGAGGACGCCGGCCGGGATGCCGGCCTCAATCATCAACTTGGCGAAGTACTGCGAGGTCAGCGGGGTCAAGCGAGCGGGCTTGAGGATCATGGTGCAACCGGCGGCCATGGCGGGAGCAACCTTACGGGTGGCCATGGCCAACGGGAAGTTCCACGGGGTGATGAGCAAACACGGGCCCACCGGTTTGTGGGTCACGATCATCTTGAGGTTGCCCTCGGGGGTGTCCGCGTAGCGACCGTAGTGACGGGGAGCTTCCTCGGAGAACCAGCGCATGAACTGGTTGGCGTAGGCAACTTCACCCTTGGACTCCTTGAGCGGCTTGCCCATTTCAAGGGTCATGAGGGTGGCGAGTTCCTCGGTGTTTTCCTTCACCAGCTCATAGGCGCGGAGCAGGATGTCCGAACGCTCACGCGTGGAGGTGCGGGCCCAGGACTCCTGGGCGTTCGCGGCGGCGTCCATGGCCGCACGGGAATCTTCTTCGGTGGCCGAGGCCAGAGTGGCCAGGACCTCACCGGTGGCGGGGTTCTCGACATCGAACGTGCCGCCGTCAGAGGCATCGCGCCATTCACCGTTAATCAGGAGACCCTTGGGGGTCGCCTCAAGAAGTGCAGAAATTTTCTCTTGGGTGCTCATATCGTGCCTATCTCACAATTTCGTCTTAGAAATTGTGCAGTTGTGCGTGTTTGGGCGCAAGGCCCCTGTGTCCATGGTATGCCCCGGCGCAAGTCCGGAGATTTAGTTACTTCTTGCGGGCTTCCACAGCGGCCACCAAGCGGTGTTCCGCGTCAGCTCCCGGTTCGATGCCCCGCGGGATGCGGAACATGAAGATGAGTCCGAGTACCCACCACAGGGCGAAGATCACATACGGGGCCATTCCGAGACCCGCGGGCATACCGGGGATGTACAGAACGGCAAGGCCGGCACACAGTACGACCGACAGGATGCCGATGGCCGTGCCGCCGTGGTGGCGGCCGCCGATGCGGAACGGACGCTCCATGTCGGGCTCGCGCTTGCGCAGAATCACGAAGACGATCGAGACCAGCAGGTAGGCGATCACGATGGAGGGCGAGCCCGAATCCACCAGCCAGCCCAGCATTTCCTCACCGAAGAACGGCGCAATGAAGGAGAGTGCACCCACGAAGAGCAGCGCGTTGACCGGTGTTCCGTACTTGGGGTGAATCTTGCCGAACCAGCGCGGCAGCATGCGGGAGTTGCCCAGTGCCCACAGCAGTCGTGAGGCGCCCATGAGCAGGGAGTTCCAGGACGTCAGAATGCCGGCCAGGCCGCCAGCGAGCAGCAGGTTGGCCATCGCCTGGGAGTTGAACACGGCGCCCATGGCATCCGCCACGGCGATATCCGCCACCGCGAGTTCCTCGACGGGCAGGGATGCGGACGTGGCGAGAATCACAGCCGCGTACCAAACTGTTGCAAGCAGGACGGACGTGATGATGGTGCCGCCCAGTTTCTTGGGGGCGAGGTTCATTTCCTCGGAGACCTGGGGGATCACATCGAAGCCCACGAACAGGAAAGGCACGACCACCAGGACCAGGAAGAATCCGCTGATGCCGTTGTCGAAGAACGGTTCCATGTTGCGTGCGGAGCCGCCGGAGAATGCGCCGAAGATCATCATGAGGCCCACGAGCAACAGGAAGATGATCACGAAGATCTGCACGGTGGATGCTTGCTTCACGCCGCGGATGTTGATCCACGTGATGATCACCGCGCACAGCGAACCGAGCAGGGCCCACGTGAGATTGACCTCGAAGCCGGCCACGGTCCACAGCGGAATCTGGCTCAGCTCGGGGAAGATGTATTGCACGGTTCGCGGGACGGCCACGGCCTCGAACGCCACGATGGTGATGTAACCGACCGTGATTCCCCACGATCCGATGAACGCCCATCGCGCACCCATGCCACGCAACAGATAGTTGTGCTCACCGCCGGCCGCGGGCATAGCGGCCACGAGCTCGCCGTACACCAGGCCGACCACCGCCATGATGGCGCCACCGGCCAACATGGCCAGCGCGGCACCCATGGTTCCGGCGTCGTCGAGCCAGCCACCGGTGAGAACCACCCAGCCGAAACCGATCATCGCGCCGAAGCCCAGCGCAATGGCATCTATCCGACCGAGGACCTTCTTGAATCCCCGCTGGTCTGTATTCGTCATGGGCAAGTCCTATCAAGCGAGTGTTGCGAGTTGATTTCCTCATTGTGACGCTCGTCGGACTCAATCGTGTTTTTTGACGCTACATTGCGCGTTGCCCGCCGTTGCGCGCCTGCTTTTCGCCGACGACGCCGCGCCCCAGGTTTCGCAAGGACCTCACGACCCGCGTGATGTTTAGTTAGAGCCCTTCTGGAGGGCCGTAAGGGTCCTAACGGAACTTGAAGTGTCATCCGCGGCCCTAGTGACGCCTCAGATGTGGGTGCCAACGGCAGCGCGCCTCAGGTGTTGCCGCCAATGACAGCGCGCCGTCGCGTGTGAGGTGCCTTTAGAACCTCGTGGCGCGCGTGGTGTTTCCTTGGAACCTTTTGGGGTCGCCATGAGGGTTCTAGCGACGCCTCAGATGTTGCGCACGGTCCTAGCGGCACCGCACGTGAGGTGGATCTCGCGTCAGTACGCGGGGGCGAGCATCAGGGCGAGAGGGTGAGGCTGCACATGACTGCGGGGACCCCGCCCAGGTGGGCAAGGTCCCCGCATCGTTCGTTCGCTGGCTCCTCGCCGGCTGACGAGCTAAATCGTTAACTTGCTGCGACCTGAATCTTTAGCTCTCTGCGCTCTGGCAATGTTCGCCAATACCTAATTCACCATTGCCTCAGTCGTGTGGGCAGGTCCGTTCTCAGGCCGCGTGATTGCAGTTGGCGCACGTGCAGTTCTCACAGGTGCAGTTTTCGCACGTGCAGTTGGGGGCGCACTTCTCGCAGGTGCAGGCGGTCTGGTCAGTGGTTGCAGCGCTCATTGTGGTGCTCCTTGGTGTGTTGATGGGCGTCCAGGAAGACGTGTGCTACGTGCTCGTCGATCAAGCGGTAGCGCGTGACTCGGCCATCGCGGAAACCTTCCACGAGGTGGGCCTCTCGCAACACCTTGAGATGTTGCGAGACCAGGGGTTGGGACAGGCCCAACTCCTGTGACAGCTCTCCGACGAACCGGGGCTCCACGGTGAGTCGCTCCACGATGGCGCAGCGAGCCGGGTTGGCCAGCGCGCCGAACAGACGAGCCACATCCAGATAGGGGGACAGCGGCCCCGTAGCCTCGGTTGTCATAAGACCATCCTTATATAAGAAATTTGCGATATCAAGCCCCGTGGGGCCCGATGCAACACAGAAGGAGGACTCTCGCCCTCGGTGAACGCTGTTCGCCAAACCCTGAGTGAGGCATAACCTAGGGGTATGGCTTACGCAACAGTTAATCCCGCCACAGGCGAAACCGTAAAAGAGTTCCCCACCGCAACGGATCAAGAGATCAAGGACGCAGTGAAGCGTTCCGGTGAGGCCTACAAGTCTTGGCGCAACACTCCCGTTTCGGAGCGCGCCCAGCTCATGCACAAGATGGCTGAGCTGTACCGCGAGCGCAAGGAAGAGCTCGCAAAGATCCTGACCGACGAGATGGGCAAGCCCAAGGCTCAGGCCATCGGCGAGGTCATGATCGTTGCGGGTATCTACGACTACTACGCGGACAACGCAGAAGGCTTCATGGAAGGCCGCACCCTGGAACCGTCCACGGGTGGCGAAGCTCGCGTGGTCCTGGATTCCACCGGTTCCCTGCTGGGCATCATGCCCTGGAACTTCCCGTACTACCAGGTGGCTCGTTTCGCAGCACCCAACGTGATGCTGGGTAACACCATCCTGCTGAAGCACGCCGGTAACGTTCCGCAGTCTGCCGTGGTGCAGGAGGAGCTCTTCCACGAGGCGGGCTTCCCCAAGGATGTTTACATCAACATCTTCGCTTCCAACGACCAGATCGCTGACATCGTGATCCCGGATCCGGCTGTGCAGGGTGTGTCCCTGACCGGTTCCGAGCGCGCAGGTGCCTCCGTGGCCGCCACCGCTGGTAAGAACCTCAAGAAGGTCGTTCTGGAGCTCGGCGGTTCCGACCCCTTCATCGTTCTGGACGACCAGAACGTGGAACGCACCGTGAAGAACGCCGTGATGGGTCGTATGTCCAACAACGGCCAGGCGTGCACCAACGCCAAGCGCTTCATCGTTCTGGAAGACGCCTACGAGTCCTTCGTGGACAAGTTCGCGCAGGCTGTCCAGGGCATCGAGCCCGGTGACCCCTCGGACGACAAGACCTTCCTGGGCCCGATCAGCACCGTGGGCGCTCGTGACGAGATCATGGAGCAGGTCCAGGACGCCATCGACAAGGGCGCATCCGTGCTGGCCGGTGGTAAGAAGATCGAGCGCGACGGCGCATGGATGGAAGCTACCGTCCTTGCTGACGTGACCCCCGAGATGCGTGCCTACGCCGAGGAGATCTTCGGCCCGGTGGCCGTGGTCTACAAGGTCAAGGACGCTGACGAAGCGATCGAACTCGCCAACTCCTCGCCCTTCGGCCTGGGTGGTTCCGTGTTCGGCGCGGACGAGGCCGCCGCTCTGGAGATCGCCAAGCGCGTTGACTCCGGCATGGTGTTCGTCAACGAGGTGACCGGCACCGCTCCGGACCTGCCCTTCGGTGGCGTCAAGCGTTCCGGTGTGGGCCGTGAGCTGGGCCCCTTCGGTATCGAAGAGTTCGCCAACAAGAAGCTGCTGCACACCCCCGCCAAGAAGTAAGGCAGGGTTGACCGTTCTCGAACGGTAGACAGACGAAAGCCGCCCCCGCACCTGGAAAAGGTGCGGGGGCGGCGTCGTTCTCGGGAAAGCTTTAGTGGCGCAGGTCCTTGCCCTTGGTCTCGGGAAGGAAGAATGCGACCACCGATGACACGAGCAGCAGCAGGCACACATACACCGAGAAAGCGCTCACGGAGTACTGGGTGCTGATCCAGTTCTGCAGGTAGGGTGCGGTGCCACCGAAGATGGCCACGGCCACCGCGTACGGGAAGGCCACGCCCACGGTGCGCACGCTGGTGGGGAACAACTCCGCGAATACGGCCGGAGTGTTGGCCAGGGTGGCGCCCATGAAGAGCAGGATGAGTGCGGCGGGGAAGACCAGGGACACGAAGGTCTGACCCACCATGGCGTTCATGGGGAAGAACGGCAGCAGCGGAACAACGTTGCCGATGATCAGTGCGGGGCGGCGACCGAATCGGTCGGAGAACTTGCCCCAGAACGGCAGGGAGATGATGAGTACCACGTTGGCCAAGAGGCTCGCGTTGAGCGCGGTGGCCTGGGGCATGCCGTGGACCACCACGGCCTGCTGAACCGCGGACACGGACCACACGTAGTAGCACACGGTGCCGCCAATGGTCAGGCCGATCACGCGGAATGCGGACTTCCAGTTGCGGCGGAACTCGGGCCAGATCGAGGGGCGCTTGGCCTTGTTGGACTTGAAGGTTTCGGACTCGTGCAGTTGTGAACGGCCGACCAGGGCCCACAGGCCACCCAAGGCGCCGATGAAGAACGGAACGCGCCAGCCCCACTCGCTCATCTACTCGGGGGGAGAGGAACAGGTTCATGATGACGCCCATGAAAATACCCAGGCACGCGCCAATGGTGCCGGACACGTAGATCATGGAGGACCAGAGGCCGCGGCGCTCCGGGGGAGCCATCTCCGCCAGGTAGGTCTGAGCGGTGGGCATTTCGCCACCGTAGGCCGGACCCTGAATCAGGCGTGCGGCCAGCAGCATGATGGCGGCGAACACGCCCGCGGTCTCGAAGGTGGGTGTCACGCCGATCATCAGCGCGCCCAGTGCGATACCTCCGACCGTGGTCAGCAGTACAGCCTTACGACCCACGCGGTCGGCCATCCAACCGAAGAACAAACCGCCGATCGGGCGGAAAATGAAGCCCACGGCAAAGATGGCCATGGCGCCCAGGATGGAGGCCACGGGATCCGACGGGTTGAAGATCTCGCGAGCAAAGTAAATGGAGAATGTCGCGTAATTACTCCAGTCGTATCACTCCAGGGCGTTGCCAATGCCCGTGTTGATGAGGGTTTTCCTGGAAGAGACGGCAATGCCGCCCGGATTGGTCTCCGAGTAAGGGGTGGCAGTTGAAGTAGCCATAACGTGCATCCTGAATCGGTGGAGCGATGCCTCGTGAGGGGCGCCGCGAAAGAAGTAGAAAGTGGCGGGTGCTACAGCTCGTATAGGCAATTGTGCACGATGCGTTCCAGATTACCAAGACCTGTGTAAGATTTTTTACAGTTCACGGGCGCATGTCGCGATTTTGTTTCAAATTATTGCCCCAGCGTCTGAAACCACAGACCCAGGGTCATCACCCTGACTTTGTAGAATCATGTATCGGCCACCACACACATCTAAGGGAGATCCATGGCAAGCAACGGCCAGTCCAAGACTGAGCTGTCCGACCAGGACTTGGAGCTCATCAGCCTGCTGCAGTGGGCACCCAGAATCACCTGGGGTGAAGCCGCCGAGATTCTGGACGCACACCCCACCACCCTGGCCGGACGCTGGGAGAAACTGCGCAGCTCCGGCGCAGCCTGGATCACGGCCCAGGTCAATCTCAACGATCCCCGCAATCTGTTGTCCTTCCAGGAGATCTCCTGCGACGCCCAGCAGTGGGACCACGTGGTCAAAGAGCTCGTGGCCATGCCGGAGGTGCTTTCGGTTGAGGCTTTCTGCCGAGAACCGGACCTCGGTCTCACCGTGGTCAGTCG
This sequence comes from Kocuria sp. WRN011, assembly GCF_002295155.1. NCBI lineage: Bacteria > Bacillati > Actinomycetota > Actinomycetes > Micrococcales > Micrococcaceae > Kocuria > Kocuria sp. WRN011. Next base: position 135,513 of record NZ_NSGI01000005.1, read on the forward strand.
GGATCTGCAGTCGCTCTCGCGCATCATCGAGGAGAAAATCTCCCGCGTTCAGGGCATCGTGAAGATCCACAACATGATCTCCACCAAGCTCCACCGTGCCGGTGACAAGTGGCGTCTGGACAGGCTCAGCGATGAGCAGCGGGCCGCCGCGCAGGCCTGGGTGAAGGCTGAGCAGGAGTCTCTGCCCGTGAGCAGCACGCCGCTGGGCGAGGATCAGCGTCCCGTGATCGAAGCGCTCATGCTCGACGGTCGCGCTAGCGCGGCGGAAATCGCTCGCACCACCGGCCTGCACCCGGCCACCGCCCGCCGGTATCTGCACAAGGTGCTCGCTTCTGGGATGTTGTCCATCCGGTGCGATTTGATCCAGCGGGTCTCCGCATCGCCCATCACGGCGCAGTGGTTCACGCGCCTGGACGCGAATCTGCACGAAACGGCGGCGGAAGCGCTCTCGCACGACCCTCGTACCCGCGTGGTCACGTCCATCACCGGGCGTGCGAACCTGATGGTCGTCATGTGGTTGGGCTCGGTGGGGGAGATCCTCGAGGCCGAACGGGCCATCCAGTCCGCGGTGTCCGGCATCGAGACCCAGGAGACGGTGGTGTCCCTGCGGCCCATCAAGCGCATGGGATGGGTCCTGGGCACGGAGGGTCACGTGGGTAAGAAGTTCGTTTCGCCCGAGCTGCACCTGAGCTAACCTTCTGCGGCCTGTCCCGTCTCCACGACGGGTTCGCCAACGACGCCGCCCCGGCACCTACCAAGGTGCCGGGGCGGCGTCGAGGTGGGGCGTTCGAGAACAACCGGAAGTGGTTCAGTCCTCGCGCTGGTAGCGGATCTGAGCCCCCACCACGGTGGACTCGACCACGGTGTCCTTGATCGCGCGATCGTCCTCCGCGAAGACGTCCCGGTCCACGACCACGAAGTCCGCGAGCATGCCCGGTGCCAGGCACCCCTTGAGGTTCTCCTCGTAGGAGGCGCGCGCCACGGCGTGGGTGTAGTAGTACACGGCCTCCGCACGGGGAAGGATTTCCTGTGGCTGCCAACCGTCCACGGCATCCCCGTCACGAGTCCGCGTGATGGCCGCGTGAATGCCCTGGAACGGATTGGGATCCTCCACGGGTGCATCCGAACCGAAGACGAGTTCCGCACCTGCCGCCCGCAGGCTGTTCCAGCCGTACGCGATCAGGTCGCGATCCTCCAGGAAATCGTTCATGGGGATGTCAGCCGTGCAGTGCATGGGCTGCATAGAGGCCGTGACACCCAGTTGACGGAATCGGGCGATGTCGCTGCGTTTGATGTACTGCGCGTGCTCGATGCGCTGGCGCAGGCCGAAGACCCGTGAAATGGCCTGATGAGTCTCGAACGCGTCGAGCACCTCGGTCGCGGCCTGGTCACCGATGGCGTGAACCGCGGTGGCAATGCCGGCGCTCGCCGCCAGGTGGATCCAATGATCCAATTCGTCCCGAGTAGTCACGGCCATCCCATGGTCCTGGGTGCCCGGCCACGGATCCGACATGTGGCAAGTGTGGGAGCCCAGAGCGCCGTCCGCGAAGAGCTTGAGCGGACCCATTGAAATCCACTCATCGCCCGATGCGGTGCGAATACCGCGACTGATGAAATCGAGAATCTGTTCCTGCCGCAGCACCTTGTGCACGCGGATATCCAGCTCACCGCGTTCCCGCAGTTTCTGATAGGCAAAGAGGCAGTCCGCGCCGTCGATGTCGTGGATGGAGGTGATACCGCGCTTGAGCAGTTCTCGCTGGCCCACGGGCAGGTAATCGTCGATGTTGCCGGAGACATCCGACTGCATCAGGCCATCGCGGATGGGGATGCCCGCCGCTTCCCGGATGATGCCGGTGAGCTCACCGTGCTCGTCCCGCTCGTAGGTGCCGCCGTCCGGGTCCTTGACGTTGCGGTCCAAACCCAGAGTCTCCAGCGCCTTGGAGTTGAGCCACAGCGTGTGCCAGTCCAGGGAACCCAGGGCCATGGGGATGTCCGGGCAGATGCTATCCAGGCTGTGCTTGTCCGGGAACACCGGAACGTCCCAGCCGTTGGCGTTCCACTGTCCGCCGAAGATCCAGGTCTGGGACTCATCCTGCCGCGCCTTCTCCACGAACGGCTTCAGCAGGTCCAGGGCCTCCTGCAACGAGCCGCAGAAACGCATATCGGGTTCCGTGATGGAGCGTGAGTAAATGGCCGAATGAATGTGTCCGTCACCCATGCCCGGCAACACGTACTTACCCTCGAGGCTCGTGCGCTCCGTACCCAACGGAGCCATGTCCTTGAGCCTCCGATAGTCGCCCACGGCCACGATGCGGTCGTCCGAGGTGAGGATGGCATCCGGGTGAGGCATGTCGTGGGAGTGCCAGGTGGCCTGCGGAGTCCACCCCGTGGCCGGGTTCATGGCGTGGACCTTGGCGTTATGGAACAGGCGAAACATCCGTGGGACTCCTCGATGCGAACCGGTGCGGGGTGGACAAGGGCTGACCTCCGATCCTATCGAAGCAACCGGTGGACTGGCGCAGGCTCCTTGTCCCCTTTACCGTTCACGCTGATAACGGATCTGCGCACCCACCACGGTGGCTTCGACCACGGTGTCCTTGACCGCTTGGGCGTCTTCCGCAAACACATCTCGGTCCACCGCGATGAAGTCCGCGAGCATGCCCGGTGCCAGGCACCCCTTGAGGTTCTCTTCATAGGAGGCGCGGGCTACCGCGTGGGTGTAGTAATAAAGTGCCTCCGGTAGACCGATGCTCTCCTCCGGTTGCCAGCGATTGGCGGGCTTCTCCGGTTCCGAACGACATACTACAGCGGCGTGAATCCCGAAGAACGGGTTGGGGTCCACCACCGGCCCGTCCGAGCCGAAAGCCATGGGGGTTCCCGCAGCACGCAGACTGTTCCACCCGTAGGCCACCATATCCCGGCCCTCCACAAAGTCGTTCATGGGGATCTCCTCGGGGCAGTGCAGGGGCTGCATGGAAGCGGTCACCCCTAATCGCTGGAACCTCAGGATGTCATCGCGTTTGATGTACTGAGCGTGCTCCACGCGCTGGCGCAGCCCGAAGACCTGGGCGATCGTTCGGTTGGCCTCGAACGAGTCCAAGACATCGGTGACGGCCTGGTCACCCACGGCTCCGACATGTGTGCGGTGTGGGAACCCAGGGCGCCGTCCGTGAAGAGTTTGAGCGGGCCAATGGAAATCCACTCGTCGCCGGATCCCGTGCGAATGCCGCGGCTGATGAAGTCCAGGATCTGTTCCTGCCGGAGCACCTTGTGGATTCGGATGTCCAGCTCACCGCGCTCGCGGATCTTCTGGTACGCGTACAGACAGTCTGCCCCGTCGATGTCGTGGATCGAAGTGATGCCGCGCTTGAGCAGTTCACGCTGCCCGTGCGGGAGCATGTCGTCGATATGGCCCGAGACGTCCGACTGCATGAGACCGTCGCGTACCGGGATGGCTGCGGCCTCGCGCAGAATACCGGTCAGTTCACCGTGCTCGTCACGAACGTACGTTCCGCCGTTTGGGTTAGGCACGTCGCGGTCCAGGCCGAGTTCTTCGAGAGCCTTGGAATTGAGCCACAGGGTGTGCCAGTCCATGGACCCCAGCGCCACGGGGATGTCCGGGCTGACAGAATCCAGCGCCTTGCGATCCGGCACCACGGGCTTGTCCCAAATATTGACGTTCCACTGCCCACCGAAGATCCACGTGATGCTCTCATCCTCGCGAGCTTTCGCCACGTACGGCTTCAGCACGTCCAAGGCCTCTTCCAAGGACCGGCAATTGCGCATGTCCGGCTCGAACAGGGAGCGTGCGTAGATGGCGGAGTGAATGTGCGCATCGCCCAGCCCGGGCAGCACCGAACGGTTTTCCATGTCGGTGTGCTCGGTGCCCAGCGGGGCCAGATCCTTGAGTTCCTGATAATCACCCACCGCCACGATGCGGTCATGGGAGGTCAAAATGGCGTCCGGGTGGGGAGTGTCCGAGGCGTGCCAGGCGTTTTGCGGAGTCCAGCCGGCGGCCGGATTCATGGAGTGGATCTTTGCATTGTGGAACAGTCCGAACATTGTTGAACGCCTGCGGTTGCAATACCCGTGCCTCGACTGGCCTAGGGGTTCTTGTGGACATTACAGAAGTCAGTGACCTGGGGATTTGCTAACAGAAATACGACGACGCCGCGCCCCGTTTCCGGGGTGCGGCGCCGTCGTCATGAGCGCTACGCGAGGGAAATCAGCCGCTGATGGCTTCCTTCAGTGCGGTGGCGAAGATCTCTGCACCCTTGCGGATGTCCTCCTCGGTGGGGTGGCAGAACGAGACGCGGGCCTCGTGCGTGCCACGGCCGTCCGTGTAGAACGCGGTGCCCGGTACGAACACCACACCGCGGTCGATGCAGGTCATGCACAGCTCGTAGGAGTCCACGGACTCGGGCAGGGTGATCCACGAGTAGAAACCGCCCTCGGGGCGGGTCCAGGTCACGCCCTCGGGCATGAACTCGTCGAAGACGTCCATCAGTGCCTGGGCGCGCTTACCGTACAGCTCGCGGTACTGGTTCAGCACAGCCTGCCAGTCGGTCTTCTCCAGGTACTCGGCGACCAATTCCTGGCCGAACACGGAGGGGTTCAGCACGGCGGCCTCTGCCTGCAGGCCAAGGATCTTGGACAGCGAGCTGGGCGCCAGCGTCCAACCCACGCGCAAACCGGGGGCAAACATCTTGGAGAAGGATCCCAGGTAAACCACGTTGTCGTCGTCGGCGCGCATGGCGCGGCCCACCTGGCCCTCGAAGCCCAGCAGACCGTAGGGGTTGTCCTCGGTGATCAGGATGTGGTTGGCGTCGCAGATCTCGCGCACGCGGTCACGGCGCTCCTGCGGCATCATGGTGCCGCCCGGGTTCTGGAAGCTCGGGATCGTGTACAGGAACTTGATGCGGCGACCCTGCGCCTTGAGCTCCTCCACGGTCTTCTCGAGTTCCTCGGGAATCAGGCCCTCGTGGTCAGCGCCAACGTGCACCACGTTGGCCTGGGCGCCGGTGAACACGGCCATGGCACCCGAATAGGACGGTGCTTCCGCCAGGATCACGTCTTCCGGATCGATCAGCACGCGGGTCAGGATGTCCAGACCGCACTGCGAACCGGTGGTGACAATGATGTCCTCTGGCTTGGCGTTCTCGATGCCCTCGAGCTTCATGAGTTCGATGATCTGGGCCTTGAGGTGATCCGTGCCGGTGGAAGCGCCGTACTGCATGACCTCCATGCCGCGGTTGCGCATCAGGTCCTCAGTGATGTCCGCCAGCGAATCCATGGGCAGGGAGCTGAGCTCCGGCATACCCGACGCGAAGGAAATCATGCCCGGCTTGGCGGACATTGCGAAAACCTTACGGACCTCGGAGGGCTTGGCGTTCCGTACTCCGGCGGCGCAGTCCTCAATAGTAAATTCTTGGCTCATGCCAATACCTCCTTGAAATAATTCGATGCTCGGCTAGTGCCGACTGAAAACGGTGTGTGGCGGCGGAAATTCCGCCACCACACACCGAGCGGGCTGTTATTACATGCCCGGCATGACCTTGGAGCGGTCGACCACCACGTGCACCACGGCGGGGATGCGATCCTCCTGCGTGGCCTTCATGGCCTCGGAGATGACGCGCTCAATGTCGTCGTTGTTGTCCAAGCGGGCTCCGTACCCGCCGTACCCCTCGCCCAGCACGCCGAAGTCCGGGTTCGCCAGCTGCGTTCCGGAGATGCGGCCCGGGTAGTGGGCTTCCTGGTGGGAACGGATGGTGCCGAACTGGGAGTTGTCCATGACCAGGATCAGCGGGTGCGCCCCGAACTGCTTTGCCGTGGCCAGTTCCTGGCTGTTCATGAGGAACTCACCGTCGCCGGCGATCGAGAAGACAAAGCGATCCTTGTCCTCCAACGACAGCGCTACGGCGGCGGGAACCGAATAGCCCATGGTGCCGTTACGCACCGAGAACTGGGACGGGTAGAAGGAGTTCGGGAAGTAGCGGTGACCCCACGCGGTGTGGTTACCGGAACCGAACGTGATCTGGGTGTCCTCCGGCATGTGCTTGAGGACCTCTTCCATGACCAGGGTCATGTCAGCGGTGCCCTCCGCGTTGGTGCCGGTGTTGTCCGGGATCTGCGAGACCTTGCGGTGCGCTTCCACGGCGGGTTCGCGCCACGACGTCCAGTCCGGGTGCTCGCCCAGGTCCAGATCTGCCACGGCCTGACCGAAGGCCACCGGGGAAGCCAGGATCTGACGAGTCACCGCGCCCGAGTGCTGGCGCAAGGAAGCGTCGATGTTGACGATCCAGTTGACGTCATCGGGGTTCTGGCGAACGGTGAAGCTCTCCGTCGGAACGTCGGAGAGGGTGCCGCCCACGAGGAGCAGCAGATCGGCGTCCTTGAGGACAGCCAAGGACTCCTCGGTGCGACCATAACCCACCTCGCCCGCGTTGACGGAAGAGTTGCCGGGGATACGGTCAGCGGCGCGCCAATCGGTAATGACCGGAATGCCGTTCTTCTCGGCGAATGCGGTGACCTGCTTGGAGGCCTCCGCGGTCCAGCGGGGACCGCCGAGCAGCATTGCCGGACGCTCGGCCTTGGCGAAGGCCGCCTTGAGGTCGTTGATCTCCTCGTTGCTCACGGAACCCTCGGTCACGGGGATGCGCGGCACCACGGGGCGGTCCACCATTTCGGTGATGACGTCCTCGGGGAGACCGACCACCACGGGACCGGGGCGGCCGGAAGTAGCGGCAAAGAATGCCTCGGCCACGACCTCGGACGCGCGCTCGGCCTCGTCGAGGACGAACACGCGCTTGGTCTGGGTGCCGAACCACGCGTACGGGTCGAACTCCTGGAAGGCTTCCTTCATGCGGTGCTCGAACGGGATCAGGCCCACGAATAGCACCAGGGGAGTGGAGTCCTGCCATGCGAGGTGGACACCAACGAATGCGTTGGATGCACCGGGACCGCGGGTCACCATGGCGACACCGGGCTCACCGGTGGCCTTGCCCACTGCCTCCGCCATGTACAGGGCGCCGCCCTCCTGGCGGCACACCACGTTCTCGATACCCGAGTTGTAGAGGCCATCGAGTACGTCCAGGTAGCTCTCACCGGGCACGGAGAACACGCGTTCCACGCCGTGGCGCTTGAGCGACTCGACAATGAGATGGCCGGCTGACTGTTTGGTCATTAGTACCTCCTGGTTAGGCACCGGACTCGCCGGAACCGGAAGAATGGTCGTTAACTTCAATAAATGGTGACGCGCTGAATGATTTGTCGGGTGGTTACAGGTTTCCGTGCATAATTTCCCCACCCACAATCGTGGCCGTGACCTGCACGTCCTTGATGGTCTGCGGGTCGATGTCATAAATGTCATCGGAGAGCACCACGAAGTCCGCAAGTTTGCCCGCGCTCAAGGTGCCCTTGAAGTCGTCCTGGTGGGACGCGTACGCGCTGCCCACGGTGTAGGCGTTCACGGCCTGGTCCACGGTGATGCATTCTTCCGGAACGAACTGGGCGCCGGATGCCGTGCGGCGGTTGACCATGTCGTGAATGTTGTACAGCGGCGGGTACTCCACCACGGGTGCGTCCGTGGAGGCGGGGGCCACCATGCCCGCGTCGATGAGGGACTTCATGCGGTAGCACAGGCGGGTGCGCTTCTCGCCCAGCGCCTTGGCCATACCGTCGCCGAGCTCGTTCACGAACCGCCCCTGGGGCACCGGAACCACTCCGAGAGCCGCCGAACGGGCCACTTGCTCGTCGCTGGCGACACCGAAGTGCTCGATACGGTGGCGGGCGTCCTCGCGGGGGAATTCTTGCTGTGCCTTCTCGATGATGTCCAGCACCACGTCCACGGCGCCGTCGCCGATGGCGTGCACGGCAAGCTGCCAGCCGTTCTTGTGCGCCGCGATCAGGCGGCGTTCCAACCATTCCTGTGGGAACTGCAGGAAGCCGACGTTCTCCACGCCCTCTTCTGCATCAGCGGCGTAGCCCTCGGTCATGAACGCGGAACGGCCGATCAGAGAGCCGTCCGACAGTACCTTGACGGCGCCGATCTGGAACCAGTCGTCACCCATGCCGGAGCGGATTCCCAAGTCCAGACCGAAGGGCTGATCCTCATCCGGGAACTCATTGGCAACGTCCTTGCCGCTGGGATCGATGGGGTGCAGCGTGGTCAGATAAGGCATCACGGTGGCGCGCAAGCGCAGCCGACCCTGGTCCTTGGTCAGCTGGTAGGCGGCGATATCCGTGAAGGACTGACCGATGTTCGCGGGAGAGCCCAAACCCGGTTCGGTGATGGACGTGATGCCGGCGGCCAGAGCGGCGTCGCAGGCGGCTGCAATCTGATCGGCAACGTCCTCGGTGGTCTTGGCGGGCAGTACTTCCTGGACCAGGCCGCGGGCCGTCTCCGAGAGCAGGCCCTGCGCGGCGCCGTCCTCGTCGAGCGGGACCTCGCCACCCTCCGGAACCTCGAAGCCCTTGCGGCCGGGGTAACCGGCGATTTCGAAGGCCTTGCTGTTGACCACGGCCATGTGACGCGAGTTGTGCCACAGCCACACGGGATTGTCCGGGGCGACCTCGTCCAGGGCTACCGCGGTGGGATGCGCGCCGTCCAGATAATTCTGGTCGTAGCCCTGACCCAGGATCCATTCGCCGGGCTCGGCGTCTGCGGCGGCATCGCGCACGGCGCCGATCAGGTCGTCCATGGTGGAAATGGCGGACGGGCGCAGGTCCAGCTGAACCAGCGACTCGCCCAAGAAGCTCAGGTGGCAGTGAGCGTCGTTGAACCCGGGGACCACGGCGGCACCCTTGAGATCCACCACGCGCTCGAAGAGATCGGTGGGCAGCTCGTCGTCCAGGCTCACGACCTTCCCCTGGTGAACACCCAAACTGTGAGCCGTGGGGTGCTCAGGATCCTGGGTGTGAATGGTGCCGTTGGTGAAGATCACGTCGAAAGTCATGAAGTCTCTTACCGTCCTTTACTCGTGCGATCGATGGTGGAATCCACCAGAAGCGGCATCGTGACTAACCGTCTCACACCGGCCGATTGGTGGTCAGCGTGGACCGTTACATCGCCTCTCGTCAACAGCCACGTGTCACTTGTCTGCCATTTATTGCTCTTCGCGGGCGCAATATGACGCATTTCGACTCACTCGGGCAAATGAACCTAAATGTTCGTTGCACGCCGATTTCAGAACTACCCTCAGTGAGCAACTACCGGCGGTGCGTGGTGGGGGTCCGTCTCGTGAGCGTTACTGATTGACGCATCAGGTGGGTGGTTCACCCCACGAACAGGAGAATGTCATGCCATTCGACCCGAAAGAGCCCGCCACAGGGCCCATGCCCACGTACGAGGATCGGGGTGACGAGGGGTACAAGAAGTCCCTCGGTAACTTCCAGATCCAGATGATCGCCATTGGCGGCGCCATCGGTGTGGGCCTGTTCCTCGGAATCGGGCAACGTCTGGCCACCGCCGGGCCGGCCCTGGTGCTGTCCTACCTGGTCGTCTCCGTGGTCGTCTACCTGCTCATGCGAGCACTGGGCGAAATGGTGATCCACCGGCCCACCACCGGCGCGTGGGTGTCTTACGCCCGAGAGTTCGTCTCCGACCGCTTCGCTTACATGACCGGTTGGATCTACGTGGTGCTGGCCGCAGTGGCCGGCGTGGGCGAGATTGCGGCGCTCGCCGTGTACGTGCAGTTCTGGTGGCCGGAGATCCCGGGCTGGATCCCGTCCCTGGTCGCGGCACTCGTGATAGTCGGCTGTAACCTGCTCAGCGTGAAGCTCTACGGCTTCATCGAGACCTGGGCCGCCATGATCAAGGTGCTGGCCATCCTGTTGTTCCTGATTGCGGGCATCGTCCTCGTGGTTGCCGGTGACATCTTCAATGCCCCCACCGTGGCTTCTGTTTCCAACCTGTGGTCGGAGGGCTTCGCAACGAGTGGCGTCCTGGCCCTGGTGGTCGTGATGTCCGGTGTGGTCTTCTCGTACTCCGCCATTGAGATCGTGGGCGTCTCCGCTGGTGAAGCCAAGGACCCCGAGCGCTCCATGCCCCGCGCCATCAACTCCGTGGTACTGCGTATTGCACTGTTCTACATCGGCTCCATCCTGGTGCTCTCCATGCTGCTGCCCACCGCCCAGTACTCCGGCAACGAGTCGCCGTTCGTGACCGCTCTGGGCTCGCTGAACATCCCGGCGCTCGCGGGCATCATGAACTTTGTGGTGCTGACCGCCGCGATCTCCGGTGTGAACGCCACTCTCTACGCGTGTGTCCGTCTGCTCCGTAACCTCGCGGCCCACGGCCAGGCGCCTCGCGTCACGGCCACCGTGTCCAAGCGCGGTGTGCCCTCCGGTGCACTGATCTGCCTGCTCGGTTTCTACCTGTTGGGCATCATCCTGATTTACGCACTGGGTGCTGCTTCCGCATTCGAGGTCGTGTTGAGCGCATGCGCGGTGTTCATCCTGTTCGGCTGGATCTCGATCTTCGTTTCGCACCTGGGCTACCGCCGCAAGGTGGCCCGCGGCGAAGCGCATGCCGTCAATTTCCGCATGCCCGGCGCTCCGGTCACCAACTACATCTGCCTGGTGTTCTTGATCGCGGTGGCGCTCTACATCATGTTCGACTTCAGCAACCCGCACTGGTATTACAGCCTGATCGCCGGCGTGGTGATCGTGGTGGGCACCACCATTGGCTTCAGCGCGTCCAAGCGCAGTGTGGCCAAGAACGGTCTGCCTGATCTCGGCCCGTTCGCGTCGCACGAAGAAGAGCCCCTGGACCCGGTCCAGCGTTAAGGTGGAGGCGGATCAATTTTCCGCTTCTGAGTTCGGAGGAACCATGGACAACGTGAACAATCTGCCGTCCGCGTCCGTTGAGGACATTCCCCAGGGCGCACCCGTCCTGGACGTCCGCGAGCAGGACGAATGGGATGCCGGCCACATTGACGGCGCTCAGCACCTGCCGCTGTCCCAGCTGGCCGAGCGCACCGGCGAGGTTCCGGTGGATGAAGATGTCTACGTCATCTGCCGATCCGGCGGCCGCTCGCTGAAGGCCACCGCCTACCTCGCGCAGTACGGGTTCGATCCCGTGAACGTGCTGGGTGGCATGGGCGCGTGGGCGGATGCCGACAAGCCCCTGGTTTCCGAAAACGGCGAAACTCCGCGCGTCCTGTGAACGCGGCAGTTTCCGGCGTGGCCTCGGGTCCCCTTGCGGACTCGGGGCCACGCCCGCGTCGGATCGCTTTTCTGGGCCCGGAGGGCACCTTCACCGAGGCCGCTCTCATGCAGGTCCCCGGAGCCCGCGAATCCGAGCGGATTCCCATGGCTTCCGTTCCGTCCGCGCTCGCGGCCGTTCGTAAGGGTGCCGTGGATGCCGCGGTGGTCCCCATTGAGAACTCGGTCGAGGGTGGCGTGACGGCAACGCTGGACGACGTCGCCTCGGGCGCCGAGCTGCGCATCCTCCAGGAGATCCTGGTCCCGATTCAGTTCACCCTGGTGGCACCGGGGGAGTTGGCGTTGGACCAGATCCGCTCCATCTCCACGCACAGCCACGCCTGGGCACAGATTCGCGGGTGGGTTGAGCAGAATATCCCGGGCGTGGAATATGTCGCGGCGTCATCCACGGCGGCCTCGGCCGTCGCCTTCCTGGACGGTCACGGCGGTACCAGCTCCGAAGGTGTCAGCTATGACGCTGCGGTGTGCTCGCCCGTCGTCGTCGATCGGCACCCCGAGCTGACCGTGCTGGCCGAGAACATCGGCGACAACAAAAATGCGGTGACCCGCTTCATCCTTGTGGCCAGGCCTGATGCCACCATGCCCCAACCCACCGGCGCGGATAAGACCTCCGTGGTGATTCCGCTGTGGCAAGATCGTGCCGGAGCGCTCATGGAGATCCTTGAGCAGTTCGCCACTCGCGGGGTGAACCTGTCCCGCATTGAATCCCGGCCCACCGGAAGCCACCTGGGTGACTACTTCTTCAGTGTGGACGTCGACGGTCATATTCAGGACGACCGCGTGGCGGATGCGCTGATGGGCGTTCGGCGTATGTGCCCGCGCACCCGATTCCTGGGTTCCTACCCGCGAGCAGATCAGCGAGTCATCGAGGTTGCCAAACAACACTCGGATGCCGCATTTATTCAGGCCCGATCTTGGGTCGATCACTTGAGAGGACAATAGCCCCATGGAAATCGAAGGCTGGAGTCAAACCCTCACAGCGGGTCCCCTGCTGTTGATCGCAGCCGCGGCGATCGCCGTGCTGCTGGTGCTCATCATCAAGCTGCGCGTTCACGCGTTCCTTGCACTCATCATCATTTCCGCGCTGACCGCGTTCGCCACGGGTATCCCCACCGGCGAAGTGGTTCCGGTGTTGCTGTTCGGCTTCGGCAACACCCTGGCCAGCGTGGCTCTGCTCGTGGGCCTGGGCGCGATGCTCGGCCGCTTGCTGGAAACCTCCGGCGGTGCCCAGGTGCTCGCGGACAGGCTCATCGGAATTTTCGGGGAGAAGCGCGCCCCACTCGCCCTGGGTGTGGCGTCACTGCTGTTCGGCTTCCCGATCTTCTTCGACGCCGGCCTGGTGGTCATGCTTCCGGTGGTCTTCTCCGTGGCGCGTCGCCTGGGCGGGAGCGTGTTGACCTACGCGCTGCCGGCCGTGGGTGCGTTCTCCGTGATGCACGTGTTCCTGCCGCCCCACCCGGGTCCGGTGACCGCGGCGACCTTCTTCGAGGCGAACGTCGGCTACATCATCCTGGTCGGCCTGGTCTGCGCCATCCCCGCGTGGTACCTCTCGTCCTACCTGTTCGGCAAGGTCATGGGGCGCAAGATCAACCTCCCCGTGCCCAGCATCCTGGGCGAGGCCGAGAACGTGAAGAACCCGCCGTCGGTCGGCCTGGTCATCATGCTCCTGTTGCTGCCCATGCTGTTGATCTTCCTCAACACCGGCCTGGGTACCTTGGCCAACTCCGGAGCCGTCTCGGAGGACACGGCCGGTCGGGGTTGGTACGAGTTGCTTCGAGCCATCGGTGAGACACCCATTGCCCTGACCATCACACTGGTCATTGCGGCCCTGACCATCGGTAAGGTCCGCGGCATGAGCGGTTCCGCGATCGAGAAGACGTTCGAGTCCGCGCTCGGCCCCGTCTGCTCGGTCATCCTGATCACCGGTGCCGGTGGCATGTTCGGCGGTGTGCTGCGTACCTCGGGAATCGGCGACGCCATGGAGAACGTGCTCTCGAACCTGGGTATCCCCGTGATCCTGGCAGGCTTCATCATCGCCGCCGTGATGCGCGTTGCGCAGGGTTCGGCCACGGTCGCGCTGACCACCGCGGCCGGACTGGTGGCTCCCGCTGTGCTCGCCGGTGATTACAACGCGATGCAACTGGCCGCCATGGTGGTTGCCGTGGCCGCCGGTTCCGTGGTGCTGTCCCACGTCAACGACTCCGGCTTCTGGCTGGTCGGTCGCTTCCTCGAAATGGACGTCAAGACCACGTTCAAGACCTGGACCGTTCTGGAAACCATCATTGGTGTGGTGGGCTTCGCGATCGCCGCGGCGATCTTCGGTCTCGCCGGCGTAGCCTAGTAACGGTTCGTTCGACGACGACGTCGCCGCGTCCCTGATTTTCGACGGACCGCAAACTGATCGACGGTAGGGCCCGGGAATCGAGATTCCCGGGCCCTACCGTCGATCACGTTACTGGCGCCATGCCCAAGCGGCACTAGCGTCGATCAGGGTGCGCTCAGATCTTGTCCGGATCCGCGGCGTCGATGACCGGGGCCTCGGGCTCGTCCAGATCGGCCATGGAGGGTGCAACGCGCACGCGCAGGGAGCGGGGGAACACCTCGGATTCGAAGGCCTTGATCTTGCCCAGCGAATCACCGTCGATCTCGGACTCGGTGGCATCCCAGAACTCCACGCGCACGTGCTTGCCGCGGTGGAAATCGATCACGGGCAGGTCGTGGGTGTGGCGGAAGAGGACCTTGGCGGCCATGCGGGCCCAGCCGAGCATGCTGCGGGGGCTCATGACGACAAGGTCCAGAACGCCGTCGTCGAGTTTGGCGTCCGGAACCAGGACCATGCCGCCGGTGAGTTCGCCGCAGTTGCACACCATGACGGAGCGGGAGCGGGCGGATTCCCACTCGCCGCCGTCCACCTGAAATCGGGCCCAACCGGGGCGGTTGAACAGGTGGCGGGCACCGGCCTCGCCGTAGGCGACCCAGCCGACCATGTCCTTGAGGTCGTCCTTGGTGTCCGCCATGATCTGCGCGTCGAAGCCGCCGCCGCCCATGACCAGGAAGCGGTTCTCGTCTGTGGTGCCGTCCTCGCGTTCCACGTTGAAGGACACCGTGTCGATGGATTTTTCGGAACCGAACAAGGCCACGTCCACGCACTGGCGCGGATCGGCCAAATTGGCACCCAAGTTGCGGGCCAGCAGGTTGCCGGTGCCCAGGGGAACGAGCCCCAGGGCGGTATCGGTCCCGGCCAGCGTTTCGGCCACGGCTCGCACGGTGCCGTCGCCGCCTGCGGCAAGGACCACGTCCGCGCCGTCCTCGACGGCGCGCCGGGCCATGGAGTACCCCGAGTCGTCCACTTCGGTCAGATAGAACTCGGGATCGGACCAGCCAGCCTTGCGGCACGCCAGGATCACGGCGTCGCGGGCTTCGTCGGCTTGGAGCTTGATCGGATTGAGGACCACAGCGACTCGCTGCGGAACCAGAGAATTGGTGCGCACGGCAGCCTTTCTCGGTAGGAAGAACAGTCACCTGTTGATTAGGGACAGTCTACGGTCGCCAGCTTGGCGCGAGCCGCGTGCGGCAATGGGTTCCGCGTCACCCTGCGGCGTTCGCTACCCTGGAACGGTGATCGATATCAATGAGCTGCGCGCCCACCCCGACCTGTTCCGTGCTTCCCAGAAGGCCCGCGAGGCCGACGAGAGCCTGGTGGATCGAATTCTCGATGCCGACGCCCAGCGCCGGACGGCCATCACCGAGTTCGAGAACCTCCGCGCGGAGCAGAATGCGTTCGGCAAGAAGGTCGCCAAGGCGCAGGGTGAGGAGAAGCAAGAATTGCTCGCCCAGGTCAAGCAGCTCGCCGCGGACGTCAAGGCCACGCAGGCCACCGCCGATGCCGCTCAGCAGACTCAGCAGGCTTTGCTCACCCAGCTGCCCAATCTGGTGGAAGAGGGCGTGCCTTCCGGCGGCGAAGAAGACTTCACGGTGCTGCGCACCGAGGGCACCCCGCGCGATTTCGTGGCCGAAGGATTCGAGCCGAAAGACCACCTGGAAATTGCCGAACTGCTCGATGGAATCGACATGGAACGCGGGGCCAAGGTCTCCGGCTCCCGGTTCTACTTCCTCAAGCGTGACATCGCCCGCCTGGAGAACGCACTGTTGCTCGCGGCCCAGGACCTGGCGCTGGACAACGGATTCATTCCCATGACCACACCCAACCTGGTGCGCCCCGAGGTCATGAGCGGCACCGGCTTCGATGTGGAACACGACGACGAGATCTACCGCGTGGAGAAGGACGACCTCTACCTGGTCGGCACCTCCGAGGTGGCCCTGGCCGGCTATCACATGGATGAGATCCTGGATCTCTCGGACGGTCCGCTGCGCTACGCCGGGTGGTCCTCGTGCTACCGCCGCGAGGCAGGATCGGGCGGTAAGGACACCCGCGGCATCATCCGCGTGCATCAGTTCAACAAACTGGAGATGTTCGTCTACTGCACCCAGGACCAGGCCGCCGCCGAGCACGAACGGCTGCTGGCGTGGGAGGAGCAGATGTTGCAGGCCTGCGGTCTCAGCTACCGCGTGATCGACACTGCCGCCGGTGATCTGGGGACATCGGCCGCCCGCAAGTTCGACTGCGAAGCGTGGGTACCCACCCAGGGCCGTTACCGCGAGCTGACCTCGACCTCCAACTGCACCACCTATCAGGCCCGCCGTCTGAACATCCGCGAGCGCCTGCCGGAAACCACGGGCGCGGACGGCAAACCCAAGAAGGCGGGCACGCGCGCCGTCGCCACCCTCAACGGCACGTTGGCGACCACTCGCTGGATTGTGGCGATCCTCGAGACCCACCAGCAGCAGGACGGTTCCGTGGTGATTCCCGAGATTCTGCGCCCTTACATGCGCGGTCAGGACATGATGCGCCCGGTGAACTGACGCGCCGGGGAGTTCATGCGCCCTTAACCGTGTGGTCTGCGTCGTGTCATGAGCAGCTGGTGGTGTGACACCATGACTGTTATGACTGAAACACAGGCTGGCATCGATGACCGGCAGCAAGCACAACTGAAATCAGCGGCGGATACGCTTCCCCCCACCAAGGTTCAGCCCGTTCGTACGGGTTCCTGGACCAAGGAGGAAGGGGTCAAGTATCTCGTTGCCCTGGACGTCGACGGCACCCTGGTGGACCACGACGGAAAAATGTCCCGCGCCGTGAAGGACACCGCCCGCGCAGTGGTCGCGGCGGGTCACCACGTGGTGATCTCGACCGGCCGCTCCATGGGCGCAACACTCCCCGTGATCCGGCAGGTACACATGGAGTCCGGCTTTGCCGTGTGCTCCAACGGCGGCATCACACTGCGACTCGATCCGGAACTCGAGAACCACTACGAAGTGGTGGACCGGGTCAGCTTCGACCCGTCATCCGCGCTGGAAGCACTGGCCGATAAACTGCCCACCGCCAAGTTCGCACTCGAGGGTGAGGACGGAACGTTTTATTCGACCGAGCGGTTCCAGGACTCGTCCTTCGGCATCGAGGCGATCGGCGTGGATCTGAAGACCCTGTCCGAAACACCGGCGGTCCGGTTGGTCGTCTACAGCGCCAACGACACCCCTGAAGAGTTCGGAAAGGTGATCGACGAGGCCGGTCTGCACGGCGTGACCTATTCCGTGGGTTGGTCCTCGTGGCTGGACGTGGCCGCCAACGGAGTGTCCAAGGCGAGCGCGCTGGAGCAGATCCGGCGTCAGTTGAACGTGGATCCCGCGCACACGATTGCCATGGGCGACGGTCGCAACGACATTGAGATGCTCGACTGGGCCGCCCGCGGGGTGGCCATGGGACAGGCTCCGGACGAAGTGGCCGAGGTGTGCCACGAGGTCACCACCACGGTCTACGAGGACGGCGCGGCGCGCATCCTGCAGACGCTGCTCTGAGCCCAGACACTGCTCCGCTGCACCGGGTTCAACCGCATGAATCCGGGCAGCGAGCTGCGATACTGAGAACGTGTTTGTGATGACATTGACTCAGCGCGTGGAGGACAGCTCCCGGCCCAGTACCGACACGGACCGTGAACTCACGCGCGAGTTGAGCGATCTGAACACCAGTGCGCCGTTCCAACCCACCGGGCCCGGTGAGGTCCGTGGGTTGACCGAAGACCCGAACGCCGCCGTGAGCGCGACCATGATCGCCCTGCGCGAGGACCGTTATGCGGTGGCCATCGGCGTGGGAGAAGTGTTCTTGACCCGGGTGACCGATCCGGAGGGGCGCTTGGCGGTCGCCGCGGACGGCGCGGGCATGCTCTACGGGCACGAGGCCGCAGCGACCCAACGCCTCGGTGAACGAGTGGCCGTGCGCGTGTGCGCGGCCGACCCGCAATCCGCGGCCGAGGCCCAGGCCGTGCTTAAACTCGTGGGAAGAATCGTCAGCGTGCGCAGTGACGCCGAATGGCGCGTGGTGGATCTGCTGACACCCGGCGCGAGGGGGCAACAGAAGGACGTAGCCGCTCAACTGGGCATCACCCCGCAGGCCGTTTCCAAAGCCGTGGTGCGCTCACTATGGAACGAAGAATGGGAAGCCCGTCCCGCCGCTGCCACGCTCTTGCAGCGGTGCGCCGAACAGTTCTAGCCGACCGTGCCTTGGTTCGCCGCCGGTGACCGGCGCTCCAGCCGTCACTACCGAAGTGCGCTCGGGCCCGAGTTCATCCGTTCACCACCACACGTCCACGGAATAGCCACGCTCGGTCAGGGCGTACTCCAGCTCCGCGGCGCACTCCATGGGAAGGCGCAGCGATCCCAGGACGTCCATCGGATCGAAATACCCGGTCAGCCACGAGAAGGCGGAGTGCGTGCCGCTGAGCTCTTCGCAGAGGGCGACCACCTGATCCAGACGCTCCGGAGTTGTCAGCACCCAGAATGACTCCACATCCGTGAGTTGAAAGAGACCCACCCAGGGATACTGTTCCCCGGTCTCGTGGGCCTCGTCCCACGCGACACCGCTCGCTCGAGAGGGTGAAGACGGAGCGGAGGCCTCGGAACCACCGGCCTCGGTGGACCCGTCCGATGATGCGGGGGCCCAGATCCAACCACCCGGTGCGGCGGGCCCCAGGGCCGGTGCGAGCGGGTCCAGTTCCCACCGGGGAGCATGAGCCAACCAGTCCGGGACACTGGGCGGGAACATGGGGCCGTCCGCGGGGGAGGGCCATTGCTCGGACCAGGTGGCCCAACTTCCGGCATTGAGCCGGTCCCAGAACATCTGGGCGGGCAGTTGCACGGAGAGCTCCGTCACGCTGGTGTGGGAACGGACCCAGGGCGAGGGCGCATCGAGAATCGGATCCTGGAGCGCTTCATTCGTGTACGGGCGGGCCACGATGTCCGTGTGGATGGCCGGTGAAACGTGCGGATCGACACCGGCGGCCGCGAGCAATTTCTGCGCTGCCGTGACCAGACGGCCGGTCCCGAGCAACTGCGTCGAGGCGCTGCCGTGGAACACATACACGCGCTCGTAAGGCGCAGGTTGTGAGCCAAGCACGGAGATCACCTCGAGCGGGCGGGCGGGGCGGGTGGACGGAGCGCCACCGCACGTGGTCTGCGGGGTGCTCAAAACCATCCCACCACAACCCACCGACACGCATAGGCCGCCGAACGGTCACGTTAAAAAGGTATCGGCCGGTGAACATGGGGGACATTCACCGGCCGACTCCCGTGCTCGGTATACGCCTCGAACGGGATTCGTCCGAGCGCCAAAAGTTTCGACAAGTTGGGGGAACCATCAAAACTCGCGAGAGTTTCAAATCTGCTGCGCTCGGGTACTCGAATCCGGGAGGGATTTGGGGGAAATTCTCCCGGTTCGTCACCGGTATTACCGGTTAGTAGAAAATTAAGCGTACGGAATGCAGAGTGACAAGAGTTTTCCTCTGAAAGTTTTTCGAGTCCAACGACCTGCCACCTCGAGCTCCTGGTCAGGGCATTAGCGTGGGCGAAAACGCCGGGACCCCGCACCAGGAATTGGTGCGGGGTCCCACGAGAAGGTGAGCGGGACTCAGTTGTCCTGTTCGGCTTCGGCTGCGGAGTCGTACTGGGACTTCTGGAAGCGTTCCTGAGCCTCGACGATCAGGCGCTCAGCGGTCTCTTTGCCTTCCCAACCTTCACCCTTGACCCACTTGTTGGGCTCGAGGTCCTTGTAGCGCTCGAAGAAGTGCTGGATCTCCTTCTGCTTGAACTCGTTGACGTCCTCAAGGCCCTGGATCTCGTCGTACCGCTTGTCCACGGAGACGCACAGCACCTTGGCATCGCCACCGGCCTCGTCGGTCATGTTGAACACGGCGATGGGGCGGGCTTCCACGATCACGCCGGGCATGATGTCCACGTCCATGATGATCATGGCGTCCAGCGGGTCGCCGTCCTCACCCAGGGTGTCTTCGAAGTAGCCGTAGTGGGTGGGGTACTGCATGGACGTGAACAACACACGATCCAGGCGGATGCGACCGGTCTCGTGGTCGATTTCGTACTTGACGCGGGATCCGCGGGGAATCTCGATAGTGACGTCCAGCTCCATAGCAGTGCTCCTCGTGTTCGAGTCTTAGTTGTATCGGGGCGCGCGTTGAGGCCCCGAAATCACGTTGGGTTCCACGATAGCGGCACGTGCCGCGCGCACAGCAATCAACGACGCCGCTCGGGGCCGGGCAATCGGTTCGTTTCAGTCCCGTACATGCGAAAGAATGGCCGCATGAGTAAGCCCAGCGCCCCGCCGCCCAAGCGACCCAAGAGCCTGTTGGGTCCCGTTGTGGCGGCGTTGCTCATCGTGGCGCTAATTCTCAGTTCGCTGTGGGCAATCCCCGCGTTGCTGGCGGAAGTGGATCGGGGCGAGCCCGGTGAGCCCATGAGGGTGGTTACCCCGCCCGGTGAAGCGGGGGACCTGCCCGGGGTACTGCAGGCCGCGGCGTCGTCGGCGGAAAGCCCGGCTGCACAAGGTGCTGAGGTCCAGAACATCGTGGACGCCGAACTGACCGGCGCACCGGGGAGTTCGAGTGTCACGGTCCTCGACGCCGAATCCGGAGAGGTGCTAGCAGAACGAGAGGCTGGCGCGCCGAGAATCCCCGCGTCCAATCAGAAAACACTGACCGCGCTGACGGTGGCCGCGCACCTGGACCCGTACGCGCGGCTTGCCACCACTGTGGTGACGGGGGAAAATCCCCGCCAGATCACGCTCGTCGCCGGTGGAGACACCACGCTGGCGCCGGGTGAGGGCGACCCCAAAGCCGTGAACGGACACGCAGGGATAGAGGACCTCGCAGAAGGGACCGCGGATGCGCTCGTCGAGCGCGGCATTCAGGGGGAGATCGAGGTGGGGTTGGACACCTCCCTCTTCTCGGGGCCCGCACTGAACCCGGGCTGGGCGGACGAGGACGTCGAGGCCGGCGAAATCACCGCCGTCTCATCCATCGCCATGTATTCGCACAGGGTTCCCACCCCGGACGGGCGGGATCCGGGAGCCCGAGGCGAACGCCCCGAGAACGCGCCGAACGCCGTGGCCATGGAGTTCCGAGAGCGGTTGCAACGGCACCTGGGGGCGGGCACCAGAGTGAGCCCGGGAAACCACTCCGCGCCCGAGCAGGGTACGGAGCTAGCGCGCGTGGAATCCGCACCCGTCCACGAACAAACCGCGTTCATGCTCGAACACTCGGACAATTCGCTCGCCGAGACCCTGGCACGCATCGCGGCTCGAGAAGCGGGGG
The DNA here is from genome assembly GCF_002295155.1 of Kocuria sp. WRN011. Taxonomy (NCBI): domain Bacteria; kingdom Bacillati; phylum Actinomycetota; class Actinomycetes; order Micrococcales; family Micrococcaceae; genus Kocuria; species Kocuria sp. WRN011. The sequence continues at coordinate 156,452 of NZ_NSGI01000005.1, forward strand.
AGCAGGGCAGCGTTGCGGGTGTGCAGAACGCCATTTGTGCCACGCTGGAGGCCCACGAGATCGACCTCACCGGGGCGGAGGTCGTGGACGCCAGTGGCATGGCGCTGTCCAACCGCGTGACCACGGGAACGCTGGCGCAGGCCACTCGTGCGCTGCTGACCGATCCGGAGCTGGGGCCCTATGGACAGGGACTGCCGCTGGGCGGTGCCACCGGAACGCTCACCGAGCGCTTCGACGACCCGGACGAGCAGGCGGCCAGGGGACTCACCCGCGCAAAGACCGGCACGCTCAATTCGGTGGTGTCGCTGAGCGGCTACGTGCAACGGGCGGAAGGGGAAGTGCTCGTGTACTCGGTGATCTTCAACGATGTGAGTGGCCAGACCGACCCCGCCAAGGACACCGTGGACCGAACGGTGGCCGCGCTCGCCCAAGGCTGAACTTCGGGCAGTGTGCTTACCGGCTGTGTGTGGTTGAGTGGTGGGCATGACTCAAGAGCTTGCTCGACCCTCACTCGTGGACTGGGATTCGGCGGCGCAGATCGCCGCCAAACTCACCCCGCCAGGGCCCACGCCCAAACCGCGGGAGATGAGCAAGGCCGTGGAGTCGCTGCGGTACTTCGCCCATGAATCCGTCCATCACGTGCACAACATCACTCGATTGGACGCCGCCGAAAACCTGCGCGATTCCAAGATCCTGGTGGTCGACCGCGCCGGGTGGGCCAAGGCCAACACCCAGACGTTCTCGGTGCTCATGCAGCCGATCTTCGACAGGATCCGCATTAAGAATCCCGAGAAGTTCGACACCGCCCTGCGCGGTTTCGCACCCACGGCCGCTGCCGCCGAAATGGGGGCGATGGTCGGTTTCCTCTCGTCCAAGGTGCTGGGCCAGTACGACCCGTACGCGGGTCTGGTCTCTCCGCAGGCCGCCGAATCACATCCGGGCGGCAGATTGATGTTCGTGGCCCCCAACGTGTTGTGGACCGAACAAGAAATCAACGTGGACCCCGACGACTTCCGCTTGTGGGTGTGCCTCCACGAGCAGACCCACCGCGTGCAGTTCGCGGCCGCGCCTTGGTTACGCGGGCACATGCTCGAACAGATATCCACCCTGGGTTCCTTTGATGTCTCACCCTGGGATCGCTTGAGCGCGGTGGTGGCCTCGGTGACCGGGCGCGGATCCGGTGATCACCCGGACACGGGTCTGGGGCCTATCGGCCACCTGCTGACCGATGAGGAGAAAGCTACGCTGTCGCACCTCACCGCCGTCATGTCCCTCTTGGAAGGTCACGCCAACGCGGTCATGGATGCGGTGGACTCCAGCATTGTGCCCACCGTTAAAACCATTCGGCGCCGGTTCAATGCACGATCGGACAACCACGGTGCCCTGGACCGGGCGATCCGTACTCTCATGGGTATGGACGCCAAGATGCGCCAGTACAGCAACGGGCAGAAATTCGTGGAGTACATCGTGGAACGGGCCGGAATGGACACATTCAACACCGTGTGGACCTCGGCGGAGACCTTGCCGACCGAAGCGGAGATCCACGATCCGCAGCGCTGGATGGATCGGGTGCTCGCGTGATGTTCCATCCTTTCCGAGAGTTCGTTTCAGCCGAATGTGTCAGGATGATTCCGTGAGTTCGGAAAATATTGATCAGCAGATTCAGCTGTACGGCCAACCTTTGTCGGAGCGATTCGGCAACGTGGTGGCTGCGTACCGCATCACTCAGCGACGCCTGGCCGAGGTGTTGGGTCTGTCTGCGCCCATGCTTTCCCAGCTCATCAGCGGGCGCCGAATCAAGATCGGTAACCCCGCTGTCTATGAACGCTTGGTCATGTTGGAAGACAGTGTGGGTGCCCAAGACATTGAGGCCGTTCTGCGTCGCGTGGAAGCAGCCCAGCCGGTGTTGTCCACCACGCAGATCCGCACGGGTATCAGCACGGAGACGGATGCCGTGACCGCGTTGGCCACCGTGGTGCCCTCCGGTGAACTCGAGCGCGCTCTGATCATGCTGGGGGAGCACACCCCCGTGTTGTCCAAGGTGTTGAGCATGGCCGAGGACATGTCCCGCCGCACGCGCGACGCCCAGGACTGATCCTTGCAGCGAGGTAGAACCGGCCGGTTACACCCCTGGGTGGCCCGTGCGCGCAGAGCCGTGGGGCGCGCCATCGAAGAACTGCCTGCTCGACACGACGGACGGCTTCCGCTGGTCCTGATCGCGTGCAGTGGCGGACCCGATTCCCTGGCACTGGCCGCGGCCACCGCCCATTTCGCGCGCCGTGGAAAATTACGCGTGGGGGCCGCGATCATCGACCACCAGATGCAATCCGGTTCCGCAGACGTCACCGAGTCCACCGCTCGCGTCCTGGAGGACATGGGTCTGGAGCCTGTGATTTCACGCCGGGTCACCGTGGATCGTGCGGGTCACGGCCCCGAAATGGCGGCTCGCCTGGCCCGTTACGACGCGCTCAACGACATCGCGCGGCAAACCGGCGCGGACGCGGTGCTGCTGGGACACACCCGCAACGACCAGGCAGAGACTGTGCTGCTGGGATTGGCGCGTGGCTCAGGCACGCGATCGCTGTCCGGGATGTCCCCGCGGCACACGATCGACGGTGTCCAGTACAGGCGCCCCTTCCTCAACGTGACGCGTGAGGAGACCGAGGAGATCTGCCGGGCCGAGGGGCTTGACCCGTGGCACGACCCCAGCAACTCGGACACCACGCTCATGCGCTCCAAGGTCCGGCACGAGGTGCTGCCGTGGCTCGAGGACCATCTGGGCCCCGGTGTGTCGAACGCGCTGGCACGCACGGCTTCCGTGCTCAACGCGGACGCGGACTTCCTGGACGAGCAAGCAGCCGAGTTTTTCCGCCGCGCGCGACTGGACCCCGCGGCGTCGTCGTCGGAAAACCTGGAGCTGGACGGCGGGGCCGTACAGGCGGCACCGGCGGCGATGCGCCGTCGTATGCTCGCTCAGGCATGTGTGGCCGCGGGCGGTGAAACCCCTACGTTCGAGCGGCTCAGCGCACTGGAACAGTTCGCGATGGGATACGGGGCTGCCGGTCCACTGCAAATGGCGGGTAAGGTGACCGTGTGGCGACGACGCGCGGACAAACACTGCGCCAAGGGGCGCCTGGAGTTCCACGGCACCGCATGATCCCCTCCCACACACCCCATACCCTGTTCACGCAACACCTCAGGAGCGCAACGTGAAGGCCGAGCACGTCGAGTCAGACCTGACCCACGTCCTATTCACCAAGGAAGAAATCGCCCAGAAGATCGAGGAGCTCGCAGAGCAGATCGATCGCGATTACGAAGGCCGCGACGTTTTGCTCGTGGGCGTGCTCAAGGGTGCCGTGATGGTCATGGCGGACCTCACGCGTGCACTCAAGGGGCAGTACCCCATGGACTGGATGGCCGTCTCGTCCTACGGTTCCGGCACCAAGTCCTCGGGCGTGGTGCGGATCCTCAAGGATCTGGACACCGACCTGCACGGTAAGGACGTTCTCATCGTGGAGGACATCATCGACTCGGGCCTCACCCTGTCCTGGTTGCGCACCAACCTGGAATCTCGCGGCCCCAAGTCCGTGGAGATCTGTGCACTGCTGCGCAAGCCGGACGCCGCCAAGACGTCCATCGACGTGAAGTACGTCGGCTGGGACATCCCCAACGAGTTCGTGGTCGGCTACGGCCTGGACTTCGCCGAGCACTACCGCAACCTGGAATGCATCGGCACCTTGGCCCCGCACGTCTACGAGTAAGAATTCAGGGAACAGTGGGGTCCCGCATGTAGCGTGAGCGCGGCGCGTGCGCTCTCAGGGAACGACCGGACCCGGATGAGGCCCGGTGTTCCCGGAAACGATAGATTGTGCGTTACGCGCCGCGCACCCACATCGGTAACCGGATCAAACGGACCCGGATACAGCACCGTCAGTTTTTTGGGGCGCGGCACTGCGTGTCACGTCCACGGGAGGATCATCGGCTTGGCCACGGCGAAAAAACCCACCAGCTTCTTTAAGGGACCGTTCTTCTGGATCTTGCTAGCCGTCTTGGTGCTGGTACCCGTGGGCGCAAATCTCTTCGGCCCGTCCACCTCGCGCGTGGACACCAATGTGGGCATGTCGCTGCTGCGCGACCACAAGGTGCAAGAGGCCAAGATCTACGACGGCCAGCAGAAGGTCGAGCTCCAGCTCAAGGAAGACCTCACCCTCAACGACGAACAGCTCGGCAAAGACGTGGAGTTCTTCTTCGTGGAGCCGCGAGCTGAAGAAGTCATCGAGACCATGAACAACGCCGAGCTGGAAGGATTCACCGACCAACCGGTGGAGAACAACTGGTTCCTGTCCCTGTTGCGGTTCATGCTGCCGTTCCTGATCATCCTCGCGATTTTCTGGTTCATCTTCTCCCGCATGCAGTCCGGCGGGCAGGCCATGAAGTTCGGTCGCTCCAAGGCCAAGATGTTCAACAAGGAGAATTCCGAGGTCATGTTCTCGGACGTGGCCGGCGCGGACGAGGCCGTTCAGGAACTCGACGAGATCAAGCAGTTCCTGGTCGAGCACGACCGGTTCACCGCCGTGGGTGCCAAGGTTCCCAAGGGCGTGCTGCTCTACGGCCCTCCGGGTACCGGTAAGACCTTGCTCGCCAAGGCCGTGGCCGGTGAGGCGGGCGTCCCGTTCTATTCGATCTCCGGTTCGGACTTCGTGGAAATGTTCGTGGGCGTGGGTGCATCCCGCGTGCGCGACCTCTTCCAGCAAGCCAAGGAGAATTCCCCCGCCATCGTGTTCGTGGACGAGATCGACGCTGTGGGTCGCCAGCGCGGTGCCGGCATGGGCGGCGGCAACGACGAACGCGAGCAGACCCTGAACCAGTTGCTCGTCGAGATGGACGGTTTCGACGCGAACACCAACGTGATCCTGATTGCCGCGACCAACCGCCCGGACGTCCTGGACCCCGCGCTGTTGCGCCCGGGTCGTTTCGACCGCCAGATCGGCGTGGACGCCCCGGACATGAAGGGCCGCGAGCAGATCCTGCGCGTGCACTCCAAGAACAAGCCGCTCGCCCAGAACGTGGACCTGGCGTCCGTGGCCAAGCGCACCCCGGGCTTCACCGGCGCCGAGCTGGCCAACGTCATGAACGAAGCAGCCCTGCTGACCGCCCGTTCCCACGCCCAGCTCATTGACGACCGCGCCGTGGACGAGGCCATCGACCGCGTGATTGCCGGACCGCAGAAGCGTTCGCGCATCATGAAGGAACTCGAGCGCAAGGTCACCGCATACCACGAGGGCGGCCACGCGTTGGTGGCTGCCGCGCTGCGCAACACCGATCCCGTCACCAAGATCACCATCCTGCCGCGCGGCCGCGCACTGGGTTACACCATGGTGATGCCGGCGGACGACAAGTACTCGACCACCCGCAACGAGCTGTTGGACCAGATGGCGTACGCGATGGGCGGCCGTGCCGCGGAGGAGCTCGTGTTCCACGATCCTTCCACCGGCGCGTCCAACGACATCCAGAAAGCCACGGACACCGCGCGCAAGATGGTCACGCAGTACGGCATGAGCAGCCGCATCGGTTCCGTGAAGATCGGCGGAGACAACTCCGATCCGTTCGTGGGCCGTGAAATGGGCTCCACGGGCAAGGACTACTCGGACAGCACGCTGGCGGTCGTCGATGACGAGGTGCGCCAGCTGCTCGAGCAGGCCCACACCGAGGCCCACGAGATCCTGGACGAGAACCGCGATGTCCTGGACCGCTTGGCCCTGGAACTACTCGAGAAGGAAACGCTCAACGAGGCGCAGATCGCCGAGATCTTCCGCGACGTGCGCAAGCGCGAGCTGCGACCCGTGTGGCACTCGGGCGAAAACCGCCCGGTATCGGACATCCCCCCGGTGATCACGGCTGCCGAGCGCGAAGAGGCACACCGCAAGCACACCCAGGATCCGGACACCATGGCTCCCCAGGACCAAGCGGTGGCCGCCAAGCCTGAGCACCCGCTCGAGGTCCCGGATCACGGTGAATCCCAGATGCCCGGCACGGACGGGCGGGGTGGCCCTCAGGGCGGACCCGCCGGCGGTGAGCAGCAGGGCGACGGCCAGAATCCCTGGTCCGGCGGATCGCAGGAGCAGCGCTGAATGAGCCCGGACAACGGTCAGGAATTATCCGAGCCGATCTCCGGCTCGTACGCGGACTACCTGGAATCGGAACAGGTGGGCAGCCGCATCGACCAGCCGCGCATTCGGGCCGCGGTGCGAGAGATTCTGTTGGCCATCGGTGAGGATCCGGACCGCAGCGGTTTGAAGGACACCCCCGCGCGGGTGGCCCGAGCGTATGCGGAGATCTTCACCGGGCTCCATCAGGACCCCTCGGACTTGATGGCCACCACGTTCGACATCGGCCACGCCGAAATGGTCATGGTCAAGGACATCCCGTTCTACTCGACCTGTGAGCACCACCTGGTGCCGTTCCACGGGGTGGCCCACGTGGGCTACATCCCCGGTCCCGAGGGTCGGGTCACCGGGCTGTCCAAGCTCGCGCGCTTGGTGGACCTGTTCGCCAAGCGGCCGCAGGTCCAGGAACGATTGACCACACAGGTGGTCGAAGCGCTCGTGGACAACCTGCACCCTGCCGGAGCCATCGTCGTGATCGAATGCGAGCACCTGTGCATGTCCATGCGCGGGGTGCGCAAGCCGGGAGCCAAGACCGTGACCTCTGCGGTGCGCGGACAATTGCGTGATCCGGCCACTCGCGCGGAGGCCATGAACCTGATTCTGTCGGGCCAAAATCGATGAGCCCGAACCGTGCCGATCAGCTGGGTTGGGGATCGTACGAGCAGTTGCCCCAAGGCCGCACCCTGGTCATGGGCATTCTCAACGTCACGCCGGACTCCTTCAGTGACGGCGGTACCCACGACACCGTGGACGCGGCCATCGCGCACGGACTGGAGCTCGCCGCCCAGGGAGCGGACATCGTGGACGTGGGCGGAGACTCCACCCGGCCGGGTTCCGTGCGGGTGAGTCTCGAAGAAGAGCAGCATCGCATTCTTCGGGTCATCCGCGGGCTGTCCGAGCGGGGCATCGTGATCAGTGTGGACACTCTCAACGCGGAGACCGCGGCCGCCGCCCTGGACGCCGGTGCGCACATCATCAACGACGTCTCGGGAATGAACGTCCAGCAGGACATGATCGAGCTCGCGGCACAGCGGCAGGTGCCGTACATCCTGATGCACTCGCGCGGCACCTCCACCACGATGGACGCACTGTCCCGCTACGAGAATGTTCCGGACGAGGTCATCGCCGAGTTGCTCGCATTGCGCGAGCGCCTCTACCGCGCCGGGGTGAAACCAGAGAACCTGATCCTGGATCCTGGCCTGGGATTCGCCAAGGCCGGTTCCCAGGACTGGGATCTGCTCCGCGCCCTTCCCCGGTTGCTCGAGATGGGCAACAAGGTCCTCATAGCGGCATCCCGCAAACGCTTCCTGGGCCACCTCCTGGGGGACGAACACGGCCCGCGTCCCGTGGCCGAGCGCGACGGCGCCACGGCCGCCCTCAGCGCGCTGTCGGCCTTCGGCGGGGCCTGGGCGGTTCGGGTTCACGACGTCGCCGCGACCGCCGACGCCGTGGCCACCGCCCACGCGTGGTTGGGTGTCACCCCTCCGATCCTTGATCCCCATGAGATTCCCCACGAGAGTGAAAACTGAGCGCGAATGATGACTTCCCCCGCTGACTTGAGCCACCACGACCGCATCACCCTCACCGGCTTGGGCGCTGTGGGATACCACGGCGTCTTCGAGAAGGAACGTCGCACGGGCCAACCGTTCTTCGTGGACCTGGTGATGTACACGGACCTGAAGGCCGCGGGAAGCAGCGATGAACTGACGGCCACGGTGCACTACGGGGAGGTGGCCGAACTCGTGCGCGAGATCGTGATCGGTCCCCGTTACCAGCTCATCGAAACTCTCGCCGAACGCATCTCCACTGAGTTGCTCGCGAAGTTCTCCTTGATTGGGGCCCTCGAAGTGACCGTACACAAGCCCAAGGCCCCCATCGAGGTCACGTTTTCGGACGTGGCGGTCACCATTTTCCGCACGCGGGATACGGAGGGGTAGTCATGACAGCCCGGTGTGTTGTGGCCCTGGGGGCGAACCTGGGGGACCGGTTGGCCGCGTTGCGGTCCGCGGTGTCCGCTCTGGACGGCATCCCTGGAATGTCCGTGACCGGCTGCTCACCCGTGATCAGCACCCGGTCCGTGGGTGGCCCCGAGGGCTCTCCGGACTACTTCAACGCGGTGCTCGAACTCAGTGTGGAATTAACTCCCGAAGAGACGCTGCGCGCGTGTCAAAAGGTGGAGCAGGAACACGGCCGCGAGCGCACGGTTCACTGGGGTCCCCGCACCCTGGATGTGGACATCATTTGGTTCGAGGGCGTCGAACAACAGGACCCGAATCTCACGCTGCCGCATCCGCGCGCTCATGAAAGGGCCTTCGTTCTGGTCCCGTGGTCACGGCTGGATCCTTCCGCGCAGCTGGGCGGGCAGCTAGTGCGTGACTTGGCCAAGCGCGCCCCCGACCTCGAGGGTTTGAGCACCACGGATCTCACGCTGTGTGACGGCACGGAGGGGAGCTGAATCAATCATGCGCTACTTGAACGTACTGACGCTGGTGGTGATTGCACTCGTCGCCGCCGTGCTGGGTTGGAGCATCAACTACGCGGTCTCCGGGCAGAACCAGGCGCTGCTGATTCTCCCGTGGGGAAGCCTTGTGGCCGAGGGCGCCGCGGCGGCCGTGTTGCTCTATCTGGGTCTGCGGCTGCGCGCCTACCGCGACCCGGAAGGGGAGGGGCGGCGGCGTCGTCGAGCCCCGGCCGACCGGAAACCCTACGACCCCGTGTGGGGCGTGGGCACCGCAGCGGCGGCGCAGGCTGTGGCGTACTACGGCGCACTGACCGCGGGATGGCACGCGGGTCTCGGCGTGGATCAGGTCATGCTGCTCGGCGTGCGCACCACCCAGGAACCGCTGTGGTTGTGCGTGGCGCAGATCGTCGCGGGCGTACTGCTCATGGTCATCGGGTGGATCGTCGAGAATTGGTGCAAGCTGCCCCCGGACGACCCCGAATCCGAGAAGGACACCCCGTACGGTGGACGTCAAGACCCTTACGCCACCGGAGAGGGAGGCTATGCCCGACACCAATGACCTGAGCCCGCAGGGTTTGACCTGGAAGCGCGTATCGCCCGATTACATCAAGGTGCGGCTCATTTCCGGCACCATCAGCACCGTGATCTGGACCGTGGGCTTCGGCATTCCGCTGATTCTCGGTGTGTTGGGGATCTGGGGTGATTCTCCGGCGCCGTGGATGTGGTTCCCGCCCGCGGTGGTGCTGGTGTGGGGCCTGATCGACCTGTGTCTGATTCCCCGCCGCGTCCGCGCGATCGGTTATGCGGAGGAGTCCACCGAACTCTGGTTGCGCAAGGGCATCATCTTCCGCAGCATCACGGTGGTCCCTTACGGCCGCATGCAGTACGTGGACATCAAGACCGGCCCGCTGCTCAACGCGTTCGGCCTGGCCAACCTGACACTTCACACGGCGGCGGCGAACACTGACGCGGATCTTCCGGGCCTACCCCGGGCTGAGGCCGACCGGTTGCGTGAGGAGCTCACACGCCGGGGAGAAGAGCTCATGGTGGGACTGTGATGAGTGCCCCCGGGATGAACGACCCCCAGACCAGCGCGCCGTTCGACCAGGAGGCCCCGCAGCCCGCACCCGAAGGGGAGTGGCTGCGCGTTCACCCGCTCACCCCGTACGTGCGCAGCTGGCTCCTCATCGTGGCGCTCGTGTGGGGCGTGGGCAATGTGTTCCTGGACGACGTCCTGGCGGCCGTCGTCTACGGTGATCCGCTCGACGTGGATTTCGCCGGCACCGTTCAACTGGTGGGTCTCGGCCTGGTCGCGGCCGTACTGTGCGGTGTGGTCGGCCTGGTGATCGGCCTGGGTGTGCTCTCGTGGTGGTTCACCCGTTACCAGATCACCCCGGACCACGTGCGCTTCCGAAACGGCGCCATCTTCCGCACGCAGCGCCAAGCTCGGTTGGACAGGGTGCAGGGCATCGACATCGAGCGAAAGTTCCTGCCCCGGATCTTCGGGTTGGCGTCCCTGAAATTCGACGTCGCGGACGGCGGCAGCACCGCCCTGGAACTCTCGTACCTGCGCCGCGACAAGGCCCGGGAACTGCGCCACCAACTACTCGGCGCGGTACGCGAGGCCTCGGGCTCCGGCACGGTCACTCACGGTGATACCAAGGGTCTCCACGGGTCCGACGACGCCGCTGGCTCATGTTTCGGCGCCCCGAACCCGGTGGCGGCCGCTCACCGGCCGGCACCGTGGGACCACTCTCCGCAGGCACAGGAACACCGGGCGTTGCTCGCCCAGCACGGTGCGGGCTCCAGCCTGACAGCAGACGAGGAACGCTCCCGGGAAGTTCGAGCGGCCCAGCGGTTGGGTCTGCTCACGGACCAGGACGATCAAGATCAGCAACGCCGCGTGTTCACCGTGCCCACGAGCCGCGTGCTGCTGAGCCTGTTGCTCTCGTGGAGCACGGTCTCCGCGGTGTTCTTCGCCGTCGTGGCCGTGATGGTGTGGCAGTGGAACCCTGAAGCCCTGCGGGTGCTGATCCCCAGTTACCTGCCCGTGGTCATCATGATCGTCTCCGGGCTCTACAACCGCTTGGAAAGCAGCTGGGGTTTCACCCTCAGCCAGGTGCAGGTGGGCGTGCGGGTGCGCTCCGGTCTGCTCAATGAACGCTCCTCGACCATTCCGGTGGGCCGGGTCCAGGCGCTGCAGGTGTCCAAACCGATGCTCTGGCGGGTCTTCGACGGCCACCGGGTCAAGGTGATCACCGCGGGCAAGGGCGGGGCAGATGACCTCGAGGGATTGCGGTCACTCGTCCTGCCCGTGGGCTCTCCCGAGAACGTGGCCGAAATCCTGGAACTCGTGCTGCCGCTCGCGGAACCGCCCACCGAACTGGTGCGGGACGGACTCAACGGGATCGACGGGGACCAGAACTACACGATCAGCCCCCGCCGAGCCCGCTGGGTGGACCCGCTGACGTGGCGTCGCACGGGTTTCGCCATGGACAACGCCGTTCTGGCCATGCGGTGGGGCCGGCTCAACCGGAATGTCAGCGTGATTCCCCATCACAAGACGCAGTCCCTCGGTCTGCAGCAAGGGCCCGTCGATCGGCGGATGAAGCTGGCGAGCATCCACGCGCACATGATTGCCGGACCGGTCACCACGGCCATTTACCACCTGGATGTGCAGCAGTCCCGCGCCCTTTTGGCGCGGCAGACGGGCCTCGCACGTGTCGCCCGGGACCGGGTCAACCAGGACAGTGCACGTCACTCACGCGAGGAGATCCAGTGAACGAGCCACAACAGCGCCCGGGACGCCTGGGCGTGGGAATCATCAGTGCCGGAAAGGTCGGTTCCGTTCTGGGCGCGGCATTGCGCGCCGCCGGACACGCCGTGGTGGGTGTGTACGCCCACTCCGAAGCCAGCCGTGACCGCGCGGATGCCCTCCTGCCGGACGTTCCTGTGCTCGACGTTCCCACGATCGTGGAACGCAGCGAACTCGTGCTCCTGGCTGTACCGGATGATCAACTCCCGGGACTGGTCGAGGGGCTCGGCAAACTGGGCGTTTGGCAGCCGGGTCAACTGGTCGTGCACACCGCCGGACGCTTCGGAACGGACGTGCTGGAACCGGTGCGCGCGGCCGGGGGCATCGGCCTGGCCATCCACCCGTCCATGACGTTCACGGGCCTGAGTCTTGACCTCCAACGGCTCACCGACTGTAGCTTCGGGGTCACCGCTGCTGCTCCCGTGTTGCCCATTGCGCAGGCACTCGTCGTGGAAATGGGTGCCGAACCGGTCGTGATTGCGGAGGCGGATCGCCCGCTCTACCACGCTGCTCTCGCCCACGGATCCAACCATGTGATGACGCTCATGGGCCAGTCCATGCAGCTGCTGCATAAGATCGGTGTCGAACACCCGGATCGCGTGCTGGGTCCCTTGGTGCGAGCCACGGTGGACAACGCCCTGGCCTCCGGCGAGAACGCGTTGACCGGACCCGTGGCGCGAGGTGACGTGAGCACGGTGGCCGCCCACGTGGCCGCCCTGACGGAACTTGCGGGACCGGACGCTGCGGCGTCGTCGGCGGGGCATGACCTGCTCGAGGGCTATCGCGCCCTCGGGAAGCTCACGGCCCAGCGCGCCGTGGCCTCCGGGCGGATCGACGACACGACATATCGCGCGGTGCTTGCCGCGCTCGAGGGGAAGGACCTCCAGTGACTCAACCCGTGGTGTGCACCTCCGTTGCCGAAATGCGTGAGGTGCTCGAGACACGCGTGGCTCAGGGCGTGACAAGCGTGGGGTTGTTCCCGACCATGGGAGCGTTGCACGACGGTCATCTCCGGATCGCGCAGACCGCGCGCGAGGAGAATCAACTGGTTGTGGTTTCCGTGTTCGTGAATCCGCTCCAGTTCGGTCCCAACGAGGACTTCGACAGCTATCCGCGCCAGCTCGAACAGGATGTCGCCGGGCTCTCCGCGAGCGGGGTGGACATCGTTTTCGCGCCGAGCACCGAGGAGATGTACCCGGGAGGCGTTCCGGTGGTCTCGGTGACCTCCGGTCAGGCCGGTTCGGTGCTGGAAGGTGCCACCCGCCCCGGTCACTTCGACGGCGCCTTGACCGTGGTCAACAAGCTCTTCACGATTATTCAGCCGGGCCCCGGTGTCGAATTCCGTGCCTATTTCGGCGAAAAGGACGCCCAACAATTGCTGCTGATGCAAAGAATGGTGCGTGATTTCAATCACCGCGTGCAGATCCGACCGGTGCCCATCGTGCGCTCGGAGCAAGGCCTCGCGCTGTCCTCGCGCAACCAGTACTTGACCACCGACGACGCCGCCCACGCCCTGGTTCTCAACCACACCTTGCGCTCGCTGGCCGCGGGTGAACTTACTCTGGACCAGGCCCGCGGGCGCATCGACGCGGAGCCGAGCGTAAAACTCGATTACCTGGTCACCGTGGACCCGGATACGCTCGCGGAGATCCAACCGCGAGCTGGGGCGTTGGCGCTGGCCGCCGCCTGGGTGGGCCCCACCCGCCTCATCGACAACATGAAGATTTGATCTGACCGCTATCCTGGAGAATTGTGACCGAGCAGCGAGATAACACCACAGCAGTAGATTCCACGCCGGAGCTTTCCGAGCACGAACTCAACGACCAAATGGCGTTCCGTGCTGCCAAGCGCAAGGCCATTGAGGAATCGGGTGTTTCCCCCTACCCGGTGGGGGTGGGTCGCACCCATTCCCTGGCTCAGGTGCGAGAGGGTTACGAGCACCTCGAAGCCGGAGAGGAAACCGATGACGTCGCGACCGTCGCGGGACGTGTGATCCACGTGCGTAACACCGGCAAGCTGTGCTTCGGCACACTTCAAGAGGGTGACGGCACCCGGCTGCAGGTCATGATCTCCAAGGCCAACGTGGGCGAGGACGCCCTGGCGGCCTGGAAGGCCCAGGTGGACCTGGGTGACTTCGTGGCCGTGACCGGCCGCGTGATCAGCTCCAAGCGCGGTGAACTGTCCATCATGGCCGATTCGTGGCGCATGGCCTCGAAGGCGCTGCGCCCGCTGCCCACCTTGCACAAGGAGCTCAACGAAGAGACTCGGGTGCGTCAGCGCTACCTGGACCTCATGGTGCGCCCTCAGGCTCGCGACGTTGTGCTGACCCGCTCGCTCATCACGCGCACCGTACGCCGGGTTCTCGAGGAACGCGGGTATATCGAAATTGAAACACCCATGCTGCAGCTCATTCACGGTGGTGCGGCCGCGCGGCCGTTCGAAACGCATCTCAACGCGTTCGACCAGGACATGACCTTGCGAATTGCCACCGAGCTCTATTTGAAGCGAGCCGTGGTGGGTGGAATTGAAAAGGTCTTCGAGCTCGGCCGGGTATTCCGCAATGAGGGTGTGGATTCAACTCACAGCCCGGAGTTCACCACCCTGGAAGCGTACGAAGCGTACGCGGATCAATTCGTGATGGCTGACCGCATCAAAGAAATTATTCAGGCGTGCGCCTCCGCATTGGGTGTGGAGGGTATTGATACTGATCAGGGCCGCATCGAGCTCTTCGGTGAGTGGGAATGGGTTTCCGTCTACCCGGATTTATCGGAAGCTGTGGGGCAGGAAATCACGCCGGACACATCGGCGGATACGCTGCGCGAGATTGCTCAGCAGCGCGAGATCTCTGTCGATTCCGCGTGGGATGCAGAAAAACTCGTGGTCGAGTTGTTCGGGGAAATTGTCGAGCCGAACTTGATCCAGCCCACATTTGTTTACGATTACCCACCTTCGGCTCAGCCGCTGGCCCGTCAACACCGTGAGAAGCCCGGACTCATTGAAGCCTGGGATCTAATCATCGGGGGAATGGAGCGGGGCACCGCATTCTCCGAGTTGATCGATCCAGTGATCCAGCGTGAGCGACTCACGGAACAGTCCTCGAAGTCCGCTGCGGGCGATGTGGAGGCCATGCAGCTCGATGAAGACTTCCTGCGGGCGCTGGAGTACGGCGCACCGCCCATGGGCGGGCTGGGACTCGGCCTGGATCGACTGATCATGCTGTTCACCAACCTGGGAATCCGGGAGACCATCCTGTTCCCGCTCATGAAGCCCGAGTGATCGGGAATGAGTAGCCAAGTGCCAGTGACCGTTCAGGGCAGTAGAGGACAATAATCACCATGGAGTATCTTTCCGTTTTCTTGCCCTCTCTCGGTGTGGGCCTCATTTTCTATCTGGTCATGAGGTGGCTTTTCCGCGGTGACCGGGCAGAACGTTCCGCACAAGCGAATGTGGAACAGGATGCTGAGCGCTGGTATGAGCAGGTCAAGGACCGCGAAGGTGACCAGGCTCCCTTTGGCTACCAAGAAGTAAGCTCAAAGAAGAAACGTGGTTTAGAACTCAAGAACACCATTCCGATCCGGGATACCCCGCAGGATAAATAACGCTGCGCAATTATCCCACCGTGACATTAGTGAACAATCATGTCATGATAGGACCGCGTGAAACACTCGTGTTCTTGTCGGCTTATCACCGCGAGGTGTGATGGATATCAAGACCATCGTTGGTGATTATGGACTAATCGGGGGACAGGTTCACGCGAAATGACACCACGTGTGGCTTTCCACCCGGAGAGCACTCATGGCACCTAATGTCTCACTAATTTTGACATGACCCTTGACGGGGTGATGAGGAGGATCCGACATGGCACAGACAGTCAAGATCATTCTTGAAGATGACATCGATGGCGGCTCCGCAGATGAGACCATCCGTTTTGGTCTCGATGGCGGTCAGTACGAAATCGATTTGAATTCCGCTAACGCCACCAAGTTGCGCGAAGCTCTGCGTCCTTACGTGTCCAAGGCCCGCCGCGCCTCGGCCAAGACCAACCGCGGGGCCACCACGCGTCCCACCCGCTCGGGCAACCCCGAAACGCCCAAGATTCGGGCGTGGGCCAAGGAACAGGGTTTCCAGGTGTCCGATCGTGGACGTATCCACCAGGACATCCAGGACAAGTACTACGACGCTCACAAGTAAGAAAAGTTCAGGCGTGCCAAGGGGAGAGTTCGACTCGGCACGGACCTGATGATGTAGGTCGGGAAGGGCGAATCCCGGCGAACAGCTCAACGGCCGGAATGCACCTACTGGGTGCATTCCGGCCGTTCCCGTTGCCGGGCACAACAGGTTTTAGCTCTGGGCTATACATCGTGCGCCAGCGGCGAACAGTGCCCATAAACGCTCTTCAGGTGCCTAGCATCGTTGGCAGACACCAATAGAGGAGTATCCATGTTCGAACGCTTCACCGACCGCGCCCGCCGGGTCGTGGTGCTGGCCCAGGAAGAGGCCAGGATGCTCAACCACAACTACATCGGTACCGAGCACCTGCTGCTCGGTTTGATTCACGAGGGCGAAGGCGTAGCAGCCAAGGCTCTCGATTCGATGGGCATCACCCTGAGCTCGGCGCGCGAACAAGTACAAGACATCATCGGACCGGGCCAGCAGGCACCGTCCGGTCACATTCCCTTCACACCCCGTGCCAAGAAGGTGTTGGAGCACTCGCTGCGCGAAGCACTGCAGCTGGGTCACAACTACATCGGCACGGAGCACATCCTGCTGGGCATCATTCGTGCCGGCGAGGGTGTGGCATCCCAGGTTCTGATCAAGCTGGGTGCTGACCCCGCCAAGGTGCGGGCAACGGTGCTCGAGCTGATTTCCGGTTACCAGTCCGGAAACGCCGGTGGCGAGAAAGAAGCCGCGGGTGTCGGGACCGGTGGCCGCGCCGAGGGTACCCCCGCGGGCTCCGCAGTGCTGGACCAGTTCGGTCGCAACCTCACCGCGGCCGCACGCGAATCCAAGCTTGATCCGGTCATCGGCCGGTACAAGGAAATGGAACGCGTGATGCAGGTGCTCTCACGCCGCACCAAGAACAACCCCGTGTTGATCGGTGAGCCCGGCGTCGGTAAGACCGCCGTGGTCGAGGGCTTGGCCCAGGCAATCGTGCGCGGAGACGTGCCCGAGACGCTCAAGGACAAACACCTCTACACCCTGGACCTCGGTTCACTGGTGGCCGGTTCGCGCTACCGCGGTGACTTCGAGGAGCGCCTCAAGAAGGTGCTCAAGGAGATCCGCACGCGCGGCGACATCATCCTGTTCATTGACGAGATCCACACCCTGGTGGGTGCGGGTGCCGCCGAGGGCGCTATCGATGCCGCCTCGATTCTCAAGCCCATGCTGGCTCGCGGTGAGCTCCAGACCATTGGTGCCACCACGCTGGACGAGTACCGCAAGCACATCGAGAAGGACGCCGCCCTGGAGCGTCGTTTCCAGCCCATCCAGGTGGATGAACCTTCCGAGGCACACGCCGTGGAGATCCTCAAGGGTCTGCGCGACAAGTACGAGGCACACCACCGCGTGTCCATCACGGACGAGGCGCTGGAAGCCGCCGTGCACATGTCCGCACGCTACGTGTCCGACCGGTTCCTGCCGGACAAGGCCATCGACCTGATCGACGAGGCCGGTGCCCGCCTGCGCATCAAGCGCATGACGGCTCCGCCGGAGATCAAGGCCCTGGATGAGAAGATCGCGGACATCAAGCGCGCCAAGGAAGCCGCCATCGACGGCCAGGAGTACGAGAAGGCCGCCTCGCTGCGCGATGACGAGCAGAAGCTCATCACCGAGCGTGAGGAGAAAGACAAGGCCTGGCGCGACGGCGACGACCAGATCTCCGAGGTCACCCCCGAGGTCATCTCGGACGTCCTGTCCGCGTCCACCGGTGTTCCCGTGTACAAGTTGTCGGAGGAAGAGTCCGGTCGCTTGCTGCACATGGAGGACGAGCTGCACAAGCGCGTCATCGGTCAGAACGAGGCCATCAAGGCTCTGTCCCGGTCGATCCGCCGTACCCGTGCGGGTCTGAAGGATCCGCGCCGTCCCGGTGGCTCGTTCATCTTCGCCGGTCCCACCGGTGTCGGTAAGACCGAGCTGGCCAAGGCTCTCGCGGAGTTCCTGTTCGGTGATGAGGACGCCCTGATCACCCTGGACATGTCCGAGTACCAGGAGAAGCACACGGTCTCGCGACTGTTCGGTGCCCCTCCGGGTTACGTGGGCTACGAAGAGGGCGGTCAGCTCACCGAGAAGGTGCGCCGCAAGCCGTTCTCCGTGGTGCTTTTCGACGAGGTCGAGAAGGCTCACCAGGACCTGTTCAACTCGTTGCTGCAGATCCTCGAGGACGGTCGTCTGACCGACTCGCAGGGTCGCGTGGTGGACTTCAAGAACACGGTGATCATCATGACCACCAACTTGGGCACCAAGGACATCTCGCGCACCGTTCCCGTGGGCTTCCAGGCCACCGGCGATGTTTCGACCTCCTACGACCGGATGCAGGCCAAGGTTCAGGAGGAGCTCAAGGAGCACTTCCGTCCCGAGTTCCTCAACCGCGTTGACGAGACCATTGTGTTCCCGCAGCTGAGCCAGAACGAGATCCTCAAGATCGTGGACCTGTTCGTGGCCCGCTTGCAGCAGCGGCTGCGCGAGCAGGACATGTCCATCTCGCTCACGGACGCCGCCAAGGTGCTCATGTCCGAGAAGGGTTACGATCCCGCAATGGGTGCACGTCCGTTGCGTCGTGCGGTGCAGCGTGAGATCGAGGACCAGCTGTCCGAGAAGATCCTGTTCGGCGAGATCTCTTCCGGTGAGAAGATCACAGTGGATGTCGAGGGTGAAGGTGAGGACCGCACGTTCACGTTCTCATCCACCCCCATGTCCGAGCTCTCGGATGAGGAACTGGACGAGATCCACAACACGCCGTCGTTGACCGACAACGACGACAGCGAGTCCGGCAGGGACGTTCCCCGCTCACCCAACACGGGTGGCTTCGGTGACGGCCCCGCCCAGGCCCAGGCCTAGGCGAACGGACCGCTACAACGCCGCGAGCGGCGTCGGCATCCTGGACAAGGGTGACGACGCCGCTCGCGGCGTTTAACCCGCGTCTCACGGTTACGGCGGCGTACAGTCTTGGCATGGAAAAGATCAGTATTCGTCCCGCGAAGACCTCGGACGTCCAGGGCATCAAGGCCTTGGTGGCGCCCATGGCGCAGGAGAACATCCTGATCACCAAGGACACCGTGACCTACTACGAGAACATTCAGGAGTTCGTGGTCGCTCAGGACGAGAGCGGCGAGCTGGTGGGCTGTGGTGCCCTCCACGTGATGTGGGAGGACCTCGCGGAGGTGCGTACGCTCGCCACCTCGGCCAAGGCGAGGGGGCAGGGCGTGGGGCGGCGCATGCTCGAGGTCCTGATTGACCGCGCCGCGGAACTCGGCGTGAGCCGGGTCTTCTGCCTGACGTTCGAGGTGGATTTCTTCTCCGCCCACGGGTTCGAGGTCATGGAGAACCAGGAAAGCATTGATCCGAATGTGTTCGCCGAACTCCTGCGCTCCCACGATGAAGGCGTTGCGGAGTTCCTCGACCTGGCGCGCGTGAAACCCAACACCCTGGGCAACACGCGCATGATTCGACAACTGCACGTGTCGTTCTGACTCTTGGACGCCCCGGAAGTCCTGGCGCTATCGGCGGTCGCGGCCGGTCAGCACGTCCCGGTCACCAAGGAAGCCGGAGCCGTCCGGAGCGATTGAACAAGACCGATTCAGCTCGGCAGACTGGCTTCGTCTCCGTGGCGAGTCGCCAGACCGTCTTTGAGCAGCCCGCCGAGGGCCCGCTCGCGCTGTTCCAGCGGGGCCGGGAGCGCCCACAGCTTTTCAAGCATGTCGGCCGTCTCCTGGCCCGGGTTCTCGATCCTGCTGGCCAGCTGCTCCGCCCCGGCGCGATCCGTGAGCAACAGGTCTACCGAAACCGGTGACGGGCTGTGCCGCAGCACCGCCATGATGGCCCCGCGCACCTGTCGGTCGGTGCCGTGCCAGGACTGCCCCTTGGGGACGTAGTCCGGTTCCGGTCGACCCGCGGCGATCCACGCGCACTCATCGAACACGGGGCATTCATCGCATTTGGGGGAGCGAGCCGTGCACACCAAAGCACCCAGCTCCATGACGGACTGGTTCCACTTCACCGATTCGGCGATGTCCTCTGGCATGAGCTGATCCGCAAGCCGGGTCTCCGCCGCGGTGAGCGTCTTGGACGGCAGTGCCTTGCCGCTGAACAGTCGAGCATGCACCCGCCGGATATTCGTGTCCACCACCGTGTAGCGCTGGCCGAAAGCGAAGACAGCCACCGCTGCTGCCGTGTAGGAACCGATGCCCGGCAGAGCGAGCAATTCAGAGTGGTTTTCCGGCACCTGGTTGTCATGGTGATCAGCGATCTCCGTGGCTGCTGCGCGCAATCGGAGCGCCCGGCGGGGATACCCAAGCCTGCCCCACGCGCGCACCACGTCCGCGGGGCTGGCTGCGGCCAGGTCTGCCGGTGTGGGCCAGCGGTCCAGCCATTCCCGCCAGATCGGCAGAACCCGTACCACGGGCGTTTGTTGCAGCATGATTTCACTCACCAGCACACCCCACGGAGAGCACGCGGGCTCGCGCCACGGGAGGTCCCTGCCTGCCCGTGAAAACCACTGGATGACGGCTTGGTGAATGCCGTGAAGTTGGTCCGGTGCGCAGGGTGTGGAGCTCGAGTTCATAAATCCCCACGGTAGCCTGGAGTTCATGGCAACCAACGGTTCAGAGCAGCGTGATTCCCCCAACTCCGGCGCATCCCACGGGGATTCCGGGGACCGGTTGCCTCCCTCGGTCTACCGCCGACGCCGCGTGATCGCCCTGGTCGTTCTGCTCGTGTTGGTCGTGGCCCTGATCTGGGGGATTTCCTCCGTGGTCTCCGCGCTCACCGGTTCTTCGGAGGACCCGGAACAACCCCCGACACAGACTCAGGTCACGGCCGAGCCCACTCAGGCAGCCACGGTTGACCCCAATGACAAGTTCGCGGATTTCACCCCCCGGCCCACACCCAGCGGTGACAAGGAGAGCGAGGGTTCCTCGGCCAGTCCTGCCGCAGCCGAGGAGTGCGGTGCCAACTTGACGCTCACCGCCTCCACGGACAAGCAGACCTACCCGGCCGATCAGGAACCGGTACTGGTCATGACCATGGAGAACACCGGGGAGCAACCCTGCCGGGTCAATGCCGGGACGAACGCCATGAATTATGTGGTCACGTCCGGTTCGGATGTCATCTTCGATTCCCGGCATTGCGCGGCCGAGGGGGAGGACCGAAACGTCACGCTGGAGCCGGGGAAGACGGAAGAGGCCCGGTTGGCGTGGAACCGGATTCGCACCGCGGAAGGGTGCCCCGCGGATCAGGCAAAAGCCATGGCTGGTTATTACAACTTGACCGTGGGCTTGGGCGAGCAGAGCAGTTCCTCTGCAACCTTTGTTCTGGAGTAGACCGCTTCAGCACGGTTGATCGAAAAATCCTTGGTCCTTCAGGGTTGGGCAGAACCGAGGAGCGCCCTCATGTCCACGGGCGGGAGGCGGGTCCCGCGCTCACATGAAGCGTTCGAGCAAACTGGTTTCAGCCATGCGGGACAGCGATTCGCGCACGTTGCGGGCGCGTTGTTCGCCAATGCCCTCCACGGACATCAGGTCCTCGAGGTTCGCGGCCATCAAGGCCTGTAAGCCGTCGAACTGACCCACCAGGCGTTTAGCCACCACCCGCGGCATGGACTTGATGCCTTCGAGCAAGCGGTAACCGTGCGGGTGCAGGTCAGCTTCCAGGTTGCCCTGGGACGTGATGAGAGCCGCGGCCACGGCCACTTTCTGCAGGTCGATCAGATCCGCCGGGGAGAGTTCCGCGAGTTGTGCCATGGCGTCGGACAAGACCTCCGCCGGAGTCTCCTCGGGGAGATAATCCCGCAACACCACGTCGGGGCCGGGTCCGTTACCGGCCGTCAGCTCTTCCAATTGCAGCGAGATGAGGCGCCCGTCCTCGCCGAGCTCCAGCACGTACCAGCTGATTTCCTCGGAGATCCTGCGCACCATTTCCATGCGCTGCAGAGTGAGGGCCACATCCCGGGCCGTGACAGCCGCCTCGATTTCCAGTGCGGAAAGACTGCCTAGAACTTGTTCCAGGCGATTGCTGTAGTGCTCCAGGGTCTGCAGAGCCTGATTGGCGCGGGCCATGATGGCTTGTGAACCTTCAATGGCGTAGCGGTGATCGCCCACGTAAATGGTGATCACGCTCATAGACTGGCTCACGGAAACCACGGGAACGTTGGTTTGTTTGGCGGTGCGTTCTGCCGAACGGTGCCGGGTGCCTGATTCCTGGGTCTCGATGTGAGCCTCCGGCATGAGCTGCACGCCTGCCTTCAGAATGCGGGTGGCATCACGATCGCACACGATGGCACCGTCCATCTTGGCCAGTTCGCGCATCTTGGTGGGAGTGAACTCGGTGTCGATGTCGAAACCACCCGAGCACAGGGCCTCGACGGACTTGTCGAAGCCCAGCACGATCAACCCACCGGTCCGTCCCCGCAGGATGCGTTCGAGACCTGTGCGCAGCTGGGTTCCGGGTGCCAAGCGGGCCAGGGTCTTACGAAGGGCCGTCTCCTGAGCTTTCACCACATGATCATCCTACGTGCTATATGCATGCACCTCGTGCCCAGCCTCTGTTGCTATCTCCGCGCGTACCTGGTCGTTCAGCGCTCCCGCGGAGGGAAGAGCAATTCGATGGCCTGACTTACAGTGGTGACCTCTCGGACGGAGAACCCCTGGGGGATCTTGCCCGGTCCGCTCGGCGAAGCGGGCACCACCGCGTGGGTGAATCCCAGCCGGGCGACCTCCTGGATCCGGCGATTGATGTCCGGGACCGGACGTACCTCTCCGGCCAGGCCGATCTCCCCGAAACAGACCAGGCGCTGGGGGAGTGGGCGGTCCTGAGCGGCTGAGGCCAAGGCCATGCACACCGCCAGGTCCGTGGCGGGTTCGGTGAGCCGCACACCGCCCACGGTGGAGACGTAGCAGTCCAGGTTCGCCAGGCCCACACCAGCGCGGCGCTGCAGCACCGCCAGCAGCATGGCTACGCGAGAACTATCCAGACCGGAGGTGGCCCGCCGCGGTTGTGCAGTGCTGGATTTGTCCAGCAGGGCCTGCACCTCCGCCAACAGCGGACGGCGGCCCTCGACCGTGACGCTCAGACACGTGCCGGCCACCGGTAGGGGAGTGCGCGAGACGAACAGACCCGAGGGGTCCGCGACCGATTCGATCCCGGCCTCACCGAGGTCGAAACAACCGACCTCGTCCGTGGGGCCGAATCGGTTCTTGATGGCGCGTAGCAGTCTGATCCTGGAGTGTTTGTCACCCTCGAACTGGCAGACCACGTCCACGAGGTGTTCGAGCAACCGGGGGCCTGCAATGGAGCCCTCCTTGGTGACGTGGCCGACCAGCAACGTGGTCATGTTCTTGGTCTTGGCGGCGTGGATCAAGCTGGCCGCGACTTCTCGCACCTGACTGACCCCTCCGGCGGAACCGTCAACTTCGGAACTGGCCAGCGTTTGAACCGAGTCCACGATGAGCAGCTGGGGCTTCACAGCTTCCACATGAGCCAGGGCGGTGGACAGATCGGTTTCAGCGGTGAGGTAGAGCTTGTCCGCGACCGCCCCGATACGTTCTGCGCGCAGCTTGACCTGCGCTGCCGATTCCTCGCCGGTCACGTAGAGCACATCGCGGGGTGTCTGACCCGCGGCGACCTTGGCGGCGGCGTCCAGGAGCAGCGTGGACTTACCCACACCAGGTTCGCCCGCGAGGAGGATCACCGCGCCGGGCACCAGCCCGCCACCGAGCACACGGTCCAGCTCGGGTACGTGCGTGGGGGTAAATTGGGCGACCGAAGAGTCCACCTGGCCGATGGGCTTGGCCGGTTGAGCCACGGTTCGCGCGGCCTGGGTACGACCGTGTTCCTGAGCGGCACCGGTTTCTTCGACGGTGCCCCAGGACTGGCATTCACCGCAGCGACCCACCCACTTGGCCGTGGTCCAGCCGCATTCGGTACAGCGGTACGACACTGAGGGTTTCCGGGTCTTGGTGCTCATGAACTCACAGTATCCAGCGCGTCAGACACGCATAGCCGGCACGGAGTCAGTCCGATTGCAGCGGCGGCAGGTGCCCGATGGCCACCTGGTGACTGATGCCCGTGGCTTCGAGCAGATCCACCACCATGGGGCGGATCATCAGCACGAGCGCCTCGCCCTCCATGGTGCGCACACCCATGTCATGAGGTTCCAGGCGCGCCGCGACCGAGAACAATTCGTTGCGGGCCTGGCGCAAGTAGCTTTCGCGTGACTGTGGGTGGCTCACGGCCAAAGCATTGCCCAGGCTCAATACGGCGTCGGAAAGATCGGCGAGCACCTCGGAAAGGGACGTGACGGCGTCGTCGGCGAGGGAGACGTGGTCCAGCACTGAAGCGAGCCTGCGCGCGAGGACCCGGGAGTTTCGCACGGCGAGGTCCAGGTAGTGAATGCAATGGTCCAGACTGTCGATTTCTTGCCGGTGTCTTCGATGCAGGGGCGAGGCATAGGAAATTTCCTTGGACGCCTCCAACCCCGTGCGAACCGAATCAACGAGAGGTTGAGTCTGGCGGCCGCGAACCAGTGCGTGCCACGCCAACCGGGAATCGTAATCAGAGACGGCTCGGGAGGATTCGGCCAACAACTCGGAGTATTCCGTGATGAGCTTTCGGACGTCACCTCGTGGCTCGCGGCGGGGATCTTCCGGGATGAAATAGGCCAGCAGCAGTGCGCACAGGCAACCCACTACCGCGTCGAGAGAACGGGCGAACACGCCGTCCTGGGATGGGGGTAGCAGCACCACCAGGACGGATTGCAGTCCCATCTGCGTGGTGAAGATGGCACCGTTGTCCAAGAACCGCGCGAGCATGAGCGAAATGAGCAGAACAATGGCCGCCTGCCACTCGCCGTGGCCCAACACGTGCATCAGCAGGTCGCCCACCACGATGCCCAGGGTGCAGCCGATCGCGACTTCGAGAACGCGGCGATAACGCAGGCCACCCTTGGCATAACCCAGCGAAACGAGGGCAGCGGTAGCTGCGAAAATGGGCCCCTGGTGGCCGAGCAGTCGCTCCGCGATTACATAGGCGCCCACCGCAGCCACGGTCATCTGCACGGCCTGGAACAGTCCGCGCATCATGCGGTTCCAGCCGGTTTTGGACCGTTTGCTCACCACAGAGGGAACATGAGCAAGCCTCGACCTGTGATGTTTCGCCTCGCTCGATGACATGACCCCATCTTAGGCAGCGGTCGCCCGAAACCGACCGTGCATTCGGTGCCGAGCCTCGTCACGATTCCGCGGGTATGCAATAACTCACATCTACGGGTATTGATGCAAGTGGCTACGTGAACACGGGCACTGACGCGTCATCTGTTAACCCCACGTTTACCTTCCTGGAGATCTCTGTCCATATCCACTGCCTACCGTCACTGGTGAACCACTACGGATATGCGCTTTCCGTAGGCGGGTTGATGGCCGAGTCCGGCCGTTTTGCGATCCACCGGCACCGCCGGAAATATTCCATGAAGGGGTAACACTGTGAAGGCTTCCTACTACGGCCGTTCAGCCGCCGTTCTCGCCATTGGCGCCCTCGCCCTGACCGCTTGCGGCTCGGACAACCCGACCGGCAACGAAGGCGGCGACTCCAACGGTGGCGGCGGCGAGTCCAGCGTCTCCGGCACCCTGACCGGTATCGGCGCATCGTCGCAGCAGGCCGCCATGACCGCTTGGCAGAACGGTTTCCAGTCCGCCAACAGCGGCGCGACCGTTCAGTATTCCCCGGACGGCTCCGGTGCGGGCCGCACCGCCTTTCTGGCCGGCGGCGCCCAGTTCGCCGGTTCCGACGCCTTCATGAGCGACGAGGAGAACGAGGAGTCCAAGGAACAGTGCGGCACCGACGGTTCGCTGAACCTCCCCGTCTACATCTCCCCGATTGCCGTGGCCTTCAACCTGCCCGGCGTGGACAGCCTCAAGCTGGATGCCCCCACCATCGCCAAGATCTTCAAGGGCGAGATCGAGACCTGGAACGCTCCCGAGATCGCCGAGCAGAACCCGGATGCAGACCTGCCGGACACTCGCATCACCGTGGTGCACCGTAACGATGACTCCGGCACCACCGAGAACTTCACCGAATACCTGCACTCGGCCGCTCCCCAGGACTGGACCGACGAGCCGGATCAGGCATGGCCCTCCAAGTACGCCGCTGAGAACGACAAGGGCACCTCCGGTGTTGTGAACACCACCCAGGGCACCGAGGGAACCATCACCTACGCGGATGCCTCCGCAGTGGGTGACCTCGGCACCGTGGACATCAAGGTCGGCGAAGAGTACGTGCCGCACTCCCCTGAAGCTGCAGCAAAGGCCGTTGAGGTCTCCAAGCAGGTCGAAGGCCGCAGCGAGCACGACATGGCCATCGAGCTCGAGCGCGACACCACCGAAGCCGGTGCTTACCCGCTCGTGCTGATCTCCTACCACGTGGTCTGCTCCCAGTACGACTCCCAGGAGACCGCTGACCTCGTCAAGGCCTTCGAGTCCTACGTGATTTCCGAGGACGGCCAGAAGACCGCGGCTGATTCCGCCGGTTCCGCTCCGTTGTCCGAGACCTTGCGCGAGCAGGCCACGGCAGCTGTGGAGTCCATCAAGGTCCAGGGCTGACCTGACGACCTAACGCGCACAAACGGCGTCGGCGCGGGTATCGCGTCGACGCCGTCTGTGCGCCGAACGCCCGGGTCTCTTCCGTCCTGACAATGGATGGTAGGTTGCCCAGGCACGCGAACTGACCATGATCTGAAGGGACTCTGTACATGTCCACCACAGCGAGCGCACAGAAGCCGGGGACCAAGAACTCCGCGGCCGGTCGCGCGGGTGACTCAATTTTCTCAGGATTGAGTCTCGCAGCGGGCATCTTGATCTTCGCCGTGCTCGCGGCCGTGGCACTGTTCCTGCTGTTGCAGGCGCTGCCCACGTTCGCGGCTCCGGCCGACGAGATCACCGGCGGAGAAGGATTCTTCTCATACATTTGGCCCCTCGTGCTCGGCACGTTGATCGCAGCCATCATTGCGCTGCTGATCGCCACGCCCATCGGCATCCTGGTGGCCCTCTACATCTCCCACTACGCACCCGCCCGAATCTCCAAGTCGGTCGGATACGTGATCGACCTGCTGGCGGCCATTCCCTCCGTGATCTACGGCGCATGGGGTGCCACGGTGCTGGCTCCGGCGCTGGTGCCGTTCTACAACTGGCTGGCCGAGAACCTCGGCTTCATCCCGATCTTCGCCGGCCCCGCGTCCCAAACCGGTAAGACCATGATGACCGCCGGCGTGGTGCTGGCCATCATGATCCTCCCCATCATCACGTCCATGTCCCGGGAGATCTTCACCCAGACGCCCAAGCTGCACGAAGAAGCAGCCCTGGCGTTGGGTGCCACTCGCTGGGAAATGATCCGGATGTCGGTGCTGCCCTTCGCACGACCGGGCATCATCTCTTCCGTGATGTTGGCCCTGGGTCGAGCACTGGGCGAGACCATGGCCGTGGCCCTGGTTTTGTCCTCGGGCCCCATGATCGCTTCGCTGATCAAGTCCGGTAACCAGACGATCGCCGCCGAAATCGCCCTGAACTTCCCGGAGGCTTACGGTCTGCGGTTGTCCGAGCTGATTGCCGCTGGTCTGGTGCTGTTCCTGATCACCCTGGTGGTGAACATGATCGCTCGCGCCATCATTGCCCGCTACAAGGAATTCTCGGGAGCTAACTGATGTCAACGACTACGACTAAGCCCGGTACTTCTCCCGTGCGCGAGTCTCGACTGACTCGCGGTCAGCGCCCCAAGTGGCTCATCCCCGTGATCGGTGTGGGTGCCATTGTGGTGGGTGCCGCGATTTCCGCGCTCATCGGCTTCAACATTGCCACCTGGGCGATCTTCGCCGCCCTCGTGTTCCTGGTTGTGGGCCCGCTGTTGATCGGCGCGATCGAGGGTTCGCGCGCCGGTTCCGACTCACTCATGACCTTCCTGGTCTACACCGCGTTCATCCTGGCCGTGATCCCGCTGATCTCGGTGATCTACACGGTGCTGGCCAACGGTATCCCCGGCCTGACGTCCAACCTTCTGCTCACGTCCATGAACGGTGTGACCGGCGCGCAGGACAACTTCGCGGAAGCTCCCGGAGATGTCGTGGGCGGTGCCTACCACGCGATCGTGGGTACGGTGTCCATCACCTTCTGGGCCACGCTGATGTCCGTGCCCATTGGCCTGCTGACCGCGATCTACCTGGTGGAGTACTCCAACAACGGTTGGTTGGGTAAGGCCATTACGTTCTTCGTGGACGTCATGACCGGTATCCCGTCCATCGTGGCCGGTCTGTTCGCCGCGGCGTTGTTCGGCATGATCTTCGGTCCGTCCACCCGTACCGGTTTCGTGGCCGCGGTCGCCTTGACCGTGCTCATGATCCCCACGGTCGTGAAGAACACCGAGGAAATGCTGCGCATCGTTCCCAACGAACTGCGCGAGGCCTCCTACGCGCTGGGCGTGCGGAAGTGGCGCACCATCCTCAAGGTGGTCATCCCCACCGCGATCTCCGGTATCGCCTCCGGCGTTACGCTGGCTATTGCCCGCGTGATCGGTGAGACCGCTCCGCTGCTGGTAACCGCGGGCTTTGCAACGGCCATCAACTGGAACTCGTTCTCCGGCTGGATGACCACGCTGCCCACGTACATTTACTACCAGATCATGACACCCACCTCGCCCACCAACCCCGACCCCTCACTGCAGCGGGCCTGGGCCGCGGCACTGATCCTGATCGCGATCGTGATGCTGCTCAACCTTCTTGCCCGACTGATCGCCAAGGCCTTCGCGCCTAAGACGGCCGGCCGCTAAGCATCCATCGAGTCACGAGTCCTAAGGAATCCACACCATGTCGAAACGAATCGACGTTGAAGACCTGAACGTTTACTACGGCGACTTCCTGGCCGTCGAGGACGTCAACATCAACATTGAAGCGCGGTCCGTGACCGCATTCATCGGCCCCTCCGGCTGCGGTAAGTCCACCTTCCTGCGCACGCTCAACCGCATGCACGAGGTCATCCCCGGCGCGTACGCCAAGGGGAAGGTGCTGCTTGACGGTGACGACCTGTACGGCAAGGGCGTGGACCCGGTCACGGTGCGTTCCATGATCGGTATGGTCTTCCAGCGCCCCAACCCGTTCCCCACCATGTCCATTCGCGACAACGTGCTGGCGGGTGTGAAGCTCAACAACAAGCGCATCTCTTCCAAGGCCGCGGATGAGCTGGTCGAATCCTCGCTGCGCGGTGCCAACCTCTGGAACGAGGTCAAGGACCGTCTGAACAAGCCGGGCTCGGGTCTGTCCGGTGGGCAGCAGCAGCGTCTGTGCATTGCGCGCGCCATTGCCGTGAAGCCGGACGTGATCCTCATGGATGAGCCCTGCTCCGCGCTGGACCCCATCTCCACTCTGGCCATCGAGGACCTCATCAACGAGCTCAAGACGGATTACACCGTGGTGATCGTGACGCACAACATGCAGCAGGCATCGCGCGTGTCAGACCGCACCGCGTTCTTCAACATCGAGGGCACCGGCAAGCCCGGCAAGCTCATCGAGTACGCCCCCACCACGGAGATCTTCAACAACCCGCAGAAGAAGGAGACCGAGGACTACGTCTCCGGCCGCTTCGGCTGATCGGTAGCGTTTCTCGCGCCTCCTGACTCACGACGACGCCGCCGCGCGCGCCGGTTCCCCACGCTGGGTCCGGCGAACGCGGCGGCGTCGTTGGCTAAGAAGCCAGCTGCAGAAGCGGCGAGGCGGCCAGGAACAAGATGATGGACACCAAGGCGCAGGCCGGGACCGTACCGGCCCAGGTCAGGAGCACCTGGACCAGGGTGCGGTGGTAGACGGTTCGGAAGCGCTGACCGGAACCCGCGCCGAGGATTGCGGCAGTGCTGGTCTGGGACGTGGACATGGGTAGCGGGACCAGGAAACCACCGACGAAGAGCAGCGTGCCCGCAACCGTTTGGGCCACGGCACCGCGGAGGGGGTCCAGGTTCACGACACGGGAGGAGAGGGTGTAGGCAATCCGCCAACCGCCCAGCAAGGTGCCCGCACCGAGGCACACTCCCACGAGCAGCGGGATCCACCACGGGATGTGAGAGATGGGGATGAACGTTCCGTAGCACATGAGCAGGACCACGAAAATCCAGATGGCCCGGCGGCCGTGCTGGATACCGTGGCCGAAGTGGATGGCGGCCGCCCCGGTTGCCTGGACCACGGCGGAACGGCTCTTCACCACCCCGGGTGCTTCATGTCGAACCAGGTATACGGCCAGGAAGACCAGCAGCTGCGCCAGAACGAAGGCGATGGCAGGCGCCACAACGATCGGCAGAGCAAGCCGCCAGATCGTGAAACTGTCGACGGCCAGGTCCTGAACCAATCCGACGGCGTGGGCACCCACCAGTGCGCCGATCACGCCACCGCTCATGGCTGCGGTGGACGAGGACGGCATGGCCCACCACCAGGTGAGCAGGTCCCAGGCCACCGCGGTGATCAGGGTGCAAATAATGACGACCGTTCCCACCATGCTGATGGGGATGGGAATGTCGAACGGGATCAACTGCGTGAGGACCAGACCAACGGTCAGCGCGCCGGCCAGGTTGAACACGGCGCCCATGCATACGGCTACCCGCGGGGTGAGGGCATTGAATCGGACGGGTAGGGCGTTCGCGTTGGAGGCGTCGTGAAAGCCGTTGACCACCGTGAATGCGACGGCCAGCACAAGGCCGACGACCAAGAGGATTTCTGCCATGGGCTATCAGGATTCCGCGACGAGTACTCGGCCGACCTCGGCGGACACGTGTGACAGCGCGCGGGCCGCGTCCAGGATACTTCCGGCGGCGTCCATGCGGCGTAGCGCATGGGGTGCCTTGTGCTTGTCCAGCAGCGCCGCACGGTAGGTGCGGTGGGTCCGTTCGGACTGGCGCGACAGGCGGATCATCTCGAACCAGTAATCGTCGAGTTCGTCCAGGGTGGCCAGCCGGCCCATGGCTTTCGTGGTCATCTCGGCCATCAGCCGGATGATGTTCAGCTGTTCCGTGGCGTAGGAGGTGGGGCGCCCGATCTGATAAAGCTCCTGGGTCTCGGCGCACGCCACCAAGGCTTCAACGGACTTCAAGATCCACTGGCCCAGGATGTACAGGTCCTGGCGGGGGATGGGCACCACGTACGAAGAGCGGGTCGTGGTCATCAGGGAGAAGTACAGGTTGGAGCACTCGTCCTCGGCGTCCAGGAGAGCTTGCAACGTTTCTTGGCGGCGCTCGTCGGTGGCGCTGATGTGTTCGGCCAACAGGTCTACGCATGTGGTGACGCACTGGGACATGTGAACCAGAAGTTCAATCACCCGTTCGTCTTCGGGGAAGATCCGAAAGGCCATGCGTGCGCCCATCCTTTATGTGTCATCCAAGTGAATTTTCGCCCTCACTGTACCCGTAGTAGGTGAACAGAACGGACGCACGGAGACATGGCTGGCACGTTGTCGGGCCCAAGGATCGCCGGTCAGAACGAGCCGGGAAGAAGGGGTGCCGGACCGGGAGCGCCTCTCGGCGGAAGGCCGCTCGTAGCGGCTAAATGATGGAGCCCGGGGCTGCCACGGCCCGACACCTGTCATCCATGCTAAACCCTGCGCGGGGGGCTAATCCAATGCCCCGATTCGCCAGGCCTTCGCGGCGGCGTCCAGTTCGTTGGCCGTGCGGGACAGCCTCGGAATCCGCTGGTCCGCGTGTCGGACGGCAAGGCTCGGGATGTCCTGGGTGCGTTCCTGGCCCAGCGCAATGACGCGACAGAAGGCAGCGAACCGCTCCAGAGCGACGTCGAAATCGCCGTTGAACGCACCGGACAAAATGGTGTCCGCGACCTGGCAAATTTCCTCGGCCCCGGGAAGGCCCGCCACCCCGGCCACCACATCCGAGACTTGCGCCGTGCCCTTGCCCGCCGCGAACCAGCGGCCCATGCGGTGCGGGTCCGTGCGGGCGGCCGCGCGCAGTGCGTACAACCGCCACAGGGCCCCGGGAAGCGAGACCGCCGGTGCCTGCGCCCAGAGCTCGGCGATGCCTTCCAGTCCCTGCTCGTCGGTGAGCTGAACCAAGCGCTGATGAACCTCTGGATCATCCGCCTCACGGCCCCGGGACACCAACGCGTGAGCGGCGAGGTGCGCGGCCTCCGAGACCCGCGCAGGATCCGTTCCGCCCTCGTGGGCGTCGAACTGCTCTGGCGAGAACTTCACGGGTGAATGGTGCTGGCGCGGTTCATTCATGCGCTCCAGCCTACGCCCGTGATCAGTCGGCGGTGTGGGTTTCCCCGGCCTGTTGCCGCCAGCGTTCCTCGATGCGGCGCATCGCGTGAGTGGAGACGGCGCGCCACCAACGCAGCGCGAGTTCGGGGTGTGTTTTTTCGATCTCGTCCACGGCCTCCGGGGGCAGCTTGCGGGCGATCACGTCCGTGAGGGTCGTGAAGCTGACCATGTGACGGGAATCCGTGCCCAGGGCCACCTCACCGAAACTCTTACCCGGACCGAGGACCTCCAACTCGACCCGTTCACCCGTGGGGGAGCGGCGGGTGATCTCCACGTTGCCGGAGACCACCATGTACACGCCCTCGAAACGCTGGCCGGCCCGGAGCACCGTGGTGCCGGCCGGCCATTCCACGCGAGTGGTCTTGGAGCGGATTTCTGCGACGTCGTCGTCGGAGAGCGAGCTGAGCAGGTCCGAATCCGTGGAATGGACCTTGTCCGGCATGCACTCCGGGCCGCCGAACTTCTCGAGAATCCGGTCCTCGGCCCAGGTCAGGGCCTCGGCACGGGTGGGAAACACCGTGACCGGGTGATCCAGGTCCTGGGTGTGCTCAGATCCCTTTTCGGCAATGATCGCCAGGTGGCGTTGCGCGTTCTCCAGCTGTTCGGAGGTGCGTCCCAGAAGTGGCATGACGTATCGGGCCAGGTCATCGACCTGCCTGATGTCAACTAGGACGTAGGTGCACTCCCGTGCGGCCTCGCGGATGGTCCGAATCGCAGTTTCGGCACCGGCGAAGCGCAAGTCACCCTGGAGCTCGACGATCCGCACGTCCTCGCCGTGTTCCTCGAGGACCTCGTTGGCCGCATCGTTGCGGCGCATCAACGACGGCGCCTCGGAGAGGTAGTACTCCGAACGCACCGTGGAGTGCCCGTTGCGTTCGGTGCGGGCGAAGTGCAGGTCCAGGTCCTGGGTCAGGCGTTCGCACGCTGCAACGCCACGCACGGAGTTGCCGTGCTGATCCAGTGGGGGTGAGAACACGGCTACGGCCAACTGCCCGGGCAGTACCGCGATGATCCCGCCGGCCACGCCGGATTTGGCGGGCAACCCGACCTTCAAGGCCCAGCGGCCGGCGTCGTCGTACATGCCGCACGTGTACATCACGGACAACACGTCGGAGACCACCTGGGTGTCGAGCACGCGTTCACCCGACAGGGGATTGACGCCGCCTGCCGCGAGCGTGGCACCCATCCGTGCGAGGTCGACACAGTTGAGCATGACCGAACACTGCGCGAAGTAGTCCTCCAGCGCATCGGTGGGGTCCCCCTCGATGATGTCGCGGGAGGACAACAACCAGCCGAGCGCGCGGTTGCGATCCCCGGAGCGGTGTTCCTGAGCGTGGATGGTCTTGTTGATGCGCAGTTGGCGACCGGCCAACCGGGAATACAGACGCAGGATGCGCTCACGCCGGGTGCCGTGGGCGGTGTTCTTGACCAGGGACGTTGCCGCGATCGCGCCGGCGTTGATCATGGGGTTCGCCGGACGGCCCGTTTCAGGCTGGAGGGAGATCTCATTGAACGCGTCACCGCTGGGCTCCACATCGATCTTCTCGAACACCCCGTCCATGCCGCGGTCCGTGAGTGCCTGTGCATAGGTGAAGGCCTTGGAGATCGACTGAATGCAGAATTCCTGCTTGGAGTCACCGGCCTGATAAATGGCGCCGTCCACGGTGGCCACTGCGATCCCGATCGGATGGGGATCGGCATTGGCCAGCGCGGGAATGGAGTCCTTGACGGCCCCGCCCTCAACCTCTCGAAGGTCCTCCACCACCCGTTGCAGGTACTCGGTGATGACGGAAGGGCCCAACTTGGTTTTGGGAACGGTGCTCATGAAGTACGTACCTCTTGCGGGACCACGGGCGAACCGGACAGCACACGGATCACCACGGACGAACAGATGGATTGGGTCAGCAGAATCCCCACGAGCACCACCAGTTGCAGCATGGCCGCTTGAGTGGGGGATGCGCCTCCCAACAAGGCTCCCACAAATGCGCCGGGAAGAGTGACCAAACCGGTCGCGCGGGTCTGGTCGATGTTGGGGATCAGGGATTCCTTCATCGATTCCTGAGCTACGGCCTGGTAAGCGATTCGAGAGGTGGCACCCAATGACAACCAGGCCTCGATCTCCCCGCGACGAGCCACCGTGGAGCGTTCGAAGTTCCGTCCGGTCAGGGTTGCCGCGCTCATCGTATTGCCGATCACGATGCCGGCCACCGCCACCACGTTGGCCACTTCCCACTCGACCAGGCGCATACCGAAGATCAAACCGATCGTGATCAGCGCTCCCACGAAGATGCCGGTGACCACGGCTTTCCTTGCGTCCGGGATCCCCTTCAACCTGGTGAACGAGGTCCACGAGGCGGTGGAGAGCATTAGTAGGACGAACGCCAGAACCAGCCACGGCAGGGCCAGTACTCCGCGCAGGATCAGGGCGATTACCGCCAGTTGCACGGCGGCCCGGATCACCGCCACGAGTGGCTGGACCCCGAGCCTGACACCGGCCTGCCGTTGTATCAGAATCGCCAACAGAGTCATGGCCAGCAGGCCCGCCGCGAACCACCACATGTTCTCCACGTGCCCAGGTTAGCCACGCCGCGAACCGCGCCGTCGCGGATGACGATCGAACCGAGCAGAGGTGCCAAGCAGTGCTTCGTGCGGTGGGTGCCGAAAGTGGAAAAGTGCTGAGCCTGCGGTAGAGTAGCGGTGCTCCGTTTCCGGTTCGCCGTTGCGGGGCACGCGCCTTTAGCTCAGTTGGTAGAGCAGTGGACTTTTAATCCATGGGTCGTGGGTTCGAGCCCCACAGGGCGCACGCACTGAAAGGCCCGTAGATCGCCGGAATACCGGGGTTTACGGGCCTTTTTCATGCCCACCTAGGCTGCGTCTGCCCACATTTTGCCCACACCTGAGGCTGAAACAGCCTGATCGAGAGCCGCACCCACGGCGTCCAAATCGTCGTCGAATAGGTCCGCGTACACGTCCAACGTCATGGCCGCAGAAGCGTGGCCCAACATGCGTTGAACCGCTTTCACGTTCGCCCCGGCCGAGACCGCGAGAGACGCCGCGGTGTGCCGCAGATCGTGCAACGTCATGTAGTCCAGCTCGGCGCGTTTGAGCGCGGACGTGAACCATGAGTGTTTGTTGCTCGTGAGCGCGGTCGCTGCTGGGCCTTTCAAGCTGGGCCGTTTGATGAACCCGCCCGTGCTGCTCGGAAACAGGATCTCATCCGGGCCTTTCCCTGCTGCTTGTTGGGCCACCAACGGGACCATGAACGCGGGCAGCGGCACCGAGCGGCGTTTGTGACTTTTCGGGGTGCCGACCTCCACACGTGAACCGACCTCGACGGCGTTACGTTCCACGTGCAGCCGGCGCCGGGTAAGGTCCGCGTCCTTCACTCGTAGGCCGGCCATTTCGCCCCACCGCAGCCCGGTGTACCCGAGCACGAGAATCAACGTCCGGTGGACCCCTGCAGCGTCCGCGAGAGAGTGGAGCTGCTCGTGCGAGAGGTAGATGTGTTCCTTGCGGCGTTTTCGTGGCAGTGGGACGCCCTCGGCCGGGTTCGACAAGATCCGCCGGTCACGCACAGCACCGGCGAGGATCGACAACAGCACACCGTGGGCACGCAGCACCGTTGTGGCCGATTTGCCCGCAGATAGCTCACTCACCCACGTCTCGACGTCGGAGAACCGCACCGCGGACACCAGGGTTTGACCCCAGCGCGGTTCAACGTGAATCCTCCACGCTGACTCGGTGGTGCGGAACGTGGACGGCTTGAGGTTGGTCCGGTTGTTTATCCAGACCGTGCCGAGCTCGCCGACGGTCACCCGTGAGTCTGCCGGGTCGATGTACTCGCCGCGGTCTTTCGAGACTTCCACGGTGCGAGCGAACCGTTCGGCGTCACGTTTCGTGGTGAACCCGCGTTTGTCTGTTTGCCGGCGGTCCGGTGTCCGGTAGCGCACCCGGTATCGCCGGCCGGATCTCGTTTCGTACGCCTCAATCGTCGCCATGACGATCCTTGATGTATTTGCCGAGTTCGGCAATAAGCGAGCGGGTGACGTGGCCTCGAGCTTGAGGTGTGCTATCCGCGCTCACGAGTGAGTCACGCCGTTCCGTCAGCGATTGGCCCCACAATGATTGCGCTGCGAGGTCGACCACCAGCCGGGGGACGTCGAGTGATTTCGCGGCCTTGTCCTCGGCTGCTCCGGTGGTTGCCTCGCTACCGCGCTCTAGTAGCTCCCAATCATCGAGCCCGAGGTAATCGAACGCCTGATTGACGTGGTCCAGTCGCGCGAAATGGCGTTCCCGTGCATCGTGGCGGTTCTTGCCGTTCGGGTAGATGTTCACCTGCCCACCAGACAGCGCACGGTGAAGATCCTCCCCAGGGATATGGAACGTGTCTGTGACCTCCACGGAATCTGCGCCGGCGAGCAGATCCGCCAGTGCCACCCCTGGCCCGTCATTGAGCACCTGGGCCAGTACCAGCATCTCGGCGAGGCTGACGGGTTTGCGCCCGTTCTCAAGGTCCGACACCCGCGAGGTGGCCCAATTCAGGCCGCGTTTACGAGCTCGCCGGCCGAGTTCCTCCGCCGTCATGCCCTGCGCCTTGCGCAGTTGTTGAACGTTCCGGCCAATCACGGCACGCATCGGTTCGGGTTGATCCATGACCTCAGGGTACAGGAAATCTAGTCGCTTGACATTAGACAGAATTGCAGTCCATGCTTGAAGCACACAGAAATTTATAACCCTGAAAGGTTGAAACCAATGACCGACAAGCTCCTGACCCCCACGGAACTGGCCGAGTACCTCCACACCACGGTAGGCAACCTCGCGCAACTCCGATTCCAAGGCAGGGGACCGGCGTTCACCAAGGCCGGTCGCCGTGTCCTCTACCGCGAGTCCGACGTTCAAGCGTGGCTCGACGAGAACACACGCACTCAGACCGGCTCGGCCGCGTGACCCGGACCCGCCGCACCGCAAACAGAAAGAGCGGCGCAGGAAACCCGTAGGAACCTGCGCCGCTCTATCAACCAACCAGCCCGCGCCCCACACGCGGACAAAACACCAGTGAAAGCAGACCAGTGATGTATCAACAGTCTACCGCCCAAAACGACCGGGGTGGGGCCGGTTTCATGGGCCACAACCCGGCCCAGCAGCGCCTACTTATGGCCGCACGAGGCTGGCACCTGTTCCCGTTGGAACCGGGCAAGAAAACCCCCTATCCCGGCTCGCGCGGATACAAGGACGCCACCACCGAGCCCGCCAAACTGCTCAACTGGCCCGAGGGCGCCGGGGTGGGCATCGCAACCGGCGCGTCCAACCTCGTCGTGATCGACCTCGACTGCCACACGGCCGAGCCGACCAAACCCGAGCACCAGATCTGGACCGAACGCGGCTGCCTCGACGGCGCCGACGTGTTCACCTGGCAATGGCACGAACACACCATCGACGGTTCAAGCTGGGCACACACCTACGTGGTGCTCACGCCCTCCGGTGGCGGGCACCTGTACTACCGTGCACCGGCCCAGCAGATCCGCAACAGCGCCAGCGGGCGCCTCGGCTGGCAAGTGGACGTACGCGCCCAAGGCGGGTACGTCGTCGCACCCGGCACCACCCTCCCCGCTGGCACCTACACGCCGCTGTGGGAACCGGCAACGCTGCCCGTGCTGCCCGAATGGATCACCAACACACTCACCGCGCCCAAGGCCGCACCACAGCGGCCCGCCCGACGTGTGCTCGCGCTTCCGTCACGGGCCGGGAAACGCGTCAACGCCCTCGCCCACCAGGTAGCAACCGCAGCAGTGGGCCAACGCAACGACATGCTCAATTGGGCCGCGTACCAGCTCGCGAAAGACCGGGCACTCACCCAAGAGCACGCCCAAGTGCTGTTCGACGCCGCCAAAGCCGCAGGACTGGCCGAAGCCGAAGCGATCGCAACGATCCGCTCGGCGGGTAAGGAGCTGGCCGCATCATGAGCATCCACCCGGAACTCACTTACCTGCCGACCAACAACGAGGCGGACAGTAAGAGCCTGAACGACCCCGAAGCGTACACGAAGTACGTCGCCCAGCTCGCCAACGAATACCGAGCCCGCCGGGACGCTAAAGCCCTGCTCGCAGCCGCAGATACCCAAGACACAGCAGGCAGCATCGCCGACGGTGCCGCATTCATCCTCGACCAACCCGACAAGGTGCCCGCCAGGTGGGGCAACTATGACGAGGTGCTATGGGGTAAGGGCGAAGCGCTGATGATCGTTGGCCCGCCCGGCGTCGGTAAAACCACCGTCATGGGGCAGCTCCTACGGGCTCTCATCGGCCTCGACCGCGCCGTGCTCGGCTACCACGTCGAACCCGTCCAACGAGTGCTCTACCTGGCAATGGACCGCCCGAAGCAGATCGGTCGTGCGCTATCCCGAAATTTCAAAGAACACGACCGTGCCGCGCTCGCCGAACACGTGGTGTTCCATCAAGGGCCACCGCCCGAGGATCTCGCCGCGAACACTGACGCGCTACTCAACATGGCAAGAGAACACCACGCCGATGTTGTGGTCGTGGACTCCCTCAAGGACGCCGCGATAGGACTGTCCGAAGACGCTGTAGGTGCCGGGTACAACCGGGCACGACAGAAAGTGCTCGCCGCCGGAATCGACATCGTTGAACTCCACCACCAGAAAAAAGCAGGGTCCAACGGCGGGAAACCCAACACCCTGGCCGACGTGTACGGCTCAACCTGGCTCACCTCCGGTGCAGGTTCCGTCGTGCTGCTCTGGGGAGACGCAGGTGACCCCGTGGTGCGCCTATCCCACCTCATGCCCGTCATGGAACCCGTGGGCCCGTTCGACATCATCCACGACCACACGGCAGGACGGTCCACCGTAGACGGCGTGGTTGACCTTGTCGCCCTGGCCAGCGAAACACCGCAGGGAATGACGGTGGGCATGGCTGCCGAGAGACTATTCGAGGCCGACAAGCCAACGAAAAATCAGCGGCAGAAAGCACGCCGCGAGATCGAAAAACTCGTGGAGTCCGGGCACCTGGTCGTCGCCGCTGCCATGAAGAACAACCGCGGGCAGGACGTATCCACCTACCGACCGGGCAAGGGGCACGTCCGACAAGGACTGTTCGCGGTGACCCATGAGTAGGCCGGAATCAAGGGCACGAATCAAGGGCACGCGGCCAAAAACGCCAAGGGCACGAATCAAGGGCACGGACCAGGCCAGCCGCGTGCCCTTCCCCCAAAAAACCCCGGAAACACGCGGAATCAAGGGCACGAATCAAGGGCACGGACCATGCCCGCGGACGAGCACGCTAAGAGCACGATTTCCCCCCTCCCTAAAGAGGGGGAAACGTGCCGTTGACTCAGAAACAAAAAACGCCACCACCCCGGTGGCACAACGAAAGGAACAACCAATGATCCCGAACATGCAAACCTCGCTCGTGGCCCAGCATCAGATGAACGACGACGACGAGGGGCAGGTGTTGAGCGATGGTTCGGCCCGTTTCATCTAAGCGTGCACGGCTGGCCTACGAGCAGTTCATGCGCCACCTCGCCGGTTACCTGGACCGTCCCGAGCAGATCCCCTGCCTAGGCCGGAACCGCGGCGACTGGACCAACGACCAGGACCAGCACGCGATCGCCCGAGCCGTGGCCGGGTGCCGCACCTGCCCGCTGCTGACCGAGTGCCGACAGTACGCGAAAGCATCCCTCGAACCGGCCGGTGTGTGGGGTGGAGTCCCTGCCCACGTTCGCCGGCCGATTGTCGCCAAGCTCGACGCAGCCTGACCCGCCCAACAACCCAACCAGAAAGTTAGGAACCCTAATCATGACTATCCACACCGGACCGAACGAAGATCCGAAGTACCCGCCGTACCACCCGACGTTGGTCGCCCACCGTGACGCGTACAAGCTCGCGCGGGCACACCTGACCCGAGATCAGGAAGCAATTACGGCAATCCTGTCTCACCCGACCTACACGAACGACCCCGACGCCACCGCGCGGCTCATCCTCGCACTGACCCGGCACCTGGCCGACGCGCTCACCAGCCTCGGCATGGACAACGCCGCGGACCCGGTGAACCTGCTGGATCTCGCCCTGACCGAGATTGATATGGTCCCGTTCCGCACCGACCTCGACGCACCCGGTGAGGACGGCTGAAACCCGTATACTGGAACCACACCTTTTAGGTGCGTCGAGAAACGTGTGCGAGCTCCGAACGAGAACACTCAGCCTGAATCACTGAGAGTTAAGTTCGGGGCTCGCGCTCACTCGACAAGGCAGCCAGGGCGCCGCCGGCACGCTCCGCAACGAGGGCCACACACGGTCAAGTTGCGTCGAGCAGGGCCCGCGAGCACAAGCCCCCGCTAGTCCAATCACAGAAACCCCGTGGCCACGCTCATGGCCACGCTCAAGATTGGATCAGAAACAATGCGCACAACGCAGCAAATCCTCCCCGAACTCCGCTCGCTCTACGCCGTCGTCAAGGCCGGTAACGCGACCGAGGCGCAGGTGAACAAGCTCCGCGAACTCACCACCGAAGCTCAGGCCGCGAAAGCAGCCGAAGCGACCGAGGGTGACCGTATGCTCGCCGCGCTCGCCAAGGGCGCCGCACCCGGTTTCGACGCCAGTGACCACCAAAGCGCCTACCAGCCCGAAGCGAAACGGCTCACCCGTGTCGGGCTGACACGCACCGCCCGCACCCTGGCCGAGAACCTCAAGCACGGCGCCCAGGAACAAAAGGCAGCCGTGTCGATGGGCCAGTACACGGCACCCATCCAGCTCACCGAACCCGCCACCATGGGCGCACCCCCGCAGGGATTCATCGAAGCACTCGGAACCACCGTGTTCGACGATAAGTTCTTCTCATTCCTGCGACAGACCACCCGCGAACTCAACGCCGGTGTGGTCCCCGAGGGCCAGCTCAAGCCCACCTCGAAGATCGGCCTGACCCGCGTGCAGGGCGAAACCCAGGTGCTCGCACACATCTCCGACCCTGTACCTGAACAGCTGCTCGGCGACGTGAGTTCTGTATCGACCGTGATCGGTTACGAGCTGCTCTACGGGCTGTACTCCGCACTGGAACGTCAGGTGCTCTACGGCACCGGCACCGGCGAACTCCACGGTGTGCTCACCCAGGAAGGCGTACAGCTCATCACCACCGGCGCACGCCCGGTAGACCGTATCCGCGCAGCCCTCACCCGGCTGCAGATGCAGGGATACACCGGCGGCATCGTCGCCCTGAACCCGGCCGATTGGGAAGCGATCGAGGTATCGACCAGCAACGGCAGCGGCGAGTACGTGCTCGGTGGTCCCGTGGACTCCGCAGCACAGAAACTGTGGGGCACCCAGGTTGTGCTCACCACCTCCATCAACGTTGGTGAGGCTGTCGTGTTGGACCCGTCGCAGTTAGGCATTGCGTCCACCGGCGGCATCAACCTCCACGTTGGTCAGCCCGGTGACACGTTCAGCCGCAACCAGGTGGTGTTCCGTTGCGAGGGCCGGTTCGAGACGATGCTCAAGCAGCCCGCCGCGGTCGTGCGAGTCACCCTCGGCGACGCCGCACCCGCAGCCTAACCAGCCGCAACCCGTGTGAGGCCAGTACCCGATAACCCAGGGTGCTGGCCTCACGCGTACCCGAGCCACGGGTGAGCCGCTGTGCGCCGTTCTCCCGCATCGGGGTAACCCGGTGGTGTTGGTGGTGGTCCGGGGTGCGGTAGGCCGGGAGCGTGCAGCCGGTAGCCGGGTGAGGGTAGGTGAGGGGTACTTGCTGACCCCTATGCCCCTCAAAATGTTCAGCGTCGATTCCGTGGCTGACTAGGGGCTCCGTGAGGCAGCCTCGCGCGAACCCCCCTCCCCTCGGGGGTGCTGAGAGCTCCCATGAATTTTGTGATGAATCGAATGATCGTGTTGGACACCCCCGCGCGGGGCAGAAGTGAGGTTGATTGTGATGGATGAGAAGAAACCGTATAACCAGTTACCGGTGCTGCCTGAGGCGGCATCATTGTCTGAGGCGTTGGAAATCGCGCTTGCGGCGATGCCGTGGCTTTCGCCGGCCGATGCTGGGACTGTGGAAATGGCCCGGACGTACGCGCGGACGTTGGACGCGGCGTTGAACTCACCCGATGCCATGGCCACGGACCCGCAGACCGCTATCAAGGCGTTGTACGCGGGCCCGCACTTGTCGAAGCTGCTCGAGCAGTTGGGCGGCACCCCGGCCGCTCGTGGTGAGTTCGGTAAGGGCTCGGGGGTGGTGGTCGATCCGGTGGAACAGACCATGAGCGAGTTGGAAGCTAAGGCTGAGGAACGGCGTACTCGCTCGAGCCGCAGCGGAAAAAGCTGAGCAGTCCGCGCCAACCCATGGGCCTAGTGGTAATTGTCGTGCCACGGTAGTTTGAACATACCCATCCCCCCCACGAAAAGAGGCCGAATCATGGCGAAAGATATTTCCGGACAGATTGACTATCTCCGCGAGATCGCGGGCGAGTATAAGAACCTCACGGGTAACAGCCCTGTGCCGAGCGCAACGCAGTTTTACCAGCGTTTCGGGCACAGTTTGGACGCGATTGCTGACGCGTTGGCTGACCTATCCCGCGACGACAAGGGCGAGAACTAAGAGTGTGATGTTGTGGGCACCGAGGAGTGATCTCGGTGCCCACATTTTGCCCACACTTGCCCACGAGACACCCTGATTTTTCGTGATGTTGGCTCACTGAAAACCCTGTGTTTCCGGGGTTTGAGGCCCGGACTAGCTGTTGTGCGAGAGTTCGAGCCCCACAGGGCGCACCTCAGGCGCAAGGCCCGAACCTTTATCGCACTGTTTTCATTGCTTGAGGTTCGGGCCTTTCTCATGCGCGACCAGGGTGCTCGCGCGAATTTTCAGCCCATGTTTATGGGTGGAACCTTGCACGAACGACATGCCTATTACACTCGGATCAGAGCGTCAATAAGAAATCCCCATCCACAGGTGCGGATGGGGACTTCCTGATCTTCGAAGAAGACTTGGAAACGTAGCTAGAAGCTCAGGGCCATAGCTTTTTTTCATGAGAGATTGAGAGGCGCCTTCAAAATAGTTGGCATGAGTAAATTTGATGGTCTCCAACGAGTCAGAGCCCACCAAAACCACATCAATCTGCGTCTCGTCCTGGTGCTGTTGCTC
Source organism: Kocuria sp. WRN011 (assembly GCF_002295155.1). NCBI lineage: Bacteria > Bacillati > Actinomycetota > Actinomycetes > Micrococcales > Micrococcaceae > Kocuria > Kocuria sp. WRN011. The sequence continues at coordinate 199,537 of NZ_NSGI01000005.1, forward strand.
CATCGCGGAGTACGCAGTGGTTGCTCTCGCCACGTCAGAACCAAAGTCTTCTTGGTGCACCAACTTGCCGTGGGCATGGTCAAACACCAGCAAGAAGTGGCGAATGGGCTGCGCCTTAGCCATAGCTAGATCCTTTCATCGAGGGGCAACTCCTGCTGCACCCCCTGGGCGGCACGAAGAACATGCATAGACCTCCGTGCCTCACTTAGAGTCTCACTGTACCTTTTTTGAAGATCATGTGGTATGGGCTTCTTCATATCGGTCAAGAAGTAGATATCTGCCACTACGGCGAGGAACTCCTGGACTGGATGATCACCATCCTGCTTGAAGTTGCGTCCCAAATCTTTGGAGAACCCCTCTGAAGTCTCGGCCCACTCATGCATGGATTGAGTCCTTAACTGCACCTCAACGGGCAGCCCACTGGGTTGCGTCTTAAGGACTATATGTACTGCCCTGTACCCCGAGATGCGGGGGATTTCCACGTAGTCAAGTACACGGAGTATTTGACTCTGGCGGCGATCCTTGATCGAAGCCTCGAACAGCCTAGGAGATTCTAGGTCATCAAGGACTACGCGGCAGCCACCGATGTCGTGCATCGTGAGGAGATTAAGCGTCGTCTCCCGCGCAGTGAGTTTCTCAATGATTGTGGGAACCTTCTTGAGTCTCTGAGACACCTTCACGGGCAGGCCAACATCCCGGGCATAGCGCCGCAACCAGTTGTTGACGTTCACAGTCGGAGAGCTGAAACATGCGCGGTACTGCTCCACTACTCGAAGAGCAAGCTCGTAATCGTGGTGGGGCAAATCTCCACGATGATAGGCGCGAATCCTGGAACCAGCTTTCTTCACTTGCTTGCGCGTGGGTAGCTGGTTCTGCATGTCCCAAGAGTAACCCGCAACGTCCTCGGAATTGTTGGGGGTGACCAAGCCCCCGCCGCACTGCAATGAGCGGTTGGAGCGCTGATGGTTTGACGCGGTGCGATGCGGGACTGGGCAAGTGTAATTTTGATGCGCCGAGCCGTGGATCTTGCGCCAATGTCGCGATAACCAGACCCATTCTTTACCCTAGGGCACTCACCAGCGCGGGTAGCGCCTGACCGGCCGTGGCACGCCAGGTGTGGTCCGCGCTGGCCGACACCTCCGAGACCCGGGGGTTGATTTCAACAACGGGCACACCGCGTGCACCGGCGAAGTCCGGGATGCTCGCGGCGGGGTACACCAGGCCCGAGGTGCCCACGACCAGCACGAGATCCGCTTCTTGCGCGGCCTCGACAGAGTCCTGGAACGCCCTCTCCGGCAGGGCCTCGCCAAACCACACGACACCGGGGCGGACCAGTCCACCACACTGATGGCATGCGGGTGGGTCGAGCTGAGCCACGGGTTCCGTAATGGGCGGATAACCGGTGTCGGCGGGGGCACCGCAACCGGCGCAGCGCAGGGCGAAGAGGTCGCCGTGGACGTGGGCGAGAACCGTAGCGCCCGCCCGTTCATGCAGGGCGTCCACATTCTGGGTGGAAATTCGCAGATCGATACCGGGGCGAGCCTGCCATTGCGCAAGTGCCAGGTGACCGGGGTGCGGCTCGGTGCCGCGCACGAGGGACGCGCGCCACGCGTACCAGGCCCAACACTGGGCGGGGTCTTCCTCCCAGGCCTCCGGGGTGGCGAGTTCCACCGGGTCAAAACGCTCCCACAGTCCGGTCTGGGCATCGCGGAAGGTCGGAACACCGGACTCGACGGACATCCCTGCTCCGGTCAGAACCGTCACCCGCCGTGCCGAGCGGGCGAGGTCGAGGATTTCTGGGGGTACCCGATCGGAGGAAGGCATGCTCCTCAGGCTAGATCATGACCTCATTGCGACCCATGCAGCAGTATGTGATCCTCCCGGTGCGCCATGATGGATGTATGCCACCGTCCGCAGCATCGCCGCCACGCAGCATGTCACAGCGCGTGAAGCAGAACGTGGCCCGGTTGGAATCTCCGGGTCGGATCCCCGGCATCGATCTGGCCCGTGGCTTGGCGATCCTGGGCATGTACGTGGCTCACCTCACTGTGGTTACATCCCTGGAATGGTCCCGACCGCAGACCTGGCTCGGGGTGGTCGAGGGCAGGTCCGCCATTCTGTTCGCAACCCTCGCCGGTGTGTCCTTGGGGCTCATGGGCTCCAGGATGCGGGCGCAAGCCGGCGAACACGATGCGGCGCGCGCCCAACGCAAGCCCATCATGATCCGCGCGGTACTCATCTGGACCCTCGGGCTGCTTCTGCTCAGCCTTGACATCCCTGTGTTCGTGGTGCTTCCGGCCTACGGTCTCCTCTTGATGATCGGCGCGTTCCTGGTCACATGGTCCGGGCGGGCACTCGCCATCACGGCGGCGCTCACGGCGGCTGTCGCGCCATTTGTCGTCGCGTTGATCGACAGCGGGGGCCAACCCGAACGGGGAAGTGCTGCGGAACTCGTCTCCGACGTGCTCGGGTGGAATTACCCCTTTGTGGTGTGGCTGGCGTTCGTGGCCGCGGGGATCATCGCGGGGCGGGTGATCCGCCGCGGAATCGGCCCCACGGTGTTGTTGCTCGTGTCCGGGGTGGCACTCTCGGTGCTCGGTTACGCGGTGCTCGGCCCGGTAGGCAACCAGGTGATTGCTCGCTATGGGGCGGATCTCCCGGCCGGCTCGACCTTCTGGGCACTGTCGGTTTTTCGCGACGACCCCCACTCGAACGGGGTGGGGGAGGCGTTCGGCTCGGGAGGTTTCGCTCTTGCGGTCCTCGCGGTGTCCGTTCTCGCCGCGACGACGTCGCTGCGCTGGCTTCTGTGGCCGGTACGGGTCATCGGGTCCATGCCTTTGACGGCATACACGGCGCACCTGCTCGTCTGGGGCATCTGGATCATGGTCACACCGGGAGTGGGTTCCGACATCCACCGGTTGCATGGATTCCTGGCGCTCGATCCGTTCTGGCCGATCACCCTGGGAGTCACGGCGGGCTGTATTGCCTGGACTTTGATCTGGGGGAAGGGTCCGATGGAGCAGCTCGTTCATGTGGTATCAACCGGGGCGGGGGAGCCCAGCGGGTTGGTTGATGGCAGCAGCCCCGCGCCGGGCAAGGAACGCGGACTATAGGGCAGCCACGGCACGAGCCAAACGGGCGTCCGAGTCGTACAGCGCGGCAACGTCAAAGGTGGACGCCGTGCTCATGATCTCGTCCGCACCGGTGCGCTCCAACAGGTCGCTGATCTCCCTCACGACCCGGTCCTCCGTCCCCGCGATGACGGTCGCTAGAGATTCGGCCACGTAGCGATCTTGCCGACCCGTGCGCTGGGTGGGGAGCGACGTCGTCGGCAGGAGCGGCGGGAAGGACCCGGTGAGGCGAGATTGGGCCATGGCCCAGGCTTCCGGCACAGCGAGTGCGCGAGCTTCCGAGGACGACTCGGCCACGAAGATTTCGGCGGAGACAATTAAATACGGCTCGGCCTGTTGGGAGCTGGGGCGGAACTCGGAGCGGTACGCGTCGAAGGCCTCCGGGCCTGACCTGAGCAATGGCCCACCGACCACTGCGGGCAGACCCAGCTCCGCTGCGATCTGCAGCCCGGTGCCGGTGCCCAGCACGAAGATTGGGATATGGCCGGTGTCGGCCGGGCGAATCGTGATGTTGCCCGCACCCGTCAAGTACTCACGGACCTCCTCGATGGCCGCCGCGAATTCTCGCGGCCGAGCCTGCAACGCGCCGAGTGCTTCGCGCACGGGTTTGGTGAGGCCCAGGGAGCGACCGAGCCCCAGATCGAAGCGCTCGCCGTGCAGGGCTGTGAGTACCGCGAATTCCTCGGCGACCAGGATCGGGCGGTGGTTGGGCAGCATTACTCCGCCGGACCCCACACGAATTGTGCTGGTGGCGGCGGCAACCGCCTGGGCAAGTAAGGCCGGGGTCCCCGAGGCGACCCCGGGAACTCCGTGATGCTCGGACACCCAGAACCGCCGATACCCGGCCGCCTCTGCGCGCCGGGCTCGTTCCACCGTTTGGTGCAAAGCGGCGGAATCGGTGTGTCCCTGGCGGGTGCGGGACCGGTCGAGGAGCGAAAGTGGAATACCCATCACTCACAGAACACGGCCGCGTGGCCACTCATTCCGGGAACGCGGCATGGCGTGCACTACCGCAGCGTGATGGAGTCCAGAGCCTCCTGAGCCTCCCTGGTGAGGTTTTCGGGAAGGGGCGCGCTCTTGACCGAGTCCCCCGCCAGCTGTTGACCCTCGGGGCTGACCACGTAATGCCCGAAGGTCTTGATCAGCTCCAGAGTTTGGGGGTCACTGTAGCTCGTGCAGAACACGTGGTATGAGGCCAGGACCACGGGGTAAGCGCCCGGCACGTCGGGGGTGCGGTCGATTTCCAGAGCGATGTCGTGTTCGCCGGTACCTTCCACTCGGGAAGAGACTCCCACGGCCGTGGCTGCGGTTTCGGCGGTCACGGGCACGTACTCATCGCCTACCTTCACCCTTGCTTTGCCCAGGGATTCCCCCACGAGGGAGTCGTCCGCGTACGTGATGGCGCCCTCGGTCTGGTTCGTCACGGTGACCACACCGTTATTGCCCTGGGCGCGCTCGCTGGGAAGCGAATTGGGCCAGCCGCCGTCATGCTCATCGGTCCACACCTCGGGCGCGGCGGCCTCAAGGTAGTCGGTGAAATTCTCCGTGGTCCCGGAATCATCGGCGCGGGCGACCGGGGTGATCACGCCGTCAGGCAGGCTCACATCCGGGTTCTGATTCGCGATGGCAGGATCGTTCCACCGCGTGATCTCGTGTCGGAAAATCTTGGCGATCGTGGGCGCGTCCAAGTTCAATTCCCGAATACCCGGGAGGTTGAAGGCCACGCTGATGGGGGAGATGTAGACGGGAATGTTGATGGCCCCGCCCGGACCGCAGGTGTCCGTGACCTCGGTCTGCTCTTCCTCATCCAAGTACGCGTCCGACCCCGCGAAGTCCGTGCCACCGCCCGCGAGCGCGGAGCGACCCGCGCCTGAACCGGCTGACAGGTACTGCACGTTGGCGTTGGGGTACTTGGATTCGAACCCGGTCCGCCACGTTTGCATGGCCGCGTTCTGAGCCGATGAACCAATGCCCGTGAGGATGCCCGACAGTGAGGTGTCACCCTGTTCGGCGGCCCTGCGTTGTTCCTCACCCAAGGGGTAGTCGGAACCGCAGCCGGTCAGTGCCATTCCGGCGGCCAGCGCCAGCGCTCCGATTTTTGCGTAACTCGCTGTCTTTCGAGGGGCGCCTGTTCGGCTCATCTTCATCTCCGCGACATGTTGAGGACAGAAGACCATGGTAAACACGCATGCGCCCAAGCCGCGCATCCCGGGCCCCTCCCCACGGGGCGCTCACGCTTGCGTAAGATTCCCTGGGCGGCGCGCAGGAGTGACTTTTTCTGTGGGTCTTTGGGGGGACGTAGGTGAAGTTGACGTGTCCCCTCTTTGCGCCACGGCGCACAGGGGGTTAGTAGGTGACACGTCCCCTACAGACCTCGAAACCCTGGTTGGCGAGTGCAAACGGGCACCCCAGGGTTGAGGACAGCACGTGTGATGCGGTTGAAATCGTGCTGGCAACCGAGCGGAAATCATGCTTACATACTGTTGTTACTTCAAGTACCGGGAAGCAATCAATGGTTCTGGCCAGGGGGGCCCGAACCTGTCCTTCCAAGTACGGTGAACGCGTCGAAACGCTGGGGGGCGTGAAAGCGCAATTATTCACCCGGGAGTAACGCATAGAAGTCATTGCGGGGGCTTTGGCTTCACCAGCGGATTGATCCGCACCGGCTCTGCCGGTGGACGCGCTCGCCGGGCTCGTGTTTCTTCGGGGGAAAAAACATGAGCGCGGCGGGCGCCTTCCAATTTAATGGCCCATGTCTTGTCTCCAGCCGCCTCCGGCCACTCACACCCCCTTGCTTATGCGTGTCTGATCGCGCTGAGAGACTTTTGGCATGAACCAGGCATCGGAGACAATCGACCGTCAGCTGTATGAGCAGGCCGTGAATTACCTGCGCGCGCTCACGAACACTCCTGAGGCGGCATTCCATTCCGGCCAGTTCGATGCCATTTCCGCACTGGTTCGGGATCGCCGTCGCGCCCTGGTGGTCCAGCGCACCGGCTGGGGCAAGTCCGCGGTGTACTTCATCTCCGCGCTGTTACTGCGAGCGCAGGGGCACGGGCCCACACTCATCATTTCCCCGCTGCTGGCGCTCATGCGTGACCAAGTGGCGGCGGCGGCCCGAGCAGGAGTCCGGGCGGCGGCCATTTCCTCCGCCAACCCCACGGAATGGGGAGAGATCACCGCTGCCTTGGAACGAGGGGAACTCGATGTTCTGCTGGTCTCGCCCGAGCGCTTGAACAACCCCAGGTTCCGGGACGGGCAGCTCCCGCAGTTGGTGGATCAGCTCGGTCTTCTGGTCGTGGACGAGGCCCACTGCATTTCTGACTGGGGACATGATTTCCGTCCGGATTATCGCCGGATCAAGGACCTGCTGGGACGGCTTCCCGAGTCGGTGGCCGTCTTGGCCACCACAGCCACGGCCAATGAGCGAGTTATTCAGGATGTCCGAGAACAACTGGGCGTGGGAGCTGGAGATCAGCAAGAAGTGTTCACACTCCGGGGGCCACTGTCGCGGGCATCGCTTCGGCTGGGTGTGCTGCGGTTACCCTCCACGGCTACCCGGTTGGCGTGGCTGATCGAACACCTCAACGAGCTGCCGGGCAGCGGCATCATTTACGCACTGACCATTGGAGCGGCGGAGGACACCGCGCGAGCCCTGACCGAGGCCGGCCACACTGCCGTGGCCTACACCGGACGCACGGACGCGGCCGAACGTGAAGAACTGGAAACAGCGCTCAAGGAGAACCAGGTCAAGGCCCTGGTGGCCACGTCCGCGCTGGGCATGGGCTTCGACAAACCGGACCTGGGGTTCGTGGTGCATCTGGGTGCGCCCTCCTCGCCGGTGGCCTACTACCAACAAGTGGGCCGCGCCGGTCGTGCGACCGACACCGCAGACGTTCTGCTCCTGCCGGGTGCCGAGGACCGGGAGATCTGGGAGTATTTCGCCACCGCGTCCATGCCCACGGAGGAGAAATCCGGGGCCGTGCTCACAGCGCTGGCCGAACACGGAGGGCCGCTGTCGGTCGCCGCCTTGGAAACTCGGGTCAACATCAAGCGCACGCCGCTGGAGTTGCTGCTCAAGGTGCTCGCCGTGGACGGTGCCGTGGAACGTGTCTCTGGAGGGTGGCAATCCACGGGCAGGCCGTGGGAGTACGACGCCCCTCGCTACGACCGGGTGCGGCGCGCTCGTATAGCTGAGCAGCAGGCCATGATGGATTACCAATTCACCACCGAGTGCCGCATGCAGTTCTTGGCCCAGCAACTCGATGACCGAACGGCTCAGCCATGTGGTCGTTGCGATGTGTGCGCCGGTGCCTGGTATGCCACCACCGTGCACAAGGAGGCCTCCGCGGCCGCAGACAGCGCACTCCACCGAGCGGGTGCTCCCCTGGAACCGCGTGCCCAATGGCCCAGCGGCATGGACCGGTTGGGCATCCAGATCAAGGGCAAGATCCCGGAAGAAGAACGTGCGGACCGAGGCAGGTCACTAGCCCGGCTTACGGACCTGGGTTGGGGTCAGCGGCTGCGGGAGATTTTCCGCAACGATGACAACGGGCAGCCCATGGACACCACTGTCGATGCTGCCCTGGGGCGTGCGTGCATCGGAGTGCTAGCCCAGTGGGACTGGTCCGTCCGCCCCACCGCAGTGGTCGCCATGCCGTCCCTGTCGCGCCCGGAATTGGTCTCGTCTCTCGCTCAAGGGCTGGCGACGGCAGGACATTTGCCGTTCCTGGGTGCACTACAACTCGACCAGGAAGTTCCGCGCGGCAGTCACGGCGGCAACAGCGCCTACCGTTTGGCGGAAGTGTGGGGCCGGTTCTCCGTTCCGCCCGAGATTGCGCAGGCCCTACGGGAACAACCGCAGCCGTCCATCCTGTTGGTGGACGACCTCGTGGACAGCCGATGGACCCTCACCGTTGCCGCACGTGAACTGCGGTTAGCGGGCGCCACGAATGTTCTGCCATTCGCTCTGGCCTCACAGGGTTGATTTGCGGAAATCTGTTTTATTCTGCTGATCATGCAGCAATCATCGGTTCGTTCTCTCGTGGATGTCGTGATCCCCGTTCATTCACTCTCACGGCCGCTCGGCCGGGCAGTGGATTCCGCGCGGCTTGGCGTCCAACCGCTGTCCGTGGGGGAGTACGTCATTACCGTGGTGGCACATCACCTCTCCACGGAACAGGTTCGGGGCATGCTGACCCAAGAGCAACTGGATCACGTCAGAATCATTGAGGCTCCAGCCGAAGGGGCGACTGCTGCAGCCCCCAGGACCGCGGGGTTGGAGCACACCAATGCCAAGTACATCTGCTTCTTGGACAGCGACGACAGTTATCAGCCCGGAGCGGTTGGCCGTTGGGTCAAGATCGCCGAGAAGCGCCACAGCGACATGGTGATTCCGTGGCTGAAGCACAGCAACGGCCGAACGGACATCACGCCCGTGATCCGCCCCGGGCGCACCTCCAACTTGGATCCTATTGCCGACCGCCTGGTCTACCGGGCCTCCGTGTTCGGGTTGCAACGGGTGGAGACCGTTCGCAGGCTCGGGGCCGAATTCGACTTCGGGACGAGCACCGGTGAGGATCAAGCGTTTGTCATGCGCTTGTACGCGGGAGCGGCCAGGATCGACTATGCCCCCGGGGAACCCACGTACGTGATGCACGCGGACGCCACGGATCGGGTTTCGCAAACCCCGTCCCCGGTTCGCGCGCAGCTCGAACCGTCAGTACGAATCCTGGACAAACCGTGGTTCGAGGGAGCCGCGCTTGAGCTGCGCCGGGCATTCGTCGTCAAAGTGGTTCGCATCAATGTGTTCGAAGCAGTGTCGGCTCATCTGAAGGCCGGAACCTGGTCCCAGGACGAAGCGCAGGGGACACGCGAAGCGCTTTCTCGCCTGCTCGATTCGGTGCCCGGTGCGCGGGGTGACTTTTCCAAGGCGGATCTGCACGTCATTGACCTGCTGCTTTCGGAAACACAGGAGGAGGGCCAGTTGAAAGCGGGGCTTGCCGCACGACGTCGTTTTGCCAACCCCGCCGCGCTCCTCACCGCCAAACCCGCCCACGCATTGGGGCGCGACGCACCGTTGCGTTTCATGGCTGCCGCTGCCGTCCAAACCGCGCGGGATCGCATTGCCAAGCGGCACGGGGGCAACTAACCGGGATTCTTCCTGACTACTTCTTGCTGAAACGGCCCGTGACCATGCGCAGACGCGGAGCCAGGTCGCGCCAAGACATGGCACACCAGACCAGGAGGAAGGCCACCGACGCCCCGATTGTCACCAGCAGTGAGTCGTAGCGGTACGTGAGCCACAGGCACAGCAGCGCGAGGGCATAACCGGTCAGGATCCGGAGCATCACGCCGGTCCATGGCATCCGGTCGTGAACCCACACGATGATCAGCGGAACCATGGAACTGATAATGCAGCCGATCAAGTAACCGATGGCGGCGGCCATCATGCCCAGTTCGGGGCCCCACCACACCATGGTGATGATGCCCAGGGCCATGCCGGTTGCGTTGCATAATGCCAGGGTGCGTACGCCCCAGTGCTCGCCTCCGTTGAGGCGTGAATTGGCGGCGTTGAAACTGGTGGTGGAGACGGCGAAGAACAGCACGATTAGCAGCGGAATCGCGCCTTCGAACTCTTCGTAGCGAGCGCCGTAGAGCACCATGACGAGCGGCTCGGCCCACAGGATTCCGACACCAAAGATCGGCAGGAAGACCAGGACCATCGTGCGCATGATCGCGTCCAACTGGGTCTTCATGCCGGCCATGTCCCCGGCGCTGAACATGCGCGCCACCGAGGGGGAGAGGGCCACGATCATGGCTGACGAGAGCATGCTGGCGGGTGTCGCGATGGTCAGTGCGGCGGCGTAGTGGCCGATGGCTTCCTGGCTGTCGTAATTGCCACCGATGATCAGTGACAACTGCAGCAAACCCGCGGCCGTGAGGATGTTGATGGATCCCCACGCCGTGAACTTGAGGAGCTCACGCTTGAGCGGCTTCGAGAGTTTACTGCCACCTCGCCTGGGCCACGCGGGAATGGCGTAGATCAGGTAGCCCAAGCACAGGGGGAGCAAGAGCAGCGGGTTCAGCTCGGCCAGGAGGACCACGAGCAGCAGTGTGAGCGTGATGAACGAGCTGATGCAGTCCCAGAACGTGGTGGTCACGAACTGGTTGTTGCCCGTGCGCACGCCGCGCACAAAGTTGTAAGCGGACAGGGCAATCACGAGCAACCCTGCGGACAGTGCATAGCTGAGCGGGAGTTCCTGCGCGTAAATGGCAATGAACACCGCTGCGACAGACAGGATTGTCATGCCAACGAACGCGCTGCGGGAGGTGTACAACGCCACGGACGCCTGCTGATCGGCGTCGGACTTGCCCCGCGCCATCGCAATGTATTTGGACGCCGCGGTGCCCGAGGCCTGGGGCCACAGGAGCACCAGGAACAGTCCCAGCGCGATCACCTGGTTGACCTGGCCCAGCTTCTCGGTGCCCAGGATGTTGCCAATGAGCAAGCTGTAACCGAATCGCGAGAGGCCCTGGACGAACACGGCAATCACGGTCAGCGCGAAGGCGGACCCGATGGGGTTGTCCTTGTTTTCGTGATTGGGCGGCGGGAAGAGAATTCGCCGCCACCGGCCTGGAACGCGGGGAGCTGCAGCGGGCGTGGTCATTATTGGGAGTCTAGGACACCGCGCCGTCAAGGGTCTGATGGCCACGCGCAGCCCGGTTTCGGGCCAGCGCAAAAGTCTCGCTCGGTAGAGTGGGGCCATGCGAATTCTGGTGGTCTCCACGTGGTACCCAACGCACGACGCGCCCTTCCGCACGCCGTTCATCACGCGACACGTGCGTGCCATCGCGCGCGACCACGACGTCCACGTGATCCACGTCCAGCTCCTCGAGGATTCGCCCGTCACCCAGGAGAATTACGACGGCGTTGCGGTCACCCGGGTGGGCTTCGATCCTCGCAAACCGCTCACCACGGTCAAAGCGCTGGTCGAGATCCGGAAGTGGGCGCGGTTCTCGGATGTCGTGCACACCATGGCCTTCTCGACGGCACTCATCGCCGCGCCGGTCGTGGGCCGCACACCGTGGGTGCACACCGAGCACTGGAACGGTGTCCTGTTCCCCGACCACGTGAACTCGCTGTGGGAACGCACGGCGTGGCTGCGTCATGTACTGCGCCTGCCCAGGGTTGTCACGGGCGTGAGCACCTTGATGACCCGCAAACTCGAGGAGTTCGCTCGCCCCGGAGCCACGGCGTTGATCGGCAACGTGATCGACCACGCGCCGCAGGTCGCGCCCCTTCTCGACGACGCCGCGCTGCGCCTCATCGCCGTGGGTAACGCTACAGAGCACAAGGGTGCACTGGTCGCGGTGGATACGGTCGCCTGGTTGCGCGCACAAGGCCACGACGCCTCGCTCGTGTGGGACGGGGACGGGCCAATGAGGGAGCGAGCGCGGCAGCGCGCTCGGGAACGGGGGATAGCGGATCACGTGGATTTCCAAGGTTTCCGCGGCACCGAGCAATTGTGGGATGACCTCGCTGAATCCACCGTCTTTGTGCTTCCTTCCAAGTCCGAGACGTTCTGTGTGGCAGCAGCCGAAGCGCTTGCCGCCGGCCGACCCGTGATCATGGGTGACCAGGGCGGTCAGGGCGATTTCATCACGGAGCGCAACGGCCGCATGGTGTCCGAGCGAACCCCGGAGGCCTTCGGCCGAGCGGTCCTCGATCTGACCCACGACCCCGCAGCGGCATCACCGGAGGAGATGGCACGGGAGATCCGAGCCCGCTACGGATCGGATGCCGTCAGTGACCAACTGACCGAGCTGTACCGCCGCGCGCAAGGCGGCGAGCGCCGTCGTTGACTGGTGTGAACAGACGCTCGAGCTGCGTTGGCTTTGACCCGCGGCTCAGGTGACCGATAAGCTAACCTTCGTTGTTTTCTTGCCGGGCCCGTCCCGAACGGAAATGCGACGTGGAGACGTGCCAGAGCGGCCGAATGGACTTCACTGCTAATGAAGGGTCCGGATTAAACCGGACCGGGGGTTCAAATCCCCCCGTCTCCGCCAGTTTGACTAGGACGAACGCCGCCCCTGTTGACAGGGGCGGCGTTCTTGTTGACTGGCACCCTACGATTACTCGCATGGCCAGCATCAGAGAACGCCCACGCAAAGACGGCTCGATTGTCTGGGCCGTGCTCTGGCGCGACGCTGATACCGGTAAACAAACCTCCCGCACGATGCTCACCCTGCAGGACGCCCAGGAGCTCGCGGACTTCCTCAACGCCAACAACAACAGCTTCGCGCTCGCGGCCCGTGCCGCCTCCCAGAAGCGGTCGACCGCTCCGAGGGTGGGCGAGGTTATCTCTCGTCATATCGAGTCGCTGACCGGTGTCGCTGCGGACACGCGCGCCAAGTACAGGCGCAACACCAAGCGGCATATTCTCCCGGCCCTGGGCGCCATACCTGTTGATGCCCTCACCCGCGCCGATGTGGCCTCCTGGGTCAACGGCATGGAAATAGCGGACAAGACCAAACGCAACGTCCATTCGGTGCTCTCCGCAGCCCTCGAGGGCGCCGTACGGGACGAGCTGGTGCCGGGCAATGTCGCCAAGGGGATCAAGATCCGCTCCGGCGCGCGGGCCCCGCGGGATCCGGTGTACCTCACCCAGGATGAGATCGCCCTAATCCTCGATGCCGTCGATGGTCCCGCGCGCATGCTGGTTCGGCTGCTGCTCGATTCCGGGATGCGCTGGGGCGAGGCTACAGCGCTACGGCCGGCGGACCTGGATCTCACCCAGGACCACGGCGTTGTGCATGTAACCCGCGCCTGGAAACAGACTGCCGACGGCTGGAATATCGCAGGCCCCAAAACCAAGCGCGGCCGCCGAACCGTCGTACTCCCCAAGGCCGTCACCGCGCAGCTACGCGATCACGTGAAGGGCATCCCGCAGAGGTCCCTCATCTTCGTGAGCAAAACCGGAAACCGCCTGGACAACTCCCGCTTCCACAAAGACGTGTGGAAACCCACCATCAACGCCGTGGACGATCACCTTCACGAACGTCCCACGATCCACGACCTACGCCACACCCACGCCTCTCAGCTCATCGCCAAGGGCGTGCCCCTGACCGTGATTCAGCGCCGCCTGGGCCATGAGTCCATCAAGACCACCTCGGACACCTACGGCCACCTCGCCGCTGATGCTGACGTGGCCGCCGCAGCCGCGCTGGACTAACTCACACGTGCCCCTGCAACAGACACCGTTCCTCCGCGCTCGCGTACCGGATACGGTCGGCCAAGGTGCGTGGTGTGACGCCGAGTTCGTGGGCGAGGTCGTAGACGCTGGCCTGTGACTGTGCGTGCGCGGCCAGGGTGTCCCAGGGGATGAGTAGGCGCGCGGCTTCGGCTCGCACGGACTCTTCCACGGTGGGTGGTTGATGGCCTTCGTGGCCACGGGATAGGTGCACGAGCTCGTGGGTGAGCGTGCAGCGGCGTTCAGTGGTCGTCAGTCGTGTGTCGAGCCAGATCGTCGTGCCGTCGGTGCAGCCAGACAGCCGCTCGAGGGGGATCAGGTGCACGTCGATACCAAGCTCGATCACCGTAGCCCAGGGATCGAACATGCATTCGACTGTAGACGTGGTGTGGGACACGCATAAAGCGTTAGATGCGCGGCAGGTCCCGCAATACTTTATCGTCAATGTAGATGCGCCAGAAGAACGGGCCACTACCGCGGCATCGTCGTAGGATCTGCAGGATATGACGGCCCAGCGCGTATGCCTGTTCCTCTTTGGTGTATTGCTGGTTGGCAAGGCAGAACACCTGTAAGCCCCGTTCCATGATGTCTGCGGCTTCCGTAGGCCGGCGGGCCATCTTCTTGTCCTTGGTCAGCAGTACATGGCCATGTTCTTGGGCATATGCAAACACCTCGTGATCGCTCATGTCTTCTGCGGGGTGTTGCCCGTTAATGTCATTCAAGTGGCTTGCGGAGAAGCCAGCGCGTTGCAGGGCAGTGGCAAGTCTCGGAGTAAGGCCGCGATCGAGCAAAAAGTGCGGTTTAGCTGAACGCAAGGATCCATTCTTGGTGGTTCTGGATGTCACGAAGCTCGCCGTCCCTCAGCTCGAAGTCGGCTTGCACGCTGGCCGCGAGATCCCCGCCCGCCAAATATCCCGCCGGGCCGTACAAGGGCACGCGATTCCGAGTGAACGATGGCGCTCCACCGTTGAATCGGGGGTCGACTGTCACGGGGTTTTCGAAGCGATGTACTCGGTAGCTCGATAAGCGGCCGTCGGCATCTAAACCGAGTGGCTTCAGATGATCGGCTAGTACTGGGCGGAGCGCCAGCTGCTGATCTTTCGTGCGCAATAGCGATCCGTCGACCTTCAGGAAGTCTAGGAACGCGTCCACTCCATCGGTAACCAGGGCAGGATTCAACAGTGGATGGGGATCGTCTAACCTGTCTGCAGCACGATCGACGAACGAACGGATCCGCTGCATGCTGAACTGCTGGCGAAGAGCATCCAAGATGTGCGCCTCTGCTAAGCCAATGAGCGGGAAAGTTACTCGGAACCCTGGGACCGTGCTCGTCTGAACCAACGGTGCTGTACCTGATGTCCACGAACTTAGGCGTCCACGCGAAATGCCGAGAAGGTGCGCGGCATCCGATCGAGTCATGATCGGGGCCTCCATTATGAGATCCATAAACGCGTCCACCTCCTTGAATCCACGCGGTTCCACCCTGTTCCACTGAGTCTAGTGCGATTCTTGAAAAACACAGCCCGGTCATGACCCGCCCAATCCGTAAGAATCCCGTGACACTTCAGCGGCCCGGTCCTGCTGTTTGTGCGGATCATGCAATGGTCGTCTTCTCCCGCTTCTTGGCTGCTTTTTGGAGCTTCTTGATGGCCGTCTTCTCGTTGTAGACGTTGTCCTTGCGCGTGTTAACGGCGCCAGTGTCGTCGACGGTGATGATCTCCAGGCCAGGTGTGGTGATCCCGTTTTTCTTGGACTGGGAGAGAGCCATGAGCAGGAGGACTATCAGCCATAGCCCGAAAGAGATGCAGATCAGCAGGATATGGAAGGTCAGCGCCACGACCCCGCCGATGGTTCCGACTGAGAGGTTGACTAGGCCTTGGATGAATCCGGCTTTGGGCCGTGAGTACTTGAGGCAAACGGCGTAGTCATCTCGGTAGACCACTGTCGTCTCGAGCGGATCCTTCACCCGCCCGCTCCGCCGGGCGATCTCGTCGGTCAGTAGTTGGTCGCGTTGCTCCTGGGTAATCGTGTGCATGCTCGCTCCTGATGCAGTGGGGGCTACGCGGGGTCCCAATCCCCGTCGTCCTGCGAGGCTTCCGCCTCAGTGTCTTGAATACTACGACGCGCCCGTCCCTCGGAGGGTTCATCGCTGGCCGCCAGTGCGTACTCGTCAGGCCGTGGCGCCGCCGGCACCGCAGTGACTCCCGGTTGTTCGGCCTGAACTATTTCGCGCGCGGTCTCGGTGGCTTCCGTCTTGGTGCCGTAGAGGCGGTGCTGGTCGGGGTCGTATGCCGGGCTCACCCCGGCGCGGGACATGGCCGGCGGATACGACTCTTGCGTCCCCGGTTCCGTGACTTCTTCTTCGGTGCGTCCATCAGGTCCACTCTCCGTTCGCATTGCGGTGAGCACTGCCAGCAGGATGCGGCGGTCGTGCTCGCTCAGGTTGTAGTCGGTGCGAACGACGTCCTCGACAGTTCGGGCGGTGGTGCCGCCTTCGGGGAGTCCCATGGATGCGAGGGCTGCTCGGCCGACGACGTGCGCCGGCACGGACAGTGCTTCTGCGATTCCGCGGAGCTGTTCCCCGTTGAACGTTTTGACCTCGTCGCGCAGTAGCTCGCCCCAGCGGGACTTGTTGAGGCCGGCGCCTTTGGGGGAGCGGTTTTCCAGGTCGCGGAAGGACCAGCCGTTGCTGTTCTTGCGCTCCTGGATCAGCGTTCCGAGGGTCTTGGACGTGTTCACAGAGTTCATCCTGGTGGAACCGATCGGGGAAGGCTAACGGGCTGGTGACCGGAAAAACGGACACCGTACCGAAATGGTGGACACCAGAAATTTACCAGTTGAACCATGCAAAACCCCCAGTGCCAAGCGCCACGCGGAAATTAGTTGTTGCGCAGTGGACACCTAGGGCATAAAGTTGTCTGTAATTAGTGGACACCTGGAAGGGAATACCGTACAGTGAAACTCGTCAGCGACAACTACGGCATCGGAGCGATCTGGATGGAACTACGGGACCCGAAGAAGCTCAAGCGCCTCATGATCGTGCAGGACGTCTCGCAGCGAGAACTCGCCAAGATCGCGGGATGGAAATCGCACAGCTACCTAGGCCGCCTGATGGCGGGCAAGGTGAAGACCTTGAGCACCGACCCAGCACTACGCATCGCCCACGCACTGGGCGTCGGCGTAGAAGATCTTTTTTTGACCAAAGTGTCCGATATTCCCGGTCACGACGACCGGAAACCCAAGACGCAAACGCAAGAGCAACCACGTCACAGAGGAAGGACAGCGGCATGAACCAGCAACTCGCGACATTCATGTGGCACGGAGATGACCTCCGCGTAGTGGAGGTCAATGGCGAACCATGGTTCGTGGCCTCCGATGTGTCCAAGGTGCTCAACTACCGCAACGCGCCAGACCTGACCCGCCGCATCGAAGAGGAAGACAAAGGGTACGCAAAAGTGCGTACCCCTGGGGGAGATCAAGAAGTTTCCGTTCTGAACGAGTCCGGCCTCTACGACGCGATCTTCCGTTCAAACGCCGAAGGTGCCAAACCGTTTCGCCGTTGGGTCACTAACGAGGTATTGCCATCGGTGCGTAAGCACGGCGGCTACCTCACTGATTCGAAGCTCGAGGAAGTCCTCACGGACCCGGACACTTTGATCCGGTTGGCCACGGACCTCAAGGAAGAGCGCGCTGCACGGGTCCGTGCGGAGAAGGACAGGGAAGCGATGGCCAGCTACGCCCAGGAACTCGAACCGAAGTCTGAGGCTTACGACGCGTTCATCTCCGCCGACGGCACCTACTCAATCGGCAATGTCGCGAAGATGCACGGCATCAGCCAGAACAAGATCTTCACGATGATGCGCAACAACGGCGTGATGATCGCCAAGGGCGCGATGCGCAACACCCCGTATCAGAAGTACATGCACCACTTCGCGGTGAAGGCATACGAGTTCGAACGCCACGACGGCACCAGCGGCATCTCCTACACCACCAGGGTCCAGCCATCCGGAGTGGATTTCCTCCGCCGCAAGCTCGGACTTGCTCAGGTCGCCGAACAGACCCAACTCATCACCGAAGGCGAGGCAGCCTGATGAGCACGGTCGAGAAGATACCCAGGTACACGGCAGCCGAAGCAGCCCAGATCACTGGCCTGTTCTCCGAGTCCGAACTCAAACGCATGTGCGCTCGCAACGAGATCCAGCATCACCGCGGTGGGCGGCGGAAGATCCTCTTCTTCCAGGAAGACATCGACGCGCTGCTCAAGCAGTTCCGCCGGACCCCGGTGAAGAAGCCCCAGCCCACGGCCACGGAAGTTCTCACGCCTGAGACTCCTAGCCCATTTCGTACTACGCCGCGGTCGAAGGCGGCTCATAAGGAATCAGATCGGAGGGCGGCATGAGTGAGCGCATGTATGCGGTGGTGACGGTGACGGATCATCGTACGGACCCGCCGAAGGAGTTCCAGGGGTTGGCCCGGTGGCGTGATGCGCGTGAGCGTCGTTGCGGTATCGCTGGTGCGGCGTCGGGTGCGTTCCGTACGCAGATGTCAGCGGGCCCGGCGTTCGAGGTCCATTGGGGCGATTCGGAGTGGGCGCCCGCGCAGATCTTCATCGGGGGCCAGTTCGCCGCTGATCTTGAGATCCGCGAGGTCTCGGCAGAGGACTTCGGCCAGCTAGGCCGTGTCCTGGCGGGAGAGCGACAGCCGGCGGATGAACCCGACGAAGCCCCGGAGCCGGAGCTCGTGGCCGAGGGCGTGCCCTTCGGTGAGGCGATGCCGGCCTTTTACGGGGGTGGTCAGCGATGAGCGCTGTTCTCGATGTCCTGGCTTGGTTGTTCGCCGGGGTGTGCGCGGTGATCCCGGATCCGCTCGAGGCCTGGTTGGCCGGCGGCGGAAACATCACATTCATTTTCGTGCTGCTGATCGTGCTCGGCGTGTGGCAGCTGTTCAAGACAGAAGGAGTCAGTCATGGCTGACATGGCAAAGTTCATGGCCGCGTTGGCGGGGATCGGCGAGACCCTCAACCGTGCGACCAATGCAACGCAGGACGAGTTTTTGCTGATGCCGCCGCAGGTTTCGGCGGACATGAAGGCTGCTGCGGCGTATCACCCGCTGGACCCGCGTGTGTTCAAGCCCGCTGCGACGTTCGTGACGGGCACTCCGCCTCGGTCTGCTCAAGGGCGTCGGAGGTTCCTGCAGATCGCCAAGGCTGACGAGTCGTTTTTGCTGAGGTTGCCGGCGTCTGCGCCGGAGAACCTGCTGGGCCGTCAGGCTCACCGTCATTTCGGTGATTGGCATGTGCAGCTGATCGAGGATGACCGTCCGTTCTTGCTTGAGTCCTTTGATGAGTACGACGAGGCCGTGGCTTACGTAGCCCATGTGCTGCGGACCATCGGTGACGAGGGCGCCGATATCGAGGACGAGTACGCGTCGGTGGGTGAGGTCCCATGCTGACTCTTATCGAAGCTCTGCACCTGGTGTTGCTGCTGGGTGTGGCTGTGGTGGCTGGCGGTGTGATCGGTATCCGCATCTCATCGGCGCAGCGGGCCCGTCATCAGCGTGCCTTGTTGAATCGTTCGTTCTTCCAGGCTGTGCCGCTGGATGAGTACGCGGCGTCTGTGCAGTCACGGGACGGTGATCGGTGATGGGGTACAAGTACCGCGACCCAAACCGTATCGGGCAGCCGTTGTTCACCGAGACGGATAAGCGGATGCACGAGTTGGAGCAGGAGAACGCGCAGCTAAGGCAGCAGCGGTTCCAGGCTCGCCGTCAGGTGGAGAAGCTGGCGCAAGAACTGGACTACTACAAGAAGCGCGGCCGGGAGCTGGGCCAGGAGCGTGTGCAGGCGGTGAAGAAGGTCGCCGGCCGTGTGGGCGTGAACCACGGCCGCGTGCTGAACCTGCTGGCCACGCTGCGTAGTGAGCGTCAGGTGTTGGCGGGGGAGCGGTCGCGTCGTCAGCACGCGGAGCAGGCGTTGTCTCGGTCGGAGCAGCGCACGGACAAGGTCCGAACGGAATTGGATCGAGAGCGGACAACGCACCGTCAGACCGTCGTGGGCTTGCAGGAGACCGTGGCTGGTCTTGAGGAAACGATCGGGGAGCTGCGCGCCCGCCTGGCGCAGCGTCACGAGGTCGTGACCGAGAACCGTGTCGCCCAGCTTCAGGGTGCGTTAGCGGATCAGCAGCAGATCACCGCGGATCGTACGCGTGAGCGGGACATGGCACGTGGTGAGGCTATCGGCGCGTACTCCCTGCTGGATGAGGCTCACGCGTTGTTGACGCGGAAGCAGCTCCAAGTCTTTGAGGCGCAGCGCCTCGCGCGCCTGTGGGGTATCGACTTCGAGCAGCCCGAGAGCGAGGTGGCGTAAGTGACCATCACGATTGTGTGCGCCATGTGCGTGGACACCCAAACCTATGGCCAGTACGGAGAGGAAGCCGGCGCCGCCGGCCTGAGAAACCTCGCGGAGCGTGAGGGCTGGAAGCAGCGGACCAACGGCGAGTGGTTGTGCCCTGGTTGCGCCCAGTACGACGAACCCGATGTGTACATCACGAGCAAAGGAATCGAGGTCGCCTGATGGCCGGCGAGACAGTAATCACGATATGCGGTAACGCTACCGCCGATGCGGAACTCAGATTCACGCCCTCGGGTGCCGCGGTCGGCAACGTGACGGTCGCGTCCACCCCGCGGTTCTTCGACAAGCAGTCGAACGAGTGGAAGGACGGCGAGACGCTGTTCCTGCGTTGCACTGCCTGGCGGGAGATGGCAGAGAACATGGCGGAGTCCATCAGCAAAGGAACCCGCGTGATCGTGCAGGGCCGGTTGAAGGCCCGTTCGTACGAGACGAAGGAAGGCGACCGCCGCACCGTCCACGAGCTGGACGTAGACGAGATCGGCCCGTCGCTGCGGTACGCGACCGCACGAGTCACCCGGAACTCACGCGGGCAGGGCAACAGCCAGCAAGGTTTCGGCGGAGGCCAGTCCTACGGCAACACGGGTGGCTTCGGCGGCCAGGGTGGCCACGGCCAGCAGCAACCCCAGCAGGGCAACGACCCCTGGAACCAGGCCGGAGGCGGCGCGCAGGACTCGTTCGCGGGCATGCCCGATAACCCCGACGACGAGGAACCCCCGTTCTAAGACAAGCACCACCCGAACACCCATCACCCATCCCGAGCAGGAGAACAACCATGAGCATCAAGTGGAAGGAACCACCAGAGAACAAGGCCGGCACCGGACGCGCCGCCTCACGTGAACGCGCCGAGATCGTCGCCCAACTCAAAGACAACCCCGGCAAGTGGGCACTCGTCCAAGAAGCAGCGAAGAACAGCTCAGCGATATCGAACTGGAAGAACCGCGGCTGCGAAGCAACCTCACGCAAACGCGATGACGGCCTCACCGACATTTACGCACGCTGGCCAGAACCCGACCTCGCCGAAATAGACCCCCACATCGCCGCCCGACGCGCTCGCGGTGTGCCGGCCAACGGGGTCCGGAGTGTGCGTAACCCGTTGCGGAGGGTGTCATGACCGAGCACCTGTACATGCACGAGGTTCATGTGGAGCGCGTGGGCCGTTCCGTGAAGGACGAAACCTGGACGATCGAGGTCGGCCCCTGCCACCCACTGAACCGCTTGAACCTTCTGGCAGAAGAGATCTGCAAACGCGCTCGCCGGCATCTGCTGTCAAACGACGTCAGCGTGAATGTCACGGCGACCGCTGACGACAGGACTAGCGGCACGTTCCAGGTGTCCGTGGGCTTCAACAACGGAGGTAACGGCACCTGGCGAGAAGTCCCCGAAGCATGCGCCACAGCTCCGGCCAACGGGCAGGAGGTAACCCGATGAGCGTTCGCACTGAGAACTACATCAACGACGGGTACCAGTACGGCATCGTCCGTGACCTGGCCAAGGGCGACACGGAGGTGTTCTACCCCGCGCAGAACACACTGGCCTCGGCCTACTCCGAATACCGGTCGTACCGCTACCACGACAAGTGCCACTACGAGGGCCGGGGGAACGTGCGCATCGAACGCCGCCCCGTTGGCCAGTGGGAACCGGTTCCCGCCGAGGAGCTCGCAGCACAGCAGAAACGGGAGGACGAGGACCGCGCCGCGCGCCACCTTCGCCCCTGGATTGAGGAGATGACCACATGACCACCAACGATGCCAGCCGGTACGTCCTTCTGTCTGGCCAGGAGCGGCAGCTACTCACGCGGGCAGCCCGTGGGGTGTCGGAGGCGTTAGGCGCGGTGCCTGGGTCCGCCCAGGTGTGGGGCCCGTTCGCTAATGCTGCGAGGACTCTTGAACAGCAGGTGATCGACGGGACCCCGGTTACTGATGCCGCGGTCGAAGCCGCGTGCAAGGGATTCTACGAAGCCCAGAATCCGCACATCGACGAGTCACTGCATCTCTCATGGGATCGACTCGCCGAAATGGACCATCCCGTTGCTGAGGTATACCGGTGCGGCATGCGCGCGGCCCTCACCGCCGCCTTTGGCGGTGGTTCCAAGTGAAAACCACGGTAATGCCAAACGGAGAGCCGCGGCCAACAACGGGTTATCGAGGTTGCACCTACGACGGCGGTGACCACACCGCGCCACTGTGTAATCTCCCGGCGGCATGGCACGTAATACACGGCGACCTGGACAACTTTGAGCAGTACATCGCGTGCGACACTCACGCGCCCCTCGCGATCAATGATGCGTTGGACTACCACCAGATCGGTGAGTGCTGCGGCGAACCCGGAGCCAAATGGATGTTCCGCGAGATCCAAGGCAAGAGCTGGTGCTTCCAAGAAGGAGACGAGCAACAGCTCCACGAAGCGCTCAGCGCCCCCGAGCCCATCAAAGAACCAGCGAAGACATGACCCTCATCGTCCTCGCCTACCTCGCCACCGCCCCCATCGCCCTCAAGGCAGGCACCGCGGTCCTGGTCCTACTCACCACCATCGCGCTCGCTGTGCTCCCCAGGGAGCCAGCCACGGCGCACAGGTTTGATCTATCCGAAATAACCGAAAGGAACTGACTGATGCTGGAACCGTTGATGTACCGCAAGAAGCTCGTCGTGATCGAAGCGATGCAATTCGCGGGAACGAACGCTGAGACACACGCCGTCTACCAGTGGATCGAGAAGAACACACTCGGCTCGTTTGATTTCCTCGCGGTGACCGAAGAAGGGAAACCACGCCCAGCCAGCGGGGTAAGCATCGACCCATCTGACGGGCGCATGGTCATCTCCACGTTGGAGGGGCTGCACTGGGTGAACGTCGGTGACTACGTGATTCGTGGCGTGGCTGGCGAGTTCTACCCGTGTAAGCCGGAGATCTTCGAGTCCACCTACGAACGGGTCATCACCCTTGACGAGCTGGACGCCAGCCGTCACGGGATGACTCTCGCTGAACTGGATGAATCCAATGACTGAGCCGACCTACCGATTCAAAGGCAGAAGCATCGACGCCGACCCATCCGGCTATTACTACCCGCGCTGGGATAAAGCTAGAAAGCTCTCGGTGCTGGCCAGGACAAAGGATGAAGCCACAGAAAAGGCACTGACCATGCTGGGCACTCCACCACAGCACCGAGCGTGGAGCCTCATTTGGGACAGCGTCGACGAAGAACTACAGACGACCCCAGACACCACCCAATGACCCTCATCATCATCACCTACCTCGCCACCGCAATGCTCGCCCTCACGACAGACACCGCGGTCCTGGTCCTACTCACCACCATCGCGCTCGCTGTGCTCCCCAGGGAGCCGGCCACGGCGCACAGGTTTGATCTATCCGAAATAACCGAAAGGAACTAATCCCATGTCTGACCAGAAGCAAACCCCCGAAGAGCTGGATCTCGGAACGTTCGACTCCACCGTGGAACCCGCGAAGTTCCACATCTACGCCAACGAGCACGGCCTGTTCATCACCGCAGTACCAGCAGAGTTCGGCCACGGATCGGACCAGTACTACGGCACCCAGCTCACATGGGAGCAAGCACAGCAACTGGGTATCCAGCTCACAGAAGCCGTCTCCACCTACGACCAGGAGGACCAGTCATGAGCGCCACGGGCCAGATCTCTGACGGTTACCACACGTTCGATGAGCTGTATGAGTACCGAATGCTTTACAACGCCCACGCAGCCCGTGGCTGGTACGAGGCGGGCATCGAGGTGGTGAAGTCCTGGAACCACGCTGACGGCGTGCCCTGCTTCGGCGGTAGCTGGTTCGTAGTCACCGCCCAGCTCCCCACTGGGCAGGTGTCCAACCACTACGAGGCAAAGCACTGGGACATGTTCGACATCCCTGATGTGGACCTACCCCCAGCGTGGGACGGACACACCCCAGAAGACGCAGCCAGCCGACTACGTGAGGCACTCACCACCAGGAGGACCAGTCATGACGATGTTGGGGCAGACGATCACGTTTGAGACCAGATTCCGAGGCGAGATCCCACTGAGTGAGTTGAATGCGTTCATCACGGACGCGGCGGACGCGCTCGCGGGCGGCGTCGTCTCGATCCAGAAGGACCCGTTTACCGGCCACCCCACGGATCCCGGAGGGGTCATCACCATCAGGGTCATTGGCCAAGCCAAGACCGACCCACACAAGACGTACTCGGAGGACCAGCTATGACGAAGCTCAGCAATGCTCTGCCGAAGGACAACGGTCTCAGCGACTTGAACGCGCTGATGATCAACAACACGGAGAAGACCTACCTGGTGGTGGGGATCCTCAAGCCCACGAAGATCACCACGAACCTGGAAACCGGTGACGCGGAAGCGACAGCGTCCTTCCACCGCCTCGAGGTCGTCACCGGTCAGGACCTCACCACCGCGGACCAACTCGTGCGCCGAGCGATCGAACGCCGCACCGGCATGGTCGAGCTCCCGATCGAAACCGAGGACGAGCTCAAGCAGCTGCTCTCCGACGTCATCGACCCCGACACCGGCGAACTCAAGGACGGTAACTGATGCGTGACTGCGATCAGGAGATGTGCCCAATGTGGGACGGCGACACCTGTCCTTGTGACACGTACGGCCTCGACCGTGACGACCTCCCCACGGACGGGATCTTCACCACGGTCGTCCCCAACGACGACGAGGACGACCAATGACCACCACCACCGAAGAACACCCCACCGCGCTCGCCGGGGACGCTCCGGACGTTCTGGATGAGTTCGAGCGGGCGATGCTCGATCTTGAGGGGCAGCGGTTCAAGTACGCGGGTATCAAGCGTGACGCGATCACCAAGTTGATGGTGGAGCACGGTTACCGGGACCACTCGCCGGATATCCGCTTCTACCAGATCCTCAACACGCTGATCGAGCGGCCCGCGGCGTGGGAGTACGCCCCGGCCCTGATGAAGCGTCTGGCGGAGAAGAGGTCACTGTGATGCGCCGATTGATGGAGCCGAGGCCGGAGAAGAAGTTGCACCGCGTCGATGAGCTCACTGAGCAGCACATTGGCAGGGACGTGACCGTGGGCGGGCAGCCCTGGGCTGTGCGTGGCCGCTTGGTCGAGAGGGCACCGGACCCGAAGGGCTGGCAGGTGCTGACCGTGCGACGTCGTGATGGGCGCACCAGCTCGATCACGGTCCCGAAGGACACTTACGTGCTTGTGCACAGGAAGAAGGAAGCAGCGTGAAGACACAGGTAATCGCCAAGGCCTCCGACAAGAAGACCGGCATGACTCTCGCGGACCTGCACCAGTGGGTGCATGACGCCCTCGGGCGCGACATCGACCCGCGCACCCCCGTGCACGTGGTCGTGGGCTTCCGTGGCCAGTTGCAGCAGATCCAGACGAAGGAGGCCCCACCCGTCACGCAGTAGAGAGCAGCGCCGTATGGCGTTGAGAACCGATTGATTCATTGGGCTGAGAGATAGGAACCCCCCACGTGCCACCAACGCAGCACACTGCCAGCCACACCGCAGCGAACGGACATTCCAGCGCGACCCGAGGTGACGACCTCGGACACCGCAGCGAACGAATGGCCCAGCGCGATGGCTACTCGCAGCACGCCGCCCCAGCGCGACCCGCAATGTCGGGCACCGCAGCGTACGGGTTTGGAAGCGCGGCCGGGCAGGAGCGCGACTGATGCCGTGGCTGAAAGTGGGCGACACTGCCCCCACGAACCCAATCGTCGCAGAGGTGCTTGAGCATCCAGCCGCCGACGACCGCAGCAAATTGGAGCTGTTCGGTTTCGTCGGACTGTGCGCGACGGTCGCGGCCGGACACCTAACGGACTACGTCGTATCGCGGGCCACCGCAGCCGACGTCGCCGGGTCACTACAGCGGGCGGATCTGCTTCTCGAGCAGGCCGTGTTCGCGGGCTACATGGAGCCGGTCGTGGAGGACGTGAAGGGCAAGCCGCGCCAGCGGTGGAAGATCGTGGAAGACCCGGACTTCATCCACATGCGCACGGAGGAAGAGATCACGTGGGAGCGGCAGCGCAAGCGGGATAACTCTCGGCCCTCTCTGATCATCCCGGTGCGGATGCGCGATGGTGACGGCTGCCGGTATTGCGGGCAGGTGGTGAAGTTCAAAGCCCGCAACGGTCGTCTCGCGGGAACTTATGACCATCGCAGTCCAGGTAAGGCGGCGCAGTCACCTGATGATCTCGTGGTGGCTTGCAAGGCGTGTAACTCGGGACGGAAGAACAACCCGACCGCCGAGAAGGATTATCCACTGCTGCCACCACCGGAGAAGCCTTACTACTCACAGGACACCTGCGACTTCATCGCCGGATCGGAGTGGGCACGGTCAAACGGGATCGAGGCACCACCACCACCACGTACCCGCGTGGAACCAGGGCACGTGTCACCAGGCCACCACCAACCCACCCCAGCGCCACCAGCGCAGGAGCCAGCAAAACACCCATCTGCAGAGACAAGCAGAACTCGGCAGAACTCGGCAGACATTGTGACTTCGGGGTCTGACGCACCGGGACGGGTCGGGTCGGGTCGGGTCGGGTCGGGTAGGGGCGGAAGCCCAGCACGACCACCTCAAGAACCAAGCAGGCAGAACAAACACGAGCACATCAACCCCCGGCCATCTCATGACCCCAAGATCAAGGGCAGGTCCAGGGGTAGGCGTAGGGGTAAGAGAGGGAGCAAGTAGTTATGCAACTCAAGGATTACCAAGATCAGCTGATCCTCAAGTGGTCAGAGGAACAGCTGCAGAACCATGTCATCAGTACGGCTAGAGCGCTGGGCTGGATTCACTACCACACTCATAACAGCCGGCGGTCGCCTGTGGGTTTCCCTGATCTGGTGCTCGTGCATCCGGAGAAGAAGATCTGTCTGGTGCGTGAGCTGAAGACCGAGAAGGGACGATTCCGACCGATGCAGCAGGACTGGCTCGACGGCCTCAAGTCCGCGGGGATTGATGCGGGTGTGTGGCGCCCGTCGGATGTGGTCTCGCAGCGGGTGCAGCTCGAGCTGTCAGCCGGAACCTCTTACGGGTCCGGGTACGTCCAGCGCTACATGACCGGCGTCCCCAACTCTCAAGGAGTGAAGCCATGAGTGAAGAATTCGAACCCGCAGATCTCACGAACGAGATCGCCAAGGCGCTGGGTGTTCCGATCGTCACGCACTACGTGGTGGTGGCTAACTGCATCGGCGAGGACGGAGACCAGCAGGTCCATGACCTGTCCTCTCCGGGCATGCCGTACTGGCAGAAGTACGGGCTGCTTGGATCTTCCGCATCGTCCTACGAAGGTCAACCGCTCTGGTCAATCGAGGAGGACGAGGGATGAGCGCTCTGTGTGTTGTTGATCAGGTGCCGGCGACCGTGGGGAATCTCTGCACCGCATGCATGACCACGCTGCACACCACGGTGCTGCAGGTGCCGCGTCTGCTGGTGGATCTGGATGTGACGATCACGAAGCAAGCACGACAGACCACACCCGGTGCTGGCGGCTCAGGCGGCGAGCGCGGGTTGGTTTTGAATCTTGCGGCGTCGGAGGCTGCGGGTCAGGTGAGGATGTGGTTGCGGGCTGTGGCTCATTTGACCGTGGGCGAGGGCGAGCGGGTGCCTGTGGGTATGAGGGAGTTGGCAGCGTGGACTGCGCGCAGGTTGTCGGTGGCTGCTCGGCATCCGGAGATCGGGGAGTATCACGCGGGGTTGTTGCGTGCTGTGTCGGTGGGCGGTCGTTGTATCGATCGCGCGCCGGAGCGGCGGGTGATTGGTGTGTGTGATTGTGGCCGGCCTTTGGCGACGGAGCGCAGTAGCGGGACTATGACCTGCCCGCATTGCCGTACCGATTGGGTCATTGATGAGTGGGTGTCGTATCGGGATGGGTTGTTGCTGGATGCTGTGGCGACTACGGGTGAGCTGATCGAGGTGCTGCGTTCTCGGTGGGGTTATGACGTGAAGCGGAAGACCGTGGAGTCGTGGGTGCAGCGGAAGCAGCTGGTCTCGGTTGGTGGGTCGCCGGCTAAGTTCCGGGTGGGTGATGTGGTTCTGTTGCATTGCAGGGCGCATGGCATCGTGCCGCCTGTGGGCGATCAGGAGCAGGGGAAGGTGAAGACACGTGCGGGTTGAGTTAGGCCGGGAGACTGGCGTACAGCGGCTTGCAGGTATATGGTGTACTCAAATGGATGAAGTCTCGGATAGAGACCATTGAGTTTCGAAAGGCCCCGGCGTTCACGTCGGGGCCTTCGTCGTACCTGGCTCAGCGCGTCAACGTCACCACCGTGGCTGAATGATCATGCCGGCCACGGGTTCGGATCGAAGATAGGCGAGGCGGATCTTACTTCCTGCCGCTGATGATTCTTTCTGCGTGCTGGCCATCTTCTTGAGTACCAACCTCAGCACCGGGCCTCGTTCGCTACCGGGTCGTTACCGCCGTCGCTGGGTTGACCGGCTGGCCACCGGGCGCATTGCGCGAACTTGGCCACCTACTTCGAACGGGGGAAGCCATGTTGGTCGAGCAGGTCCTGGGTCATGACATTGAACTGGACCTTGAGGCCGATGCCGTGGTCCTCGATGTCGTGGTGTTGGTGCGTGCTCAGTCTCCTGATGGTGATCTATCTATTGGAGTGCAAGGGGCGTCTGAGCATACGGACGAGGTGGTTCGCATGGGAATGCTGCATCACGCTCAGCTCCGGCTTGATCATCATCACTTGAACGGGTGACTGGGCCTTAGCGACGGAGCAGCTCACCTACCTGCGGCTCGCATCGAGCCGATGTGACTACCCACCCCGGGGGGTCTCTGCACGGCCCCTCCCCAGGGATAGATGCCGGGGGAGAGGCATCCCAGGGGGTAACCCCTGGGATGCGGCCCCCGGGGTCTAGGCAGTTCCCGACCCCGTACTGGTGTATCGCTGTCGAGTGGGAGGGCGAGTGATGGTAGCCATCAGGACATGCCAGTGTGGTTGCCCTGCTGTGACTGGGCCATGGTGTTGGCGGTGCGCGCATGATCGGGCACCGAAGGAATCGACACTGGGTTTCATCCCGTGGGGCAGCGATGAGTTTGGATCTGACCCTGGTGAACCTGACGTCGTGACCAGCTGAGAGCAACGGAGGTGATGACCGTGCCGAGAGCACGCAAGGCCTGCGGGTTTCCTGGCTGCTCGACCAAGGTTCGAGGCATCACCTATTGCGATGATCATCAACCGATGAACTGGCGAGGTGATCCAAGGACCTCGACAGCCGAACACAAGGCATGGCGACTGACGGTGCTAAGACGAGATCACTTCCGATGCCAGCTCAAGTTCCCCGGCTGCTCAGGCCGTGCGACGATCGGTGACCACAAGGTGGCGGTCGCGTTCGGTGGTGCTGAGTTCGACCTGTCGAATGGGCAGGCGGCGTGTTCGAACTGCCACACGATCAAGACGCAGGCCGAGTCGAGGGAGGGGCGGCGCCGGGCTGGCCAGACCGGGGGGCCTCCACCCCCTCCCCCCTCTGTTTCCTTCCCACGCTAAGGTTCGTGGAACTTAGTTCCCTACGGTTCCCCCACCCCACCCAATCACCCTCTGACTAGGGCAAACACCCCGCTTTGACCCCCTGATGGTGCATCGGTGAACGCGCGGAAGTGTTACGGATAATCCGCGTGATTCCGGGGTTGTTTTGGTAGACTGAGGGCATGCCTAGGACATGCGCTCGCTGCGGGGATTCGATCAACCTGCTGCGCGATGGCGCGCAGTACTGCTCGGCCCGCTGCCGCGTCGCAGCCAAACGAGACCGCGATCGGAAAGCCAAGCTGCCGGCCGCCATGACCAGCGCTCGCCAGTGGGTGCGCCGGGACAAGAAGAAGCGCCCCGTCCGAGCCGACAACGGCCGGTGGGCCTCGGTCACCAACCCCGAGAGCTGGTGCACCTACGAGGAAGCGAAGAAGTCCAAGCGCGGCGCCGGCCTCGGCTTCGTGCTCACCGCAGACGACGACATCTCGTGCATCGACCTCGACCACTGCATTCACGACGGGCAACTAGACCCACGGGCACAGAAGCTCATCGAGGGAACCCCGAACAAACTGTTCGTGGAGATCTCCCAGTCCGGCGAGGGCGTGCACATCTGGCACACCGGCGGACCCGGACGCGGCAGCCGCCGCCGAGAGAATGGGCTGCTCGTCGAGAGATACAGCCAAGGCCGTTACATCGCAGTCACCGGAAAACTATTGGAGGTGTGATGCCACAGCCCAAGAAGCACTCGTCCGTGCGCGCTCGCGGCAACAAGGCCTCCACTGCATCCGTTCTCCGCCCCGGCACTGTCGTCCACGACGCCCCGGAGTTGCCCACCCGCCGCGATGAAGATGGCGGCGAAGTGCCTTGGCAGCCTCAGACCTTGGAGTGGTGGGAGGACTTGTGGGCTGCGCCCATGTCCTCCGAGTACCACTCCTCGGACAAGCACGCACTGTTCGTGCTCGCGGCCCTGATGGACGAGTTCTGGATCATGCCCAGTGCCAAGCTTGCCGGTGAGATTCGTCTGCAGCGTCAAGCCTTCGGCCTGACCCCCTACGACCGTCGGCGGCTGGAATGGACCATCGAAACCGCCGAGGAAGCCAAAGATCGGGGCACACGCCGGCGCGCTGGCGGCTCGACATCCCGACAACCTGATGAAGGTGATGACCCGAGGCTGACTCTCGTGCAGTAGCCCGAGAATGGAGGCGGCACAGTGGCAACTCTGCTGGTGCCGCCCCTGGACCTCGCGTATCCCACCTTGGGGCCTGCGGTCGCTCAGTTCATCGAGGAACGCTGCGTCTACGGTCCCGGTTCTTTGGCCGGCCGTCCGGCCGAGATCACCCCGGAATTTCGTGCGCAGCTCTATCGCATGTACGAAGTGTTCCCGCAGGGCCACGACCTCGCCGGCCGCCGCCGATTCCAACGCGGAGACCTCGAGGAACGCAAGGGCACCGCCAAAACGGAACGTGCGGCTTGGATCGCATTTGCGGAACTACACCCTGAATCACCGGTGCGCTGCGACGGCTTCGACGCCTACGGCAACCCGGTTGGCCGGCCTGTGGAGTTCCCGTACATCCCGATGATGGCCGTCTCCGAGGAACAGGTGTCCGAGCTGGCGTTCGGTGTACTCAAATACGTGATCGAGAACGGGCCTGACGCGGACTTCTTTGACGTGTCCTTGGAACGCATCATCCGCATGGGCTCGCGTGGCCAGGAGGACGGCAAAGCCGTCCCCGTATCCGGTTCACCAGGCTCCCGAGATGGTGCGTTGACCACGTTCCAGCATTTCGACGAACCTCACCGACTGTTCATGCCTCGCGCGCGGCACGCACACGAGACGATGATGCAGAACCTTGCCAAGCGCCCACTGGAAGACCCCTGGGCGCTCTACACCTCCACTGCTGGAGCATCCGGGCAAGGATCCATCCAGGAGGACATCCGGCAAGAGGCCGAGGAGATCGGGCAAGGAAAGGTCGAGGACCCTTCCCTGTTCTTCTTCGCCCGCTGGGCCGGAGATAAACACGACGACCTGTCCACCGTTGAGAAACGCGTGGCCGCGGTTTCCGAGGCCACCGGGCCCACCGGCGAGTACGGGCCCGGACAGTTCTTGCGTATCGCTAAGGACTACGACCGTAAGGGAATGGATAAGGCCTACTGGGAACGCGTTTACCTCAACCGCTGGCACTCATCCGGCTCCCAGGCATTCAACATCTCCACAATGCGGGAGAACGGCCTGCTCGTCCCAGGCCAGCGCATCGCGCGTGGCCGCCGGGTCACGGTCGGATTCGACGGCGCCCGTCGTCGTGACTCGACCGGGTTCGTGATCACGGACGTAGAGACCGGGCTGCAGGAGCTCGTGGGCGCGTGGGAACAACCCGACAAGGTGCTGACCCCCGAACAGGCACGCGAGTGGGAAGTCCCCGAGGACGAGGTCACGCAGACCTTCGAGTGGATCATGTCCGAGTGGGACGTGCTGCTGTTCTACGGTGACCCGCCGTACTGGACCGACACAATGGGCAAGTGGGCCGGTGAGCACGACGTCGTCGAAGAGTGGTGGACCAACCGACACAAGGTCATGGCCTACGCGCTCCAAGCGTTCGTGGAAGCGATGGAGACAGCTGCTGTCGCTTTCGGCGGCTCGGAAGAACGTCATGACGACCTGATCAGACACTTCGGCAACGCAGGCAAGAAAGAGCTGCGGATCCTCGACGACGAAGGTAACCCGCTGTGGATTATCGGCAAGCTCGATGGCCGGCTGGAAAACAAGATGGACTTCGCCATGTGTTCCGTCCTGTCCTGGGCCGCGTGCCTGGCTGCCCGTAAGGGCGGGGCACTCAAGAAGAAAAACACGAACGTGATGACGGTACCCATGCGGGTCCGCTGACTGATGGAGGGGGTTGAACATGGCGATCGATACATCCGAGCAGTACACCCCCGGGTGGTGGTTGGAGCGGCTCTACCAAAAGCTCCGCGAGACCCGCGACGACCATCAGAAGCTCATGGACCGCTACGAGGGCAAAGGACCTGTTCCGAAGCTCTCAGCCTCGATGCCGAAATCGGCGGAGACCTTCTACCGCAAGACCCGACTGAACATGGCCGAGCTCGTGGTTGGTTCCATGCTCGAACGCATGCGCGTGCGCGCGATCCGCAGTGACGCCACCGCCGGAGATGGGGACAGCATCGCCTGGGCGCTCTACCGCCACAACGATCTCGACGTGTCTTTCGCCGACGCTCTCGAGCATGTGCTTGTGATGGGCGACGCCTACCTGATCACCGGTATCCGTGCGGGCACTCCCATGGACCGGACACTCTCGGTCGAGGACATCCGCATCACATGGGAAGACCCCCGGCAGATGGTCACCATCCACGATGCCGAGGACCAGAGCGTCATCCGCGCCGCCGCCCGCTTCTACCACGACGCCGACGAACAGAAAGACGTCGCGTTCCTCTGGGTCGCTGGCCGCTTGTTCCGGGCGTCCACCCCGCGCAAGACCAACCGTAAGAAGATCTACTTCACCGCCTCGGAATGGAACTGGGAAGCAGAGGAAGGCCTGATTTTACCCGGCGACATCCGAGTACCCGTGGTACGCATCCGTAACCGCCGCGGCGTCGGAGAATTCGAACGTCACCTCGACGTGCTGGACCGGATCGACCACATGATCCTCCAACGCATGGTGATCGCCACCATGCAGGCCTTCCGTCAGCGCGCCATTAAGGGCGAACTGCCATCCCACTACCCAGCCGATCACCCCAGAGCCGGGCAGGAAATCGACTACGACGAGATGTTCGAATCAGACCCCGGAGCGATGTGGGTAATCCCCGGCGCCGCGGAGATCTGGGAATCAGGCCAAGTCGAGCTCTCCGGCATCCTCAACGCGGTCAAGGACGACGTACGAAACCTCGCCGCCGTCACACGCCGCCCGGTCAACGTCCTCTCACCAGAAGGCGAAAACCAGTCCGCAGAAGGCGCCGCGCTCACACGCGAGGGCCTGACCTTCGCCACCGAGGACCGAGAACTCCGGTTCGGCCGGGACCTGGCCCGAGCGCTTAGCTACGGTTTCCGAATGATCGGCGACGAAGTCCGAGGCGACGTCACCAAACTCTCCGTGGACTGGATGCCCGTGGACCGCTGGCCACTCACCGCCCAAGCATCCGCAGCCCAACAGGCCAAAGCAGCCGGGATGTCCAAGCAATGGATCCTCGAACGCTGCTGGCAAGCCACCCCGGAGGAAATCGAACGGGAGAAGGGAGCGACCCTGGACGACTTCATGCTCGGCGTCCCACAGGTCAACCCCAACACCATCCCACCGTCCCCGGTAATAACAGCAGGCAACGCGCTCGCAGGCGGGGCACGTGGATAACGCCAGAGCGTCAGCGGTACTCGACGCCTACACAGCTTCCGAGCAGCTGATCGCTGAGCGCGTCGAAACCGCCGTGCTCGAACGAGTCACAGGTTTCGGAGACTGGTACAACCACGACGCCGTAACCGCGCTCGCCACCCAACTCACTGCCCTTGTGGAGTCCGGGCAGCGCAACGAGACAGCCCTGACGGATGCCTACCTGCAACGGATCATCGCCGAGACCATCGGCACCGAGGTGGGATCCACTGCGTTGGTTGACCCGGCCACACTGCGTCAGGGAACCACCCACGTGGGCGCGTACACGCGACTGGCCAACCAGTACCGGTGGCAAATCTCCCTCGGGATCGCCGCCAGCGCCGCAGCCTCAGCAGCCGTCAACCGCGCTCGCACCATGGCCAAGACCGACCTGCGGATGGCAGCCCGTGCTCAGGCGCAGAAGACGCTGTCCAACAAGGGCGTGAAGCTCTATCGGCGGGTCATCCGGCCGGAGTTGTCCCCGAAGGGCGTGTGCGGCATCTGCCTGGCGGCCTCCGACCGGATCTACTTCGTCGGGGACCTCCTCCCCATCCACAACGGGTGCAAGTGCGCGGTCATGCCGATCATCAACGGCAAAGACCCAGGCCGGTTCCTGACCAGAGGAGATCTCGACCGGCTCTATGCCGACGCCGGCGACTCTACTGAACGGTGGGCCCTTTTCAATCAGCGGTACGAGATCACCGAGCACGGAGAAATCGGCCCCATGTTGGTTGACCCGAAACACCATTTCCGTGGCCCCGACGAGGTGCCCATGGCCTTGGAGTAGTGACCATCAATTTCACACCTGACACAGGAGAAAAACATGCCCACGCACAAGAACAAGACTTCCGGGATCATCCACCCCGATTCCGGAATCGACATCACCGCACCCGGCGGCATTCAGGAGCTTCTGGACTTCCACCGCCAGACCTTCGGCGACGCGGTGATGGAAGACGGCGACGGCAGCAACGACGGTGAAGGCGAGGAAAACTCCGGAGACAACGGAGAATCCGAGCAGAAAAAGAACGGCGCCGACGAGGACAAGAGCAAGACGAATTCCAAGGAGTCCGACAAAGGATTCCCCGCGGACACGCCCTTGTCTGAAATGACCGTCGAGCAGCGCGAGGCCTACTGGAAGGACAAGGCCCGCAAGCACGAGAACACCGCCCGCGCTCGCTCTGACTACGACGAGGTGGCTGCCAAGGCCGCGAAGTGGGATCAGCACGAGCGGGAGCAGGTTCCTGCGCAGGAGCGTGCCGTGCAAGAAGCTGAGGATCGTGGCCGGCAGGCTGCTGAATCTGAGGCTGCTTCGAAGTACGCGCCGGCTCTGGTCCGGGCCACCTTCCAGGGTCTTCTGGCGTCCACGCATAAGCAGGACGAGATCGAGGAAGCTCTGGAACCTCTGGACTTGTCTCGATTCCTCAAAGACGACCTGACGGTCGACACCGACAAGGTGAAGAACTTCGCGACCCGGATCACCGGGACGCGGCAGACATGGCCTGGCACAGGCACTGGTAACGGCGGAGACGTCCCCTCACGCATGAGCGGGGCCGACATCGCTAGTAAGTATCTCTAGGCCTGTAGGAGGCACACAATGAGCGTCAATCCTCGACGCAAGACCCATGGGCACGCCGACCGGCGTGCCCTGCTCACCAGCCATGCGGTGGGTGACGGCCTCGGCTGCACCCTGACCGCTGCCCAGTTCAAGACCGCCACGGGCGTCACGGACAACCTTGTCCCCGCGCTGTACCCGGTATCGGTGGCAGCCAACGGCATGGCCGTTCCGTTCACCGTCGCGGACCAGGCCACGGCGCCGTTCTCCGGCTTCACGGTCAACCCCGTGGACGTCACCCACGGTGACGACTCGGACGCCTACATCTGGCACGGGGCAATCGACGCCTCCTTGCTGCCGGTGGAATTTGACCCGACCGCTGTCACCGGCGGCAACATCGGCCATTTCGTTTTCGGCTCGGCCTGATCAAGGAGGAATAACTCATGGCTACTCTTGTAACCGATTACTTCGAGCCTGCGGAGCTCACGGACCTCGCACGCGAGATCCAGACGTCCGCGCCGAAGGCTGCCGACATCGACTACCGACTCCAGCGGGACTACCTGCCCCTGGAACAGACCTACGACGTCGAGTACCGCATCAAGGCCGGTCAGTCCGGTATCCCGTCCTCGGCGAAGTTCCGCACCTTCGACAAACAGAACCACCTCGGAGCCCGCCCGGGTTTCGAGCAGATCACTGGTGGGCTGCTGCCCCTCGGTGAGCGTTACCTGCTGACCGAGAAGGACCGCCTGACGGTTCGCCGCGCGGGTGAGGACGCTTTCCGTAAGGAAATCGCCCAGGCCGCGCGCGACGCAACCCTGGCCACCATTGTGCGTATGGAACTGGCGGTTGCTCAGACCCTGCTCACCGGCAAGACGACCCTGACCAATGAGCAGGGCGTCACGCAGGAAGCAGACTGGGCACGCCCGGCCTCGCACTCCGTGTCCGCAGGCGTGCTGTGGACCGACCCGACGTCCAAGCCCCTCACCGACCTCCGTAACTGGGTCGAGGTATGGGACCAGGACGGCGAAATGGTCATGTCCAAGCAGACCTTCGCCCTGCTAGCCAGCAGCGAGCAGTTCCGCGCCCTGGCATCGGTCAACCTCGTGGGCACCCCGGACTTCGTCACCAACGAGTTCGTGAACAACGTGCTGGCCGCCAATGGGCTCCCGAAGGTGACCATCTACGACGCGAAGTACACCAACGACCTCGGCCAGGAAACTCGTATCCTGCCCCGTGGCAAGGTGCTGTTCGTGCCCTCGGCTGGAACCAAGTCTGCCGGCGCCACCGTGTGGGGAACCCCCGCAGAAGCGCTTGACGACAAGTACCAGATCGAAGAGCCCTCTCGTCCGGGCATCGTTGTGGCTCACCTCGAAGAGGAAAGCCCGAAGCAGTCCTGGGTCAATGCCTCCGCGATCGGATTCCCGGTCCTGGCGAACCCGAAGAAGACGATGGCTGCGACGGTGGCGTAATGCGACTGACAGCCAACGTAATCGTGCGCCGACCTTCGGACTCGACTCTCGTGGTGCTGGCCGCTGGTGAGGACGTACCGGATTGGGCCGCCGACATGGTGACCAATCCGAGCGTTCTCACCGACCTGCCGCCCGCTGAGGCACCCGAAGTGACCGAGGAAGTCAAGGAATCGGACGCGGGCGACGACGACGACTCGGACACTGACGACACGGGCGACACGCCTGCCGAAGTGGTGACCGAAAAAGCCTCCGCCGAAGAGATCGAGGCCACTGAGGAATCGGACGACGACTCCGCGACCGAAGAGACCGAGGCTGCAGCCGAGACTGAGGCACCGTCCAACGAGTGGACGTTGCGCCAACTACGTGAATACGCCCAGGCCAACGACATCGACCTGGGCGAGGCCCGCGTGAAGGCCGACATCCTCGAGGTACTGAACCAGTAGGAAGGCGGGCACCATGAACTCCTACGGCACCACCACAGGCCTGGAGGGGATCTGGCGACCGCTCACCGATCAGGAACGCGTAGCCGCGGAAAATCTACTGACTGTCGTGTCAGCGATTTTCCGCGCTCGCGTCCCTGATCTTGATGCCCGACTCGACAGCGGTCAAGTAGACAGGACTCTTGTCGATTTCGCGGCTCAGCAGGTGGTCAAACGTGTGCTGATGAACCCGGAAGGGTTCAAACAGATCACCGAGTCAACGGGGCCAACGTCGGGGTCGTACACCCTGGACCAGTCCATTGCGGGCGTAAACCTCTACGTCTCCGATGGCGACCTCAAACTATTCCTCCCCTCCTACGGGGCAACCTTCAACATCGGCACGATCAGGGTTCGCCCGGGATTGGGAATGGGATGACCCTCCGTAAAGCCAATATCGCAATCGGCGTCAGCCACCGATCAGAACAACCCGAACGCGACCGTCATGGAAACGCGAAGCACACGTTCTCTGACTTCCAGCCCGAATACGTGTACCTGATCGCGCCGAGCTCACGGACTGAACCGACCGAACAGGGCCGCTCCAACGCGGTCCTGAGCAAGTGGGACATCTACGGACCACTGTCACTGACGATCGGCCCCTACGA
This sequence comes from Kocuria sp. WRN011, assembly GCF_002295155.1. Taxonomy (NCBI): domain Bacteria; kingdom Bacillati; phylum Actinomycetota; class Actinomycetes; order Micrococcales; family Micrococcaceae; genus Kocuria; species Kocuria sp. WRN011. The sequence continues at coordinate 237,280 of NZ_NSGI01000005.1, forward strand.
CCGCGTGAAACTCCCAGACGGGACCATCACCGAGGTCGTGGGCGAAGTCGGCAGATGGGACCACAACCCACACAGCTTGCACACCACGCAGCACACCTGCGTGGAATTCACAGTGGAACGGAGACAGGGATGAGCAAAGTAACGGTCAAGCTCAACCGCCAAGGGGTCGCCAAGATCCTCAAATCACCGTCCATGCGCAAAGCCGTGGAGAAACGCGCCCGACAGATCGCCACCGCAGCCGGACCCGGCTACGAAGCTGACTCCATGATCGGTAAGAACCGTGCCCGCGCATCCGTGTACACCAAGACCTTCCAAGCCCGCAGAGACAACGCGAAACGCAACACCCTGCTGCGCTCGATAGGAGCAGCACGCCGTGGCTGAACCAACACCAGAACCCCACGAATACATCGTCGAAGCCCCCAGAGACGCCGAAGCAGACGTACTCGAAGCGCTCGCACGCTTCGGTGTGGAGGCGTCCACGATTGTGCCTGGTGCGCGTGGGCCGGGCACTGTGCGTGTCTCCCGCGTGGGCGGGGAACTGACAGCGCAGCAGCAGCGGGATCGTCCGCTGATGTTGATCGAGGTGTGGGAAGAAACTTCCCCGGCCGCGTTCGATGCTGCACTGCGTGCGTGGTCTGTGTTCCGGATCCTCGAAAACGAGGGGTTCCTGATTCCGGGTGTGGCCTTGCATGACGTTGATCTTCAAGTGCCGCGTGCTCTTGATGACGAGCTGGCTCCGGATCTGTGCCGGGTGCAGTTCACGGTCGAAATGACTACCCCACTGACTGAAATCACTCTCACGGAGGAAATCTGATGGCAACGTCCAACTACCCCAAGACCCTGCACCACCCCCGCGTCGCCGGTGTGGTGGCAACGGTCGAGACCGAGCAGCAGGAAAAGGACTGGCGCGAACAGGGCTGGCTTGTGAACCCGCCCAAGGCGTCGGAGACCGTTCCTGTCGGTGAGCGTGTCACCGACACCAAGAAGTAAGCACGCATCTCTCTGATTCATCACGGGCCGCCCCGCTCCTGATGAAAGGACCGCCGCTATGGCGAATCAAACGCGAGTCGGTGCACCCATTAAGTCGGTCGGCGGTTTTTCGTCCGCTGCGCTGGGCTCTGCACTTCCTACCGATGCCAAGACTGCCCGACCTGCCGCTTTCCAAGCCCTTGGCCTGATTGGTGAGGACGGCCTCGAAGAGACCGAGGAGCGCAGTACCGACAAGAAGCGCCACTGGGGTGGCGGTGTCGCCCGTGTGCTGCAGACCGAGTACGGCATCCAGCTCAAGCTGACGTTCATTGAACGCACCACCGCGGTGCTCAAGGAAGTCCGTGGGCAGGACAACGTCACCGAGGTCGCCGGCACGGACACCGAGAAGCTGCGCACCGTGCTGCGTAACTCGAAGATGCTGCCCCAGCGTTCCTACATCGCCGACATCAAGGACGGCGACCACGATCTGCGCATCGTTTACCCCATTGCTCAGATCACCGAGATCGACGACGTGCAGTACGTCCACTCCGAGCTGATCGCCTACACGGTGACCATCGACTGCTTCGAGGACGAGAACGGCCAGTACGCCTACGAGTACGACACCGTTCCCGCTGTCGCCGCCGCCTGATCCCATCCACCTGTAAGAGCCGTCCAATCCGGGCGGCTCTTTCCTATACCCCCTTGGCGCGGTCATTCCGTGGGGCGGCCCGCCGCGCCAAGGGTCCCCTTCTCTATCCGGCCGCCCACCGTTTCCGAAAGAGGCAACCCCACATGGCTACCACCAAGAACACCCCCGCCCCGCGCAAGCGCCCCGCCAACACTCCCGCGAAGAAGGCTGCCGTCCAATCCGGTGCGAAGGTGCCCGAGGATTACCTGGCGGCGATCCGCGAAGCCGTCCCCGACTTCGTCTACCCCACGACCTTCGGCGACGTGCACCTGCCCGGCTACATGCCCACCGGATTCATCATCGACAACGCCAACCTCACCGAGGGCGAGATCTTCACGAAGATGCTCACCGAGAACACCGACGAAGAGTCCCTCGCAGTGGTTCGCATGCTGCCGCAGCAGAACTTCGAAGGCATCGACGGTTCGCTCGAGGACCTCATGACGCAGTGGTTCGGCGCCCAGGGAGTCACCATGGGGGAATCCGCGGCCTCATCCGACTGATCTGGGATCACGGTGAGGCCCTCGAATTCGACCTAATCGAACGCAAACTACGCCTACGAGACGTAGGAACCCCGGAATTCACCTGGCGAGACCTGCGAATCTTCATCAAATACCTCCCACGCGAATCCGCCCTAGTCGCGGAAATCGACCCGGACGCCGCCGGATGGTCCCTCGAAGCGCTCCTCATGGCCACCGTCGCCGACGGCATCCACTGGCTGCAATGGGCCAAAACCAAGGACGGGGAAAAGGGCCGAAACCAGCCCAAACCCATCCCACGGCCCGGCGTGGAGGACAAGACCAAGAGGATCAAGGGCACCCCCGAACCAGTCAACGACATCGTCGAATGGCTCGGACCCGGCTTCGAGGACTTCGCGCTCGCCGCATAACCGAATACAGCACCACCAGGAAGGGGCAGACCACAACGGTCTGCCCCTTCCGTCGTTTCCGAAGGAGGGGACATGACCGAAGTCGCAGTTGCCCACATGCCGGTCATCCCCTCGATGAAGGGGTTGCAGCGCAACCTGACCAACGCCATGGCCCCTGCTGCGGCGAAGGCTTCGGACCAGGTTGGCCAGACCATGGGCGCGCGCATGAGCTCGCGTCTGTCCTCCGGACTCAAGACCGGTGTGAAGGTCGCTGGCGCGGGCGTGGCCACCGTCCTGGGAACCTCCCTCGTGAAGGGCTTCCAGCGGCTCTCGGCCATTGAAAACGCCGAGGCGAAGCTCACCGGCCTGGGCAACTCTGCCGCCGACACGTCGAAGATCATGGACAACGCCCTCGCCGCGGTGAAGGGAACCGCCTTCGGCATGGACGAGGCAGCCACTACGGCTGCTTCTGCCGTGGCTGCTGGTGTGAAGCCCGGCCAGGACCTCACCAAGTACCTCGGCCTGGTCGGTGACGCTGCGACCATCGCGGGAACGGACATGGGCTCGATGGGGTCGATCTTCAACAAGGTCATGACCTCCGGCAAGGTCCAGGGCGACGTGTTCGCCCAACTCTCGGACTCTGGTATCCCGGTCGTGCAGATGCTCGCAGATTCCATGGGAATCGCAGCCGACGAAGTCTATGACCTCGGCTCGAAGGGCAAGATCAGCTCCGACGAGTTCTTGAAGGCCATGGGTTCGATGGAGGGCGCCGCACTCAAGGGCGGCGAGACCACCACGGGCGCGTGGAAGAACATGATGGCCGCGCTCTCGCGCTTCGGTGCGGGCATGCTCAAGGGCATCTACCCGGCCATCGGCCCCACGTTCAACAAGATCACCGCGATGCTCGACGCCGCCGAGGCGAAGGTCACTCCGTTCGTGGCCACGATCTCGGAGAAGCTCGGCAACGCCATGAGCAACCTCGACTTCTCGTCGTGGTCGAGCTTCACCAGCTCCCTGTCCACCACCTCCGGTGCGCTCGGCCGCGAATTCGGGCCCGCACTCTCATCAGTGGGGGAGTCTCTCGGCACGCTGCGGCCGGCTATGTCCGAATTCGCCCGACAGCTCCCGGCCATCGGTGGCTCAGTCGTCACCCTCGCAGTTAGCGGCGTGAAGCTGCTGGCCGGCGCTCTCGGATTCCTCGCGGACCACTCCGACACCATCGTTCGATTCATGCCGGCCATCGTCGCCGGCTTCGTCGCATGGCGCGTGGCATCCACCGCGCTCGCGTACTCGTCTCAGAAGTTGCAGTGGGCGCAGGTTGCTATGGCGCCGGTGCTGTTGGCCAATAACGCGCTGCGTCTGATCAATATCACGCTGGAGAACCGGCAAACTAGCGCGAACCTGGCCAACACGGCTGCCACAACCACGAACACGACCGCGACCGCCGCGAATAACACGGCCCAGAACATGGGTGTATTCGCCCGTGTGCGGGCCGTGGCCGCAACGGTGGCCCATCGTGTGGCCACGGTGGCGTCTGCGATCGCTACGCGGGCTGCAGCGGCGGCGCAGTGGGTGTTCAACGCCGCGCTGTCCGCTAACCCAATCGGGCTCGTGATCTTGGCGATCGCCGCATTGGTGGCGGGTCTGGTGTGGTTCTTCACTCAGACTCAGTTGGGGCAGCAGATCTGGTCAACGGTGTGGACCGCGATCAAGACCATCGTGGCCGGTGTCGTGGCCTGGTTCCAGACCGTGGTGCTGCCGATGCTGTCCGCTGCCGTGTCCGCGATCGGTCTGGCGTTCCAGTGGCTATACACCAATGTGATCCTTCCAGTCTGGAACGGGATCAAGGTTGCCGTGGCCATCGTGATAGCGGTGGTCATGACGATCATCCAGGGCCTGGTCTGGTTCGTGCGTAGCGTCCTGGGCCCGGCGTTCACTTGGCTCTACGTCAACATCATCGTGCCGGTTTGGAACGGGATCCGGAACGCGATCGCTGCGGCCTGGAATTTCATCCGCAATGTGATCCTGGTGCCGCTGATTGGCTTCGTGCGCGGCACGCTGACCGCCGCATGGACCTGGTTGCGTACCATCGTGGCCGCCGTGTGGGGCGCGATTCGCGGCGCAATCACCGCGGCGTGGAACTGGATCCGTAACTCGGTCCTGGTTCCGCTGATTGGCTTCGTCCGTGGCGTGCTCACCAATGCGTGGATCGGGCTGCGAATCCTAATCAACGCCGTGTGGTCTGTGATTCGGGCCGTGATCTCGTCTGCGTGGAACTGGATCCGCGGCGTCGTCCTGAATCCGTTGATTGGGTTCCTGAAAGGCCCCCTGGCGGGTGCGTGGAACTGGCTGCGTGGTCTGATCGAGCGTGTTTGGGGCGGGATCAAGTCCGCTGTCAGCGGCGCTTGGAACTGGGTCCGCGGCAACGTACTCGACCCGATGATCAACTTCGTCCGTAACAACGTGGTTTCCGCGTGGGAGACGGCGAAGTCCGGTATTGAGACGGCCTGGAACAAGATCAAGTCGATTGTGTCGAAGCCCGTTGATTTCGTGGTCAACACTGTCATCAACGATGGGTTCATCAAGAACTTCAACAAGATCGCTGAGAAGTTCAAGATCGATAAGATCCCCGAGGTCTCCTTCCGGGGCTTCCGCACCGGTGGTTACACCGGCGGCAAGTACCGCAAGGACGAGGTCGCTGGCGTGGTGCACGGCCAGGAGGAAGTGATCCGTGCGGAGTCCACTCGTGACATCGAGCGGGCCGCACCGGGTTTCCTGGACCGCCTGAACAAGCACGGTGCATCCGCGCTGCCGACCTTTGGTCACTCCGGTCATGCCGCTCATGGCGGTCTGGCTGCTGGTGGTCCGGGTGGGCCGGGTACGTACCTGTGGGGTCCGTTGCAGAACGCGATCTACCGCACGGGTATTGCCCACCTCAACGGTGGCGCATCCGGGTTCAATATCGGGGCCATGGCCAGGGCGTGGAACAACATGTCCAACCTCAAGGTCAAGCACGGTTCCGGTCAGAACCAGATCACCGTCGGAGGCGGCGCACCCGCAGGAACCTGGGGCTACGCCTGGACCAACGGTCAGATCCGCCTCAACACCGGTATCCCCGGTGGCATGAAGACCGGTACCGGCGCACACGAGGTCGGGCACGTCCTCGGGCTCGACCACGCCGGCACCAACTCGATCATGCACCCCATGATGCGCGGACCCCTGTGGCCCTCGTCCTACGACCGTTCCACGATCCAACGGATCTACGGCGGCGCAGGCAAGGGCAACCCGCCCGAAGGCGGCGGGGACTCCGGGCCCTCCATCAGCGACATCGCATCCTCCATCTGGGACAAGCTCAAGGGCATCGTCAACTTCGACAGCCTCCTGGGCCGCATCCCCGGCGGAGGATTCGCCACCGACCTGATGAAGGGCGCAGCGAAAACCGTGTGGGACGGGTTCAAGGGCTTCGTGTCCAAGACCATCACCGACGCCGCAGACAAAATCATTCCCGACTGGGCCGACGGCCTGCTCGGGAAGATCTTCGGCGCCGGGGCCCGCCCGGCCATCGACGGTGTGTGGGACAGCCCCGTGGGAAGCATCCAGTCACTACGACCGGGTGTGAACACGATCTACAACGGCACCGGCAGCTCGGAATACTTCCAACGAGTCGCACCCATGGCCGCATCAGCGGACCGTGTCGGCACCGTGGAACTATCCGCCGCCGACCGGGCCCTGCTGCGCGCTGTCGCTGACCGTGACGTCCAACTGTCCGTGGACGGCCGGGAACTGCACACCACCGTGAAACGACTCGACACGAAATGGGGTTCACGATGAGCGCATGGCTCGGCCCACGGGGCAACATGATCGAGTTCGCCCATTACAAGGGGTCCGCCTCCGCGGACCTGGACCGTGACGTGAAGTTCACAACCACCATCGGTGGGGGACGCTTCGGACAAACGTCCCCCACCACCGGCCTACGCACCTGGTCACTATCCGCCACCCACATGGACCCCACCCAATGGGCCGGATTCGACCTGCTCACCATGGGCGCGTACGGCGACCAGCACCGGTTCCTCGAACCTCTCGCGCTGGTCACCAATGTGATCAGCCCGCTGAAGTCCCTCCCTGGGCTGGGCGGGAACACTCCCGGAGTCTCCGGCGACGCGCTCGCCGGCGGTCTCGCACTCACCGAGGACGGCGCTCGCGTGCCGTCCCTGCTCTCCGGAGGCGGGCTGGTCTCGCTCGGCAACAACGCCCCGGTCGTCCCGGGGCGGAAGATCACGGGCTCGTTCTACGCCCGGGGCTCGGCGGTGAAGATCACCTTTGGGTTCTTCGACTCCGAGGGCGCATACCTCACGGGCATTGGCGGACTGACCACCGACGCCCCCGCAGCCACTTTGAAACGCCACAGCCTTACTGTGACCGTGCCCTCGGGTGCCGCTGCGGCGTACCTCACCGTCACCGGTGCCTCGGTGGTCGCGGCCCCCGCGATCACCTGGACCAGCAAACTCATGCCCTGGTCTCGCGGGCGCGGCTGCGACAAGGCCGTCATCCACGGGATCAGTGACTCCACGGTCCTCGCGGGACGCTTCGACCGTCAGCAGATCGCGGACTTCGATTTCACAGTCACGGAGGTGGGAGCCGGTGCTTAACGTCCAAGGCTGGCCAACCGCCGACATCGTCACCGCCGGCGCTCGCGCCACGGTCGCGGGCCGTGCGGTGAAGCTGGTCTCTGTCAGTACGACGCGGGAGCTTCCGCGTACCTTGCCGGGTCAGGTGGCCATGGCTGGGGGTCTGACGGCGGCGACGGGCACGATGGTGATCGCCCCTGCGGAGGACGTGTCGGGGCGTGTAGCTACGCCGTGGACTTCGCGCACTTATCCGAAGCGTGGGGAGCGGGTTCAGATTTGGGTGTCCCATGATGGGGCTGAGGCTCGTGTCTTCACCGGCCGCGTGGACTCCACCTCTGGTGATGTGTCCTCCAGGGAGATCAGTGTGGAAGTGGTCGACGACTTCGACAAGCTCAACTCTGAGTTCTCTCACCGTCCCATGGCGAGGATGATGCCGCCACTGTCCACGATCGGGCAGGGTTTCCAGCGCATGACTGGGCTGTTGTCGTCGTGGGTGACGGACCTCGCCGCCCGCGCTGCGGGTTTCTACGCGACCCCGCCCATGGATGGGTACTGCCTGGTGTCGGCCCCATTGCAGGGGTCCACGTGGCCGGAGCGGGGGGAGCTGCGTGACTCCTACCGTGGAGACAACGTCGGGGTCTGGCATAAGTACCACCCCGGCGCGACGCGTGAGCCGGACGGGTGGCTGACGATGTCGAATGTTTATGCCATGTATGAGCCGGACCCGTACAACACTCCGTACAACGCGGGCATCACGTCGGCCAGGCCGCTGAATCTGACGATGATGGCCGGCAGGACGCAGTCCCTGTCGTCGTACGTGGCGGCTTATTGGGCGTCCGGGCACATGCTGCGCGTGGCGTGCACTGGGTCTCGTGAGATCCGGGCGCAAATGATCGCCGCTGACGGCACCGTCACCAACATGGCGCTCATTACTCCCACCGCTGCGGGGGCGTGGACGACGGTCACGGCGCGTTTCCGGCCATCTGGATCAGCCTCGCTGACGGTGGAGCTGACCACGGACACGGGCGCATCAGCGACCGGGTCGGCCACCCCGTTGTCCACGGCGGGCATGTTCACTGCCCCGATCACTCAGGTGCGGGTCTACGCTCCGGCGGGGTGCTATATCGCGGGGGCGCAGGTGTCGTTCTCGTCGTTGTCGCCGGCGTCGTCGTGGTCGCGTACCGCGGCTATCCGTCCGTCCACTCCGCTGCGGAACATGATCCTTGTGCCGGGGCTGACGACCCGGTCGGCGGGTGAGCTGTTGAAGGCGCAGGCGGAGGCGGAGATCTCCGCGTTGTGGATCGATGAGGACGGGCGGTTGCAGTACCGTGACCGAGCCTCTCTGCTGTCCGGGTCGGTGGTGAAGACCCTGACCTCGAGGCGGGATCTGCTGGGCCTGTCGTGGTCCACGGACTCCCAGGACGCGCGCCGGAAGGTCACGGTCAAGTACCGGGACGCGGCAGTGTCTATTACCCGCCGCTCCACTCTGGTGGCCTATGAGGGCCAGAAGGAGGAGTTGCGGGAGGGCGAGGACCAGGAGGTGCTGATCGAGCCGCCGGAGGACGAGGAATGGCTGATGGTTGATTCCACCCCGCGCACGATCCTCAGCGACTTCAACGCGGACAAGTTCAATTCGGGTGAGGGTAGCTTCATTGGCTTCACGGGGCTGAACAAGGACGGCGACGAGTACGCGTTCTTTGACGGTTCCGCCGCCGATTACCGCATGGCTTTCGAGCTGGTGGGTACGCGTGCGTGGCGCACAACCCTGTCGATCCCGAAGATGCCCCCGAACGTGGACCGTGTCATTACTCAGTCGCGGTCGGAGGATACCTCGGCGATCAAAAAGTCGTACCGGTCCCGTGGGCTGCCTTTGCTGCGGTGTATGGGTAAGGGCAAGTGGACGGACCAAGAGGTCACGCCGGGGATCACGGGCCCGTCGTGGGCCACGGATCTCACCCACGACGCCAGCTGGTTCATTCAGTATCGGGCGGATGCGCTGGCGCTGGCGAATGAGATCGCGCAGGCCACGGCGGACCCGCTGCCGGTGTTCGAGTCCATTCCGATCCGCCCGGACCCGCGTTTGCAGCTCGGGGACAAAGTCCAGGTCCAGGACCCGGATATCACGGGCTTGTCCATCACCGGTGTGATCTGCGGGGTGGATCAGTCGGTGAAGGCCGGTGAGCACACCATGACCGTGTCCCTGATCGTCACGAAGGTCGATGCGGCCTACCCGACGCTGGGTGAGTTCGACACCTGGCACGCAGGTAAGACGCTGGCGGAGTTCGAGGCCCTGTGGTCCGGGCAAACACTTGCGGCACTCGATGCCGCACCACTGAGCCGATAGGAGAAACACACATGGCATACGACCTTCAGGAAACCCCGGGCGGCAACGCTTGGCTCGGGGCGTCAGGGACGTTCACGCAGCTGGTCGAGGGGCTGAAAGCCATTGCCCTGAATAGGGACAACCTGGACCAATCCATCCATGAAGCTATCACTACGGGCGATCAGCAAGCTCTGGGCTCGGCGAAGACGTACGCGGACGTTCAGGACAAGGTCATTAGCGATGCTCTGGGGGTGTTGGACGGTAAGGCTCTCAAGAACGAGGGGATCCTCGGCACCCAGAATCTCAATGACATTGGCCGCGGCCTGTGGTCGCAGCCCTATCAAGGCAACGCAACCGAGGCGCGCAACTACCCTCAAGCGAACATCACCGGAGTCCTGGTGGCCACCGTCTCGGACCCGGACAATCAGATCCGACAGACCTTCATCGGCACCACCGGTATCTGGCACCGCGCTCGCGTGGCCTACCTCTGGGGGGAATGGGTCCGGCTCACGTCCACGATGACCAACCGCGGCAATCTAGGGTCGAAAGATCTTGATGATGTGGCTGAGGGGTTCTGGCAGCAGCCGTACTCGTCCGGCGCGACGACTGACCTGCATTACCCCATCACGACGTCGGGGTTTCTTACTGCCGTCTCATCAGGGTCAATCATTTGGCAGACGTATTCCGCTGATGCTGGCCGCGGGAATTGGCGGCGTAAGCGCGGCGCAGACTTCCAGTGGTCCGCGTGGGAACGCGTTGACTCCTCGATCCGCAACCGCGGCATCATTGGGTCCACCCATCTGGATCAAGTGATCGATGAGGGCACATGGTTCCAGAGGTACAGCTCCGGCGCTACCCCGGAGCTGGGGTACCCGGTGAAGTCTGCCGGGCAACTGGAAGTCCGCACTCTGTACGCGGCCGGCGGTGACCGGTCGCAAACGTACTGGCCAACATCGCCCGGGCTGGGCATCTGGCGTCGTGTCGCGGCAGGGTCTGTGTGGGGCGCGTGGGAGCAGGTAACGTCAGGGACCGTGAGCACCCCCGCACCCACCCCTGAATCCTCTGCTGCTGGCTCTCCTGGGATGTCGGCAATCCGCCGTACCGCCCGCGTGGACGCTGCCCGCAAGCGGCTGCTGGGCGGCGCTGGCACTGGCGGTGTGGGTGCCGTGGCCCTGCGCTTCGATGACGGCCACGACGCAGCACGGGACAAGGTGCTGCCGCTACTGCGTAAGCACGCGCTGCCCGGCTACTGGGCCGTATCCAAGACAAACCTTGACGGCTCAACGGTCACTGGCGCGGACCTGCAGGCGTGGGCGCTCAACGACGCCGCCGAGGTCACCTCGCACTCGCGGACCCACTCGGATTCCGCGACGGATCCCGCGATCCTCGACAACGTCTACACGTGGGCTGATGATTTACAGTCCCTCGTGGGTCAGGTCGTGGTGGACGCGTGGACGTTCCCGGGCGGCGGGGACTTCGGTGGTCTCAACGCCGGCGCTTACGCCAGTCTGTTCGCGGACACCTACGCTGGCCGTCTCATCCTCGAACGCTACGCCGCGGCTTACGGTGGCACGGGCGGGTGGCTGCAGCCCCTCACGGGTGAGCCGACCATAGGGCAGTCCCACGTGACCATCGAGGCGTACACGCTCGCCCAGGTCCAGGATATGGTGCGTAAGGCACAAAACGCCGGCATGGGTATCACTCTGATGCTCCACCCCAGCAAACTGGACACGGCAGGGCACATGACCAGTGCGACCCTGGATCAGGCCATGGGGTGGATCGCCGGGGAACGCGAGGCGGGGCGTCTTGTGGCGCTCACTGCCACGGGTATGGCTTTCGCGAATGCGTCCAGTAGCCACCGCGTGAACATGCTTCCCCCCATTGGACCGGAATGGGCCAGTGCCGAATGGAGCATCAGTGGAGGCGCCGCGTCCACTTCGGGGCTTCGCCCGCTGACACACAAGCTCACGATCAATCCGTTCGCCGGATCTCGTGGCGCGCCGGTCGAGCTCGCGGTGAAGGTCAGCGGCACGGCCGGCGATATCGTCCGTATCAACCTCACGGCCGCCGGCGGTGCGCTGAACACCACACGGAACGTGACCCTGACGGCGTCCACGCAGTGGATCTACAAGCCCGCCACGATCCCGGCCGGTACCGCGCTCGGGTCATCGATTGATGTGAACATCACACGGGTCTCGGGCGGGACCGTCACGGTCCAGGATGCGCGCCTTCGTACGATCTAGAGCCCGCCCTGATATGCCCGTAGAAGTCAACTATTTTCGAGGGGGACTGATGAATACTGCCGACCGCCCTGAATTCGTGCACGAGGTTCGAGAGGATGAATTCACTCATGCTATGGGTGTCGTGAGCACCGGTGGCAAAGGTGCTGTAGCACTGCGTTTTGATCATGGGCTAGCAAACTTCAATGCTAAGATCCGGCCCCTACTGGAAGCCCGCGGATTGCCGTACTCGCTCGTGCTGAATTCCCGCGCTTGGGGATTGGCAGAGAACGCCGGCGTGGACGCCGGGGTGGTGAACTACTGGGCCACCGGTGGACTATGCGAGGTGTGGAATCACGGCATTGATCATTCGGATCATCCCATGGACGAACTCGATGAGGTGATTGTCGGGGGCAAAAGGGAACTGGAAGCTCAGATCCCTTCCGCGAAAATCTACGGGTTCGCCCCGGCCGGTGTGGGTGTCGGAGGGTACGCGGGATTCAATGGAGGCGACCGCCCCGAAGCTTTCGGAACGGAAGCTGGCCGGATCATCCTGGAACATCACGCCGTTTCGGCGGGATACATGGCTGGTACATCACATCGTGTTCTCGATGGACGGCTCCGCCAGGGATCAAGCCACTACACGCTAGACACCACGGCAGCGTCCAGCCCGACCGGAGCGAGTAACCAAATCGCCGCCGCGATCGCTAACAAAACTGGGCTGCAGTTCATGATGCACCCTTCAGCACTGGACCGAGCTGGCCGCGTTACAACCGCAATTCTCACCCGGATACTCGATCACATCGCGACCCAGCGGGATGCCGGGCACCTTTCGGTGTTATCGCCTTATCAATTGACCGTCGCCAACGCGACAATCTAGACGAGCACGGCCGGCTACACCGCACGGTCTAAAAGCACCACACAAGCCACCCTCACACGGTGGCTTTTTTCGTACCCGAAGGAGACACACCATGGCCACCACTGACTACTCGAAGCTCACTGACGCCCAGCTCGAACAAACACGAGTCGCACTCATGTCCGAGCTGGAACGCCGCCGCAACCTCGCCCGAATCCCCACCGACATCCGGGCGCTCGCCGAGCAGTACGAGGCCGCCGGCGGTGACCCGGCCGAGCTGGCGGTCGAGCTTGGGGGTCAGTGATGCCTGATCACGCTCCCCGCGCCCGTCATGACCCGCCGTGGCTGTGGGACCGGGCGCGAGCTAATATCCTCTCCCTGCGGGACTCCGCATTAGCAATGGTGGGTGGTGGGTTGATCGCCACGGACGCGCTAGTGCCGGACGGTAGATGGTTGGCCTCATACTCGCTGGCTTCGATCCCCGTGTGGGTGCAGGTCGTGATTGCCGTGCTGCTCATCGGCGGGGGAGTGGTCACCGCTCTGGGGGTGCTGGTGCGCCGGGTACGTGAGCACGCTTTCGCGCCGCTGACCACGATCCTGCTCGAGCGCACTGGGTGGCTGATGCTCGCTTTCGGGTGGGGCACCACCGCTGTCGCTGTGTACGGCAACGGGCGAATGGGGTCCACGCTCTCTCTTGTGATCATGACCGCTTTAACCCTCGGTGCCGCGTCGAAAGCGGTCCTCCTGTGGTCACTGGAACGCGAGGTACGACAGGAGATCACCGCCCGACGGGCCACCACGGACGCGCTGCGGAGACTACAAGCGGAGGGGGCGTAATGGGTTTTTGGGAGTGGGCTGGATCCTCCGACGCAACGACCGTCCTCACTGCAGTGTTTGGAACGGGCGGTCTCGGCGGCGTCGTGATGCTAGTCATCCGCCATGTTCTAAAAGACAAACCCCCCAAATCTGAGCAAGTGGAAGCGGTGGAGACGGTGGCTGCGCCGGCACCAGATAGAGATGCGCTATGGATCGCGCGCCAAGCGCTGGCTATCTCCGACAGCGACCGGGGATCCCTGCGCACGCTACAGGACCAGATGAAAGAACTTGGCGCGAAGTTCGAGCACGTCACCCGCATCAACACGATCCAGGGGGAATGGATCCTCGACATACGTGGACGGTGGCATATTGTCCGGCTCTCCGAGGATCCACCACCGCCCCCGGACATCACAAACATCTAAGCCCCGCGCACCGCGGGGTTTTTTCATGCCCGCACTTGCGGGGGATAGGAGGTCCGCGGTGGTGACGTATTGCAAGTCGCAGGCCCAGGCCGACGCGGAGCAGCTCGAGTGGTTGGCGACTGCAGTGGGCAGGTCGATGCCGAATGAGTTCGGGAATCAGTGCTCCGCGGCGATCCAATCGAACAGCGTCACGTTGTTCGGGCGTCCGTACCAGGAGACATTGAGGTACGGGAACGCCATTGATCACATCACGAATGCTTCAACGGCGTACTTCCACAAGATCTATAACGACCCGAAGAACCCGAATTTGTTGCCTCGCGTGGGTGACATCGCGGTGTACCGGGGCGCGGCGCCGTTGTGGGATGGGAAGTACTACGGTCACACGTTCGTTGTGGACTCTCGTACGTCGACCCAACAGACGGGTGTGCAGCAGGATGGCGCGGCGGAGCCGGCGAAGTTGTGGCCACCTACCTACAAGTACCGGTACTCGGTTAAGCCCGCGCACAAGGCAACGTTCTGGTACATCGGGGATCCGGCTGTTGGGGACGTGATCGGGTGGCTTCGACCGCGCTGGGAGAAGGTTGTTTACACCGGTGCGGACAAGCGTGGCTATGGCGGGAAGACCACCCCGGCCGAGGTGGCGCAGAAAGTCACGCTGCCGGGTAACGGCATTGATGTGTCCAACTGGCAGAAGGGCATTGACCTTTCGAGGGTGCCGGCGGATTTCGTCGGGGTGCTCGCAACCGACGGCGCGGGGTTCACCTCGCCCACGTTCAAGGAACAGATCAACCAGGCGCAGAAGCTGGGCCGTCGCACCCTCGCGTACCACTACGCGAGGGTCAGCCAGTCGGACTCGGACACTCAGGCGAAGTACTTCCTCAAGGCTGCAGCCAAGGCAATCAAGGCCGGGGCGGTGCCGGTGCTCGACTGGGAAGAGGACGCCTGGAATCACCGAGCCGATTGGGCGATCGACTGGATCCGCTACGTGGAGAAGAAAACCGGATCCCAGGTCGTCGTGTACCAACGTCAGACAGCCGCGGCACACACATCGTGGGGCTCGTTCCGCAGACCCATGTGGCTGTCCTGGTATGGCAGCGCGGCGCGCCGCAGCGGCTACGCCACGGACTTCTCCCACATCCCTCCCGCACCGGGCTGGAAGGTCGCCCTCTGGCAGTACTCCGACAACACGATCCTCCCCGGCTACGGCGGCCCCTTGGACGTGAACCGATACTTCGGCGGCATCCCCCAATGGGATCAAGCCGTGGCCGCCGCGCTCACTGATGATCTGGAGGTCTTTCTCATGAGCCAGGAAAAGTTCAACACCTACATGGACACCTACTACCGCCAACGCCGCGGCGTGGCCGGCAGCCTCGCGTGGGGAATCGGCAACAACCGCGACCGCGGGGTGAACATCGAAGCGCTGGTCAAAGGGCTGGTGCAGTCGATCTTCGCGTTCGGCGCCAAACGCAAGGGCTCCGGCGCCGGGTCCGTCGTGACCCTTGCGGAAGTCATCGCCTACGACAAGGACAACTGGGACGACGTACGCACCCGCCTGGAAGCTATCGAGAAGAATTTGGAGAACAAGTAATGAGCACCCAACCCATCATTTACACCACCTCGATCTGGACTAAAGCATTCTGGCAGGGCGCCGGGGAACGCGCACTGAAGTCCTTCGTGCAGGGCCTCTTCGTCGGAGGCCTCTTCTCCGGCGGAACCGCAGCGGCAGCCGGCACTGAAGCGCTTCCCACCGACCTCACCAACGTGGTTCTACCCACTACCTGGTCAGTCGTCGTCACGGCCGTGCTCTTCGCCTTGCTCATGGCGCTCGCATCGGTGTGTACCTCGGTCTTGAACCCGGTGTTCACCGCGGGAGAGAAGATCGCGGAACCGTTCGGTGCGCCGGCACCGGAAGCCGCAGTGATCCCGGAAGGCACGGGTGATCACCGTGCGGCTGGCGGGTCGTCCGCTGCTGTCGCTGCTGATGAGCTCGCGGATCCGGAGGAGCTGATTGAGCCGGACCCGATTGTGACGCATACCGTGGTTGAGGTCGAGTCCCGCTGACCTGGCCGATCTAAGGCGCCCCACACCGAATGGTGTGGGGCGCTTCTTCCGTGGTTAAGGGCAAAAATTAACGCGGATGCCCATCGATGACTTCCTCACCTACGACTTCCAAATCGAAAGTGTGGGGCCAATCCGTCGCTGAGCTCTCGCAGTAAGCTGCATAGCGGCGTACGAGCTCCCTTGCGGAGCTACTAGAAGACATAACCTTGGAAGCCAACACCTGGCCAGCTGCATTCATAAACGCGACCCTAACTCCCGAGGGATCGTGATAAGTAAGCCTTACCTGCGCGATCTGACTTATCGCTGTAAAACCGGTCAGGTAGTTATCCGTTGACAGATGCTCGATGTACCTCATAGTTGGAACACTTTCCCCGCGGCCAGGTAGTGCGACGCCGACGTTGTGTCTGCGAAGGGCCATGTATGAATACTCGACCGGGATGAGGTTGGAGTTTGGCACGGTGGGGAGTGTCGTCACTCTAACCTGAGTGTTACCTGGGAGGTGTGTATGGCAGCTGCTCGACAAGCACGGGCTTGTGCTCGGCAGTCCAGGCTCGCACGGTGTCCGGCCGCCAGGTGGGTTTGCCCACCGGTGTCATGAAGTCTGGTTCCGGAAAGTGCTGCTGTGGGTCTTTGATCCACCGGTGCACCACACTGTGGGTGCGGCCGTAGACTCGAGCAATATCGGAGGGTGCCCAGACGGTTTCCATAGATGGGATTATGCCCGTTGACGCCGTCAACGAACCCCCGGTTTCCCACCCCTCACGGTTAGACCAGTTCCGCACAGTACCGAGATAGGTCAGTCCCGGAAACAGCCGTGAGCGGTTTTCAAATCCCCCCGTCTCCGCCAAAAAATCTGAGGGCCTCACATGTGAAATGTGAGGCCCTCAGTCGTGCCGTGACCTATCTAACAGTGATTTGCAGGTGTAAACTCCGAGCCACTAGCAGTTCGGAATTCCTGCCAACGGACGTCAGTCAATGAGGGCCAGCGCTGATCACGGCGACAGGGGGCTGTTTCCTAGGGGGAAACCATGAAAAAGAGCTCCGCAAGATCCTTTCTGACACTCTCACTCTCGGCGCTGTTGATCGCCACGGCCGCACCTGCGGTGGCGGCACCGCCCGAGGGACCATCACCGGAACAGCAAGCCCAAGTTCAGCCACCCACCGTGGGCGGCATCGGGTCGCTCGGTAGGGGTACCGGCACCCAGGGCACGGTGTTGCCGGAAACCGACCGCATCGTCGTGAAATTCAAGGATCAGGTGCCCGAGGTCCAGAAGGAAGATGTCCTGACCGAGGTGGAGACCACCACCGAGATCGAGGACCCGGAAATCGTCAAGACCACCGGTAACGCCGAAGACGTCGTGGAATCCGACACGATGCTCAACAAGGCCGAGCAGGAAGCCGTGGTCGAAACCATTGAGGAAGACCCGGCCGTCGAATCGGCCGAACCGGACCAGATCGTGGTCAACGCGCTCGCTGCTCATGCCGGGTCCACCCCGAATGACCGCTACTGGGGCTATCAATGGGGCCCCAGAAACATTGGCGTGCCGGGTGCCTGGTGGCAAGGTACCGGCGACGGCGTGGTGATCGGCATCGCGGATACCGGCCAGATCAACCACCCGGACCTGAACCAGCGCACGGTCCGCGGCTACGACTTCCTGTCCGACCTCTACCACTCGCGCGACGGTAACGGTCGGGACAGCAACCCCCAGGACATGGGTGATTGGAGTCCGGGCCGGGCCAACTGGTGGCACGGTGCGCACGTTGCCGGCATTGCGGCAGCACACACCAATAACCGCACCGGCATTGCCGGGGTCGCCCCGGACGCGAGGATTCAGCACGCGCGCGTCCTGGGAGCCGACGGCCGCGGTTACGTCTCGGACATCGCCGACGGCGTGATGTGGTCGGCCGGCATTGCCATCCCAGGAGTCCCGAGGAACACGACTCCCGCCAAGGTCGTCAATCTCTCCGAAGCCTGGGACGCCGCGACCTGCGCGCCCGTGATGCAGAACGCGGTCAACCGGATGCACCAGATTGGCGTCCCGCTCGTGGTGGCTGCGGGCAACGCGCGCAAGAGTGCGAATCTGGCCTCGCCGGCCAACTGTGGTGGCGCGATCGTGGTGGGAGCGACGTCGTCCCACAACAGGATGACCGGTTATTCGAACTGGGGCCCGATGGTGGATGTGGTGGCGCCGGGCGGCGATACCAACGCGCAGATCTGGTCCACGGTCAACACCGGACAGTTTTCCCTGGGCTCGCCCACGTACGGCGACCTGAGCGGAACGTCCATGGCGGCACCGCACGTGTCCGGCGTGATTGCGATGATGAAGGAACGCAACCCGAACCTGGGCGTCGAATCCATCCGTACCACCCTCCGCAACACCGGGGTGAACGTGAGCGGTTACCGCAAGGTTGACGCGAACCGCGCCGCGCGTGCCGTGGCGCCCACGGCGCGCGGGGCGATTGCCAGCTACTACAACGCCAGGGGCGGGGCCGCTGTGTACGGTCCGCCAACTACGGGTGAGCAGAGCACCGGTGTGGGTGGAGTGGTGCAGACGTTCGTGAAGAACGGCCGGGCCACCAAGATCTACTGGTCCTCCCGGACCGGCGCCCACGAAGTGAAAACCTGGACGGGGATCGGAGCCAGGCACGTATCGCTGGGCGGCCCTCGCGGAGTGGGTATCCCGTTCAACAACGAACAACCCACCTCGACCGGTGGTGCGTACCAGACCTTCGTGAACCCGCAGACGAACAAGACCACCAAGATCCTGTGGAGCTCGCGCAGCCGGGCCAACCCGATCGTGGAACGTTCGGGCATCGGTCAGACCTGGGCGCGCAACGGCTACGAGGCCAAGGCCGGATACCCGACCACTGGCGAAGTCAAGACCTCGACCGGTACGTACCAGCGCTTCCTCAACATCAAGACCGGCGTGCGGACGCAGTACACCTGGACCCCGCGGGGCGGGGTGAAGGTGACGCGACTGTAAAGATTGCTCCACCGGTCGAATGACCGTAATCAGGCGTCTGTGACCGGGCGCCAGGGGTGCGAACAGACTGAAGGCCCCGCTTCTAGCAAGCGGGGCCTTCAGTCTGTCCGAAAACGGACGGGACGGAGCTCGACTAGTGGGTGGCCGGCTCGAAGCCCTCAACCGTCACGCGGGTGTTCTCCGGGGTGGCCTTGCGCATGAACAGGGTCAGCACGAAGGCCACGACACCCAGAGCGGTTGCGGTGAGGAAGGCCGCGTGAACACCGGGAATGGCGTCAGTAGTCGTTGACCCGTCGGGGTTCTGGAGCACCGTGGTGCCGGCCTGCATGATGCCTACCAGCAGTGCGGTGCCCGCCGCACCGGCCACTTGCTGCAGCGTGGACAAAGTTGCCGAACCGTGCGAATACAGTTTGGGCGGCAGCGGGTTCAGCCCGGACGTGAACGCGGGGGTGAAGATCATGGCCAGACCCACGGACATCGCGATTTGCAGCGTGACGATCCACCACACGGCGGTGTCCGCCTGTAGCCGCGAGAAGTTGAACATCACGAACGTCAGCAGCGCAGCACCGGGTACGGCCAGCGGCCGGGGACCGAAGGCGTCGAACAAGCGACCGATCACCGGCCCCAACAGGCCCATGATCAGACCGCCGGGCAGCAGGATCAGACCGGTCTGGAGGGTGTCCAGGCCGCGAATGGTCTGCAGGTAGAGCGGGAGCACGATCACTCCACCGAACAAGGTCATCATGGCCACGGCCATCAACGCCACGGAGACGGTGAAATCGCGGTGCTTGAACGTGCGCAGGTCCAGGAAGGGGTTGTTCTTCCGCTGCAACTGGAGCTGGCGCAACGCGAACGCTGCCACGAGCAGAACACCGAGCATCAGGATCACTGCGCCGCCACCGGCGGAAGTTGCCCAGCCCATGAAGGAATCGGAGTCGTCGCCCTGTGTGCCACCGGCGCCCACCGTGGACAAACCGTGGACCAGCAGGCCGAAACCGAACACGGACAGCACCACGGAGAGCACATCCAACCGCAGATCGCCCCGTGATCCGACGTCCTTCAGACGGGTCAGACCGATGATCAGGGCGAGCACGGCAATGGGCAGCACGAACCAGAAGATGCTGCGCCACGGGAAGTGGTTCAGGATGACTCCGGAGATCGTGGGGCCCAGGGCCGGGGCCACGGAGATCACGATGGACACGTTGCCCATGACCAGACCGCGCCGTTGCTTGGGTACAAGCGTGAGGATGGTGGTCATCAGTAGCGGCAGCATGATGGCCGAACCGAACGCCTGGATCACTCGAGCCACCAGGAGAATGGCGAAACTGGGTGACAGTGCTGCAAGGAGCGTGCCCAGCGCGAAGGAGCCCATGGCCAGTCCGAAAACGGCCCGGGTGGAGACCTTCTGCAGCAGGAAGCCAGTGGTCGGAATGACCACGGCCATGGTCAGCATGAACGCGGTGGCCACCCACTGCACAGTGGCCGCGTCAACGTGGAGGTCCTCCATCAGGTGAGGAAGGGCCACGTTCAAAATGGTTTCGTTCAGGATGACCACGAAGGCTGCGATCAGCAGAACGGCAATGGTTCCCATTGCGCCCGGAGCGGTTTGCGGTGGGTGTTCCGCGGTGCCGCCCGACGCCGGTTGAGAGGGTGAAGAAGGCAAGGATGATCTCCAACGCTTGAATGTCTTGAGGATGTGCCCGTTGGCAGATCTGTACCAGGGCCGTCAGCCAGGATAGCCATGGTGACTTGCCAGTGGTTAACGGCCCTTCGGATTCTCGAGCATCTGCCACATGAACTCGTGGGAACGGGCGTGCAGCGCCGCAGCCTGTCGGTTGTCCGAGGCACCCGCGTGGCCGCCGTCCGTGGCCTCGTGGAACCATACGTTCTGGTGCCCCTGATCGAGCATTTTCGCCGCCATCTTGCGGGCCTGAACGGGCCCCACCCGATCATCGGAGGTTGCGGTCCAGATCAGAGCGGGCGGATAACACATCACGGGTGACAGCAGGTGGTAGGGGGAGAACGTGCGGATGTACTCCCATTGCTCCGGTTGCTCGGGGTCACCGTATTCCGCGATCCACGAGGCCCCGGCCGAGAGCTTGGTGTACCGGCGCATGTCCAGCAGAGGCACACCGCACGAGATCGCACCGAACAGCTCCGGGTAGGTGGTCAGCATGTTGCCCACCAGCAGTCCGCCGTTGGAGCCGCCGGCGCACGCGAGTTTCCTGGCGGTGCATACGCTGCGTCGATGCAGATCCTCCGCGACCGCCGCGAAATCCTCGTACGCACGGTGGCGGTTTTCCTTGAGTGCGGCGGTGTGCCACGACGGCCCGTATTCGCCACCACCGCGAATATTGGCCACCACGTAGACGCCCGTGCGACCGCGCTGGTCCTCCCGGGTCAACCAGGTGATCCCGGTGGCTCCCGAATATCCCGGGGTGCGGGAGACCTCGAAACCTCCGTAGCCGCTGAGCAGCGTGGGGTTCAGCCCGTCCAGCTCCAGATTGCGCGGGCCTACCTGGAAATACGGCACGCGCGTACCATCCGCGGACGTGGCGAAATGCTGAGTCACGTCCAGACCCTGCGCGTCGAAGAACGACGGCGCTCGCTTCAGGATTGCGGGCTCGCTCGCCGGGCGTTCGGTGCTGTCTGCAGTGCCTTCGGGGCCGGAGACTTCGGGCAGGGAACCCCGCCCCAAGGAGGACGGTGTGAGGTACCCGGTAACCGAGAAGAAATAGTCGTTGCCGACCTCGGGATCTTCATCGTCCACGGCCCACGCGGAAGCGCTGTGCAGCGGCGGGATGCCCGGCAGGGGAGTGAGCTCCCACTCACCGGGCACCGTGGAGTAGAGCGCGGAGGAGACATCATGCAGGGTGTTGAGGATCAGGTGGTCGCGCGTCCAGGACCACCTCTCCAGACTCGAGTGTGCGTCCGGAGTAAAGACCGATTCCACGGAGCGGTCGCCGTTCATGAACGCTCGGAGATCCGCGGCGAGCAGACAACCGGCGGGGTACTCGGTCCCGTTGAGTTCCAGAGTGTGCCGCGGGCGTATCAGGAGCCACTGTTTGTGGAGATCCACGCTCACCGTGGGGTCCAGGTCGAGTTCAACCCACTGCTCCTCGCTCCACAGGTATGTGCGCACCGTGAAGAAATCCACGAGATCCATGGCGATCACGCGTTCGAAGCCGGGTGTGTGGTCCTTGTAGACCGCGGCCTGGGCGTGGTCAGCGGGCACCTCGAAAATCACGGGAGCGTGCGCGGTGTTCTGCCCGCGGGACACTCGGCGCACCTGGCGCGGATATGAGGACTCGGTCATGGAGCCGGGGCCGGTATCGGTCGCCACGAATACGGTGTTCGCGTCCACCCAGGAAACGGAAGACTTGGCCGTGGGGACGTCGAAGCCACCGGTCACGAATTCCCGGCTCTCCAGGTCGAATTCCCGTGTGCGCACGGCGTCGCCACCATCCGGGGAGAGCCTGACCAGAGCGCGCTGCCACTGCCCGTCGGTGTACTGCGGTCGCAGCAGCCGAGCACCGGAGAAGACCCAGTCCACGTTCTCGGTGCGCGCCAATTCATCCACGTCCAACAAGACGTCCCACTCGGGGCTGTCGCTGACCCAGGACTCCCACGTGGTGCGCCGCCACAGCCCGCGCGGGTGCTGAGCGTCCCGCCAGAAGTTGTAGTAATAGGGCCCGTGCTTGGTCACGGCCGCAATGCGGAAGGGGCTGTCCATCACGTCCAGGACGCGTTCGGTCATGGACGTGAGTTCCGGGCCGTCCAGCAAGGTTTCGGTCCGCCGGTTCTGCTCCCGCACCCACTCCATGGGGCGCTCGCCGTGAATGTCCTCGAGCCACAAGAACTCATCGACAAGCTCATCCTCGAGATGCGTGGGAGAAGTAGAAGTGGTGACCATGGGCCCATGCTACGGGCGGGGTAAGACACGCACAGATGGCTCGTTATCCTGGTGGTCATGGTGAGTCAGCGACGAGTGGTAGTGGTAGGTGCGGGCCCCCGAGGGCTCTCCGCGGTGGAACGGCTGACGGCGCAGGCGGCACAGACACGCGCCCGGGTGCACATAGATCTGGTGGACCCCTTCCCTCCCGGAGCCGGCCACGTGTGGCGCACCGATCAATCACTGCTGTTCCTGATGAACACCCCGTCCCTGTTCCCCACGGTGATCGCGCCGGACGGCGCCCTGGCGGTGGATCCGCTGGCCGAGGTGCGGAACATGAGCTTCGACAGGTGGCGGCGCGGCGTCGTCGACGGCAGCATCACCCCGGTGAGCGCCCTTGATCAGGCCGAACGCGATGCGCTGGAGGCGCTGACCTCGCAGGACTTCCCGCCTCGCGCCATCTACGGGCGGTATCTGGAGTGGATCTTCACGACCCTCAACAACCACCTGCCGAGCAACGTGACCCTCACCGTCCACCGCGCTGAGGCCGTGGACGCGTGGGTTCACGAAGAGGCGCGGCACCGTTACGCCGTGGAGCTCGCGGGCGGTCAGTCGATCCCCGCGGATGCCGTGGTGCTTGCACTGGGCCATTTGGACGCCCACCTGCGCCCCGGCCAGAAGGAACTGGTGGACGGTGCGGCCGAACACGGTCTGACGTACTGGCCGCCCACCGTGCCCGCCGATGCGCCGTGGGCGGACCTCCCCGAACAGGAAACCGTGCTCGTACGCGGCATGGGTTTGAACTTCTGCGACGCGCTCGCCCAGCTCACCGAAGGCCGCGGCGGCACGTTCGAGCCGGATAAGAACAACCCCGAACGGTTGATTTACCGGCCGTCGGGCAAGGAACCGCACATCGTCGCGGGCTCACGCCGCGGCACGCCCTACCGCGCTAAGCCGCAGCTCGAGGGTTACTACGCACACACCCTGGAGACTCGGTTTTTCACGCTCGAGGCCGTCCAGAACCTGCTCGATACCAGCAGCGAACAGCTGTCGTTCGAGCGCGATGTGTGGCCCCTGATCCGCAAGGACGCGAATTGGAACTACTACCGCGTCCTGGCGCGCACCTCCCCGGATGCCTTCACCCAGCCCGCGGGCGAGTTCTTACGCAAGTTGGACGCCATCCTTCTTGATGACGACGGCGCTCGCTGGTCCCAGCGCGTCGAAGCCTTGGTTACGGCCTCCGTGGTGCCGGGCAGGCAGCTCCAACAAGAACGATTGGCGCGACCTTTCGAGGACGTCAACTTTGACAGCCACGATGAGTACGCCGCCGCGGTGGTGCATTATTTGGACCGGGACGTTCACGGCTCGCTGCGGGGTGAGGACGACCCCGTCAAGATGGCCATTTCATCTCTCAACGCGGCCCGCACCGTGCTCAAGTGTGTCCTGGCAGAGGCCGGAATCTCGGACTCGTCCTGGGTCAATGAGCTGCGACGGGATTTCGAGCCCTTCGTGGAAGGTCTGGCTTCGGGTCCGCCCGTGTTGCGCATCCAGCAGTTGGCGGCCCTGACGCGGGCGGGTGTGGTGCGGTTCCTCGGCCCCGAGCCTCGCTTCGTGGTGGACCGCAACGAGGGCTGCTTCGTGGCGGCGTCGCCGTGGGTCAGCGATACGCCCGTTCGTGCTCGCTGGCTTATCGAGGCCATGTCGCCCGCCAACGATGTGCACCGCAACATCTCCCCGCTGCTGTCCAATATGCACGAGCGCGGTTTGGTGCGCGGCAAGCTCATGGAAACGCGCGACGGCGCGAGCCCCGTCACGAGCACGGGTCTGGACGTGAGCGCGAGCGCCCGCCGTGGCGACGCCGCGCTGGGCGGTCTCAAACTCGGAACCGGCGCATTCGCCTACCGAGTTGTGGGGGAGAAGGACGCCGTGGAACCCGGGATTTACGTGCTGGGCCTACAGCTGTCCTCAGTGCAGTGGGGTGTCTCGATTGCCGCGGAAGCGGAATCGCCGGCGCACCTGGGCGCCCGCACCCTCGCGGACGCGGACCAGGTGGCGCAGGCAATCCTGGCGGACTAGCCAGCTCCGGCCAGCTGCCCCGGGCGGCCCCGAGCTGGGCCATTGGGACGGCGGCGGCCCCGAGCTCAATCGGTCAACCCTCAATGGGTTAACTGCCCGAGGGAACTACTCAGCGTCCATCAGTGCGAAGACGCGGGAGGGACTGCCTGTGCCGCCTTCGATGGGCAGGGGAGCGACGACCAACAACGCCCCCGTGGGTGGCAGTTCACCCAGGTTCTGCAGTGAGGTGATCCCGTACTTGTCGTTACCCAGCAAGTAGTAATGCATGGGGAACGCGGGATCCAGGCCGCCTGCTGCTCCGGCGTCGATGCCCACAGTCTCGACACCCACACCCGAGATCGCTCGTTCCTCGCCGAGCCAACGGGCACACTCCACCGTGAAACCGGGGCTGTGGGGTCCGTTCTCGTCCTTGTTCAAGAAGGCATCCCGATCCTGAGCGAAGCGATCCCAACCGGTGCGGAACAACACCCAGGCGTTGTCCGGGATGGCACCGTGCTCGGCCTCCCACTCCTGAATGTGGGAAACGTCCACCAAGAAATCTGCGTCCTGTTCGGCCTCCGCCGTGAAGTCCAGCACCACGGCCGGTCCGATCAGCCGGGCGGGTTCGATCTGGGAGACGTCCTTGCCCTCGCGACCCGTGGCCCAGTGCACGGGAGCATCGATGTGCGTGCCGATGTGCTCACCGGTGTGGATGTTGTGGTGTTTCCAGAAGGGACCGGGCTCGTTGTAGGCCGACACTTCCTCCAGTGAGAAGTCGATCAGATTGGAAAACGGTTCCGGCAGCTCCAGCGTGGGTGTGGTGGCGCTGAGCTTGTTGGTGAGATCGACCAATCGAACCTGCTGATCGGTCAGTGCCCGGGTGAGTTGCGAGATGACGCCCACGGCGTGCTCCTTGTCTATGCCTATGAATGGTGACGGATGTCTGCTGACGGAAAGGATCGGTTGATGGTGCGGGGTGCTCAGTGGCCCTTGAACGCTTCAGCGAGCCACCAGGCTCCGCCGTCCGAGGCGATGCGCGCGTCCACGACCAGCAGGGTATCGCGCGCTCCATTGAGCCAGTCGGTGATACCGGACAGATCGGCGACCGTCCGCACGGTCACTCCGTGGGCACCGTAGCCTCGGGCGATCGCAGCGATGTCCGTGTCCGGGAAGGTCACCGTTTCAAGGTCCTTGTTCGAGGCCTGATCGAAATGATGGATCTCGGCCCCGTACGCGGAGTCGTTGTAGACCAGCACCACCAGGGGTAGCCCCAGGCGCACGGCCGTTTCCAGTTCGGAGATGGCCATGAGAAAGCCGCCGTCTCCGGTCGCGAGCACGGGGAGCCGCTCAGGTTGCGCGATTGCCGCTCCGATGGCGGTTCCCAACCCCAGGCCAATGGACTGGAACGCCTGCGTGAAGCAGAAGCCGAATTCGTCCGGCACGTCCAGATACGCACTGGGGTATCCCATGAAGTTGCCCGAATCCACGGAAACCACCCGTTCAACCGGCAGAAGCTTGTCGACCTCACGCGAGAACACGCGCGGGTCGATGTGGGTCTCCGTGGAAAGGTCCTCGATCGCCTCGCTGGCCCACCGCGCATGCGACTTGATCCGCTGTGCCATTTCAGGGGTTCGCCACGTATCGCCGCCGACGCCGCTCAGAGCCTTGGTCACGTCAGTTGCGGATTCCGCGCAGTCACCGAGCACTCCGAGGTCGATGGGGCGGTTGGCACCCAGGGCGTCCAGGTCCGTATCCACTTGAACGACCGTCGCTTCCGGGCCGATCAGGGATCCGTGCCGCATGGTCCACATGTTCAAGGCGCAGCCCCACCCGACGATCAAATCCGCGTCGGCAACAGTGGCCGCTGTGAAGGGGGAGGAGAAACCACCCGAGATGCCCAGGTTGAACGGGTCATCGTGGAACAGCCCGTGAGCCACAGCAGACGTGGCCAAAAGTGCGCCGGACGCTTCGGCCAGTTCCCTCAGCTGGTCAGCCGCATGACGTGCGCCGCGACCGGCCACGAATACGGGTTTCTTGGCTTTGGTGATGAGTTGCGCGAGTTCGGCCACGGCCTGCCGTGAGGGGCGAACCGGCTGCGCGGTGGACACCGTGGGAAGTAAAGCGGGGTCGAAGTCAACCTTGGCCTGTTGAATGTCCGTGGGAACCGACAGCACCACGGTCCGTCGTTCTGTCAGGGTCGTTCGGTAAGCCCGCACCACATCGGCTACGGCGCTCGCGGGGGAGTGGACGCGCTCCGGGACGGCACTCACACTGCGGGCGAGAGCGTCTTGGTCCACGTTGAAGTTCGATCGCACCGCAGCGCTCGCCGTGTCCGCGGTGAGCACGATCAAAGGTGTTCTGCTCTTGGCGGCCTCGGCGATGCCCGTGAGCGCATTGGTGAGCCCGCAGCCCTGGTGAGTGGACAGCACCGCAACGCGACCGGACATCCGGGCAAACCCGTCCGCCATCATGGCCGCCCCACCCTCGTGGCGTGCCGCGGTGAACGGGACACCTGCCCGGCGCAGCGCCGCGGTCATCTCGAAATTCCCGCTCCCCACCACGCCAAAGCAGTGACCGGCGCCCAGCTCGGCCAGAACAGTGCCCACCACATGGGCCACGGGGCGGGTGCCGGAAGGGGCCACGGAGTTCTCCTTGTGCATCATGACCCGCGCGTCATTACGGGGTCTTGAGCCCAATATGACACACGCCACCGACGCGCAGAACCAGCCGCAGAACGGTGTCGGATCAGGCGAGAACGGCCCGGGCGGTGTCCTCGTCGGTGACCAGGTGGGACACGTATCCGGCGCCCAGAGCGGCCTTCAAGGGGCGAACCTTTTGTTGTCCACCGGCCACGCAGATTCGGGTTTGTTTAGCACGCAGGTTCTGCAGGGACACCGCCACCGTGCGTTCCTCGAGCTCCGGCAGGCATGGCTCTCCCTGCTCATCGATGAAGCGTGAGCAGATGTCGCCCACGGCGTTGTCCAACAGGGCAGTTTGTTCGGCCTCGGAGAGGTAACCGAGTTTCAACAACGTGGATTCCGGGCTCATGGTGCCCACCGTGAAGATGGCGGTCTGGGCGTCCCTGCCCAGGTCCAGGATGTGTTTGATGTGCCGATCTTCCTCGACCACCCGTTTGACCTCTGCGTTGTCGAAGATGACCGGGAGGGGCAGGGTCTGCGGGTAGGCGTTGAACGCTTCGCAGAACAACCGGATGGTCTCGTAGTGACTCGTGGAACGGGAGGTCAGCGTGGCCCCACCCTTGAGCTGAACCACCTGCACCCCGTGACAGTTCTGGTGCTTGAGGGACCGGGCCACCGCGTGCAAGGTGCGGCCCCACGTGATCCCGACCAGATCGCCGTCGGCAACGTTTTCCTCGAGCATGAGGGCGCCCACGGCACCTAACTCGCGGACCAGCTCCTCGTCCGTGGGCTGACTGGTGATGACTCGGGCCTCGGCCAGGCCGAAACGCTCGCGCAGCTGATCAGCCACCG
The DNA here is from genome assembly GCF_002295155.1 of Kocuria sp. WRN011. NCBI lineage: Bacteria > Bacillati > Actinomycetota > Actinomycetes > Micrococcales > Micrococcaceae > Kocuria > Kocuria sp. WRN011. The sequence goes on from NZ_NSGI01000005.1 coordinate 265,549, forward strand.
CCGTGGACACCTGACGGGGGTCGTGAATCTCAATGGTCACGAAACCGCGATCCTTGGCGTGCTGGATCAGTTTGGAGACGGTTGGACGAGAGACCCCCAGTTCACGGGCCACATCTCCCTGGGACAGGCCGCGCTCGTAGTAGAGGCGCGCGGCGCTCAGTCCCTGGATATCTCTGGGGCTCAATGACATGGGGGTCTCTCGTTCGTGAAAGGTGGTGATCAGCGGGGATCAAAGCCCCAGAATCACGCCCACCAGTGCAGCGTTGAGCATGTTGGTCAGGAAGCCACCCAGCAGAGCGAACAGACCCATCTGCGCCACGTCGCCGCGGCGATCCGGTGCCAGACCGCCGATCGAACCGATCTGGATGGCGATCGAGGACAGGTTGGCGAAACCGGCCAGAGCAAACGTGGTGATCAGCACGGACTGGGGATCCATGTTGGGGATCTCCGGACCGAACGACGTGTAGCCCACGAACTCGTTGAGAATGGTCTTCTGGCCGATGAAGTTGCCGACCATGGCGGCGTCGTTCCAAGGCACGCCCAGCGCCCACGCGAGCGGGGCGAAGATGATGCCGAACAGGCCCTCCAGGGACCAGCCCTCGAAACCGAACAGGCCACCGAACCAACCGAGCACTGCGGAGACCATGCCGATCAGGGCGATGAATGCGATGAGCAGGCAGCCCACGATCACGGCGATTTTGCCGCCGCTCATGGCGCCGGTGCCGATGGCGTCGATGAGGTTCTTGGACTCGGTGTCGCGCACCTTGAGCACATTGACGGAGGCCACGGACTTCTCGGTTTCGGGCATCATGGCCTTGGCCACGAGCAACGAACCCGGGGCGTTCATCACGGCCGCGGCCAGAAGATAGGGCAGTGGCGCGCCCAGCAGCGAGTAACCCACCAGGGTGGAACCGGCCACGGCGGCGAAACCACCGGTCATGCACGCGAAAAGCTCGGAGCGGGTGAGCTTGCTGATGTACGGCTTGATCATCAGCGGGGCTTCGCTCTGCCCCAGGAAGATCACGGTAGAGGCGAAGACGGATTCGATCTTGGACGTGCCCATGATCTTGTTGAGCGCGGTACCCAGCAGGTGCACGAAGAGCTGAACCACGCGCAGGTAGTACAGCGCACCGATGAGCGCACCCAGGAAGATGATCACGGGCAGCACGTTCAGGGCGAAGACGAATCCACTGTTCTCCCCGAACAGGCCGCCGAACACGAACGATGTGCCCTGATCGGTGAACGAGATGAGTCCCTGCACCAGACCGGAGAACCACTTGAGGGCCTCGAAACCGGGCCCCCATTTCAGGATCAGCAGGGCTACGCCCACCTGAAGGGCCAGGCCCACCGCTAGGGTGCGCCACTTGATGGCGCTGCGGTGTCTGGAGAGAAGAATGATGAGGCCCAGAATGAGCACAATGCCAATCAGGCCTTGGAAGCGATCCACGATGATCCTGCCTTCACATGGGGCGCCGTGTCGGCGCGAACATTTGTCAAAGGAGTGATTGACAAAATTTCTCATGAGCAGCTTAGGATGTGAACACCGGTTCCACAAGCCAGGAACACGAGTTTTCGAACCCCAATCCCGAGGGAGTGATCGCGGTGGTCGAGGCCTACGACGCTGTAGATGTCATCCGTATCAAACGAGACCGTCAGAAGTTGCCCATGGACGCCATCGACTGGGTGGTGGACGCCTACACCCGCGGGGTTGTCGCGGATGAGCAGATGTCCGCACTGGCCATGGCCATCTTCCTCAACGGCATGGACCGCGAGGAGATCGCCCGCTGGACCCAGGCCATGATCAACTCCGGCGAAACCATGAACTTCAACGCCCTGTCCAAGGCCACCACCGACAAGCACTCCACCGGTGGCGTGGGCGACAAGATCACCCTTCCGCTGGCACCCCTGGTCGCGTCCTACGGCGTGGCGGTTCCGCAGCTGTCCGGCCGCGGGTTGGGCCACACCGGTGGCACCCTGGACAAGCTCGAAGCCATCCCGGGCTGGCAGGCTGACCTCAGCAATGACCGCATGATGGAGATCCTGGAAGACGTGGGCGCTGTCATTTGCGCCGCAGGTTCCGGCCTGGCTCCCGCGGACAAGAAGCTCTACGCCCTGCGCGACATCACCTCCACCGTGGACTGCATCCCGCTGATTGCCTCCTCGATCATGTCCAAGAAGATCGCCGAGGGCACCGGCGCCCTGGTGCTGGACGTCAAGGTGGGCCCCGGTGCGTTCATGAAGAAGGAAGCGGACGCCCGTGAACTCGCACGCACCATGGTCGACCTCGGCACCGACGCCGACGTGAACACCGTGGCGCTGCTGACCGATATGTCCCGCCCGCTGGGCCTGACCGTGGGCAACGCCCTGGAGGTCCGCGAGTCCGTGGAGGTCTTGGCAGGTGGCGGCCCGAGCGACGTCGTTCGTTTGACCGTTGCCCTGGCCAAGGAAATGCTTGAGGCCGCCGGCGTCAAGGACCCGGACGTGGAGGAAGCCCTCAAGGACGGCCGCGCCATGGACTCCTGGAAGCGCATGATCTCCGCGCAGGGCGGAGATCCGGGCGCCCCGCTGCCCGTGGCCACCGACACCCACGAGGTCACTGCCGAACAAGACGGCGTCATGACCGAAATGGACGCGCTCGCCGTGGGCGTCGCGTCGTGGCGTCTGGGTGCGGGCCGCGCTCGCCAGCAGGACCCCGTGCAGGCCGGTGCCGGCATCGAGATCCACGCGGTGCCCGGCGACAAGATCACCAAGGGCCAGAAGCTGTTCACCCTGCACACGGACACCCCGGACCGTTTCGACCGCGCGCTGGATTCCCTGCGCGGCGGCTACACCATCGATCCCCAGGCGGCCGAGGGCACCGGCGCGCGCGACGACGTCGTGCTCGACCGGATTTCCTGACCTCACCCACCGCCCGGCTCACCGAACCAAGGAGTTAATTCATGACCACCCGCGCCGAACTGGCCACCATGATCGATCACACGCTGCTCAAGCCGGAGGCCACCGCCGAACAGGTGGCCGAGCTGGCCCGCGAGGCCGGTGAGCTGGGCACCTTCTCCATCTGCGTCTCACCGTCCCAGCTGGACGTGGACCTGCCCGAGGGCGTCAAGCTGGCCACGGTGTGCGGTTTCCCGTCCGGCGCGCACGCCGCTGCCGTGAAGGCTGCAGAGGCCGCGGATTCTGTGGCCGCGGGCGTGGACGAAGTGGACATGGTCATCAACCTGGGTCTGGCCAAGGTCGGCGACTGGGACGGCGTGCAGGCGGAGATCGCCGCGGTGCGCGAGGCGTGCCCGTCGAACGTGGTGCTCAAGGTCATCATCGAGTCCGCAGCACTCACCGATGACGAGATCGTGGCCGCGTGCAAGGCCTCCGAGGCTGCTGGCGCGGACTTCGTGAAGACCTCCACGGGCTTCCACCCGGCCGGCGGAGCGTCGGTCGAGGCCGTGCGTCTCATGGCGGACACCGTGGGCGGCCGCTTGGGCGTCAAGGCCTCCGGTGGCATCCGCGATACTGCCACGGCGCTGGCCATGGTTGAGGCCGGGGCCACCCGCCTGGGCCTCTCCGGCTCGCGCGCCGTGCTCGACGGCCTGTCCGACTGATTCAACCGCTCACCCCGCGGAGGTACGCATGACCGCTGAACTCTTATCGTCTGTCCGCAGCTGGATCGAACAGGATCCGGACCCGACCACGCGCGCCGAGCTCGAAGCGCTCGTGGCCAGTGCCGAGTCGAATGATCAGGCCGCCCTGGAAGATCTCGCGTCCCGTTTCGCGGGTCCGCTCATGTTCGGAACGGCCGGTCTGCGTGCCGCCGTGGGCGCGGGTGAATCCCGCATGAACCGCGCGGTGGTCATTCGCGCCACCGCCGGTCTCGCGGAATTCCTCACCGAACGCGTGGGGGAGCGGCCCGTGGTGGTCGTCGGTTGCGATGCCCGCCACGGTTCGGAGGATTTCTCCGCCGACGCCGCCGCCGTCCTCGCTGCCGCCGGTTGCCGAGCCATTCGGTTGTCCGCCCAGCTCCCCACTCCCGTGGTGGCCTATGCCGTGCGGGAACTCGGGGCGGACGCGGGTGTCATGGTCACGGCCTCCCATAACCCGCCTGCGGACAACGGGTACAAGGTGTACCTGGGCGGTCGCGCGGTGGACTCGGACGACGAGCGCGGCGTGCAGATCGTGCCGCCGGACGATGCTCACATCGCCGAGCGGATCGCGGCGGCCCCGCCCGCCAACGAAGTGCCGCGTGCTGAAGCTGGTGTGGAATGGGCGGACAACTCGCTGCTCGATGGCTACATCAACCGTGCGGCTTCCCTACGGGGCACCGCTGAGCCCTCCGACGTGCGCATCGTCCTGACCCCCATGCACGGTGTGGGTGGGGAGACCGCAGTTCGCGTGTTGGAACGCGCCGGATTCCCGAACGTCACGGTGGTTCCGGAACAGGCTCAACCCGACCCTGAGTTCCCGACCGTGGTCTTCCCGAACCCGGAAGAGCCAGGTGCCATGGACCTCGCCGTTGCCTTGGGCTCGGCGGAGAACGCGGACGTGGTCATTGCCCTGGATCCTGATGCGGACCGCTGTGCCATCGCGATTCCGAGCACCTCGGAAGACGGTGAAACCACGTGGCGGCGACTCACCGGTGATGAGCTGGGCGCGCTGTTGGGTGAGCACGCGGCGTCGGACCCCGAACGTAGCGGCGACACTCTGGCCTGTTCGATCGTCTCCGGGCGCCTGCTCGGTCGGATTGCGGAGCATCACGGGCTGAAGTTCCGCCAGACCCTGACCGGCTTCAAGTGGATCGCCCGTGCACCCGGCCTGCGGTTCGGTTACGAAGAGGCCATTGGGTACTGCACCGACCCGCTCGCGGTGCGCGACAAGGACGGCATCACCACCGCGGTGCGCGTTGCCTCGTATGTGGATCGGCTCAAGCACTCCAGCGCCACGGTGCAGGGTGAACTGGATCGGCTCGCGCGTCTGCACGGGCTCTACGCGACCGCTCCGCTGACGTTCCGCGTGGCGGATCTGGAATTGATCCCGCAGGGCATGCAGCGACTGCGCGAAAACCCGCCCGTAGAGCTGGTGGGTTCCCCGGTGGTCGAGTACACGGACCTGTCCAAGGGCGGCCCCGAACTGCTGCCCACCGAGGGCGTGCTCATCCGCACCGAGGCCGACGACCGCGTGATCGTCCGTCCCTCCGGCACCGAACCCAAGCTCAAGTGCTACCTGGAAGTGGTCCTGCCGGTCGAAGAGGGCGCCGAGATCCCGCGAGCGGAAGCTACATCTCGCCTCGAGCAGATCAGCGACGAAATCCGTCAGGCCGTGGGCTTCTAGCGCCACCGCCTGCGATTTATGGTTCCCTATTACCGAAATCAGGTAAGAAATCGGGGATAAGGAACCACAAATCATCGCTGCGGACCACGAAGGCCCCGGCACTCCTCAATGGGAGCGCCGGGGCCTTCGTCATGGGCGGAAGGTAAGGGATTTGAACCCTTGGTACGGGGTTACCGCACACTGGTTTTCAAGACCAGCTCCTTAGGCCGCTCGGACAACCTTCCTGACCGTTCGCGGCCGCCCGCGGGGGCGGTCGCGAACGACACGTCATTATTCCACGTGACCACGGCGCAGGGCCAATACGACGCCGCTCGGTCCGGTGACGCGCGTGGTGAAATGGCCGAGCGGCGTCGGAATCTAGCCGCGACTGTGAATCCGCGTAAGGATGGAGGGAGAAGGTAGACAACGAGCGAGAAGGAGAATCCATGCGCGCGGTACGAGATATTGAATCGGGTGGCCCCGAGGTCCTGAAGGCCACGGAGATCGACGAACCTTCGGTTACCGGGGATGGCGTGCTGATCGAGGTGGCTGCCGCGGGTATCAACCGCGCGGACGTGCTGCAGCGGCAGGGTAACTACCCCGTGCCTCCGGACGCGACCGACGTGTTCGGCCTCGAGGTTTCGGGAACCGTTGCCGAACTCGGCCCGGATGTGCCGTCTGAGGCGGGACTCAACGTGGGAGACAAGGTTGTAGCCCTGCTGGATTCCGGCGGTTACGCGGAAAAGGTCGTCGCACCGTGGCCGCAGGTGCTCCCCGCACCGGAAGGAATGGACCTGGTGGAGGCGGCCGCACTGCCGGAGGTGGCAGCCACGGTGTTCTCCAACGTGTTCATGGCCGCGGCCGCGCGCGAGGGGGAGACCCTGCTCGTCCACGGCGGCGCCGGTGGCATCGGAACCCACGCAATTCAGGTGGCCAAGGCCCTGGGCCTAACGGTGCTGGCCACCGTGGGCAGTCAGGAGAAGGCCGACTTTGTGACCGAACTCGGAGTCACGGCCATCAAGTACGAGGACGAAGACTTCGTGGAGCGGGTCAAGGAACTGACCGACGGCCACGGGGCGGACGTGATTCTCGATGTCATGGGCGCCAAGTACCTGGAGCCCAACGTCAAGGCACTGGCGAACAACGGCCGCATCACCATCATCGGCATGCAGGGTGGGGTCAAGGGAGAGCTGAACATCGGCCGCTTGATGAACAAGCGAGGCGCGGTCATCGGGACCACACTGCGTTCGCGTCCCCTGAGCGAGAAGGCCCAGATCATGGGTGCGGTGCGTCAGATCGTGTGGCCGCACGTGGAGTCCGGTGAGGTGCGACCCATCCTGGACAAGACCTTCCCCTTGGAGCTGGTCCGCGAGGCCCACGAATACTTCGACTCCGGCTCGCACATCGGCAAGGTGCTCCTGACCATGTGAGAACCGGGTTGACACGGCGGCGGCCGTGGTTGTTTGTGATGCGTGCCATGTGGAATAGAATCCCGCTTGCGGAGTCCCCAAGGATTCTGAGCGAATTCACACGAGATTCGGAGCTTCCCCATGAGCACTACCCACCGCGGCCCCGCCGCCGGGTCTCCCCAGCCGGGCGGATCCCCCTCGACTGATCTACCACCCAACCACGTGGACCCCGAGGTCCTCGAGGCCGAACAAACCCGCTGGACGCCCCTGCGCATCGCGGTGTGGGTCGGCATCGCCCTGCTCGGCGCTTTCGCGTGGGTCATGATCGCCTTTGCCCGCGGCGAGTCGGTCAATGCCATTTGGTTCGTTTTTGCCGCGGTGTGCAGTTACTTCATTGCGTACCGGTTCTACTCCAAGTTCATCGAGGCAAAACTCACGCGCCCGGATGACCGCCGCGCCACACCGGCCGAGTACATGGCCAACGGCAAGGACTACATGCCCACGGATCGCCGTGTGCTGTACGGCCACCACTTCGCCGCCATCGCCGGTGCCGGTCCGCTGGTCGGACCCGTGCTCGCGGCCCAGATGGGCTACCTGCCCGGCACCATTTGGATCATCGTGGGTGTGATCCTGGCCGGCGCGGTCCAGGACTACCTGGTGCTGTTCTTCTCCATGCGCCGCGGCGGTCGTTCCCTGGGCCAGATGGCCCGCGAGGAACTGGGCACCGTGGGTGGTTACGCGGCCATCATCGCGACCCTGGCGATCATGATCATCATCGTGGCCATTCTGGCGCTGGTGGTCGTCAACGCCCTGGGCGAGTCCCCGTGGGGTGTGTTCTCCGTGGGTATGACCATCCCCATCGCGCTTTTCATGGGCGTGTATCTGCGTTACCTGCGCCCCGGCAAGGTCATGGAGATCTCCATCATCGGCTTCATCCTGCTCATGGCGGCCATCGTGGCCGGCGGGTGGGTGGCCGAGACCGAGTTGGGCGCTCAGCTGTTCACCCTGGACCGCATCACTCTGGCGTGGTGCGTGATCATCTACGGCTTCATCGCCGCAGTGCTGCCCGTGTGGTTGCTGCTGTCCCCGCGTGACTACCTCTCCACGTTCATGAAGGTCGGCACCATCGTGCTGTTGGCCGCCGCGATCGTGGTGGTGCGCCCGGAGATCACCGTTCCGGCCGTCTCCGAATTCGCGGGACGCTCCGACGGCCCCGTGTTCACCGGTTCGCTCTTCCCGTTCCTGTTCGTCACCATCGCGTGTGGTGCGCTGTCCGGGTTCCACGCGCTCATTGCCTCCGGCACCACCCCCAAGATGATCGAGAAGGAACGCCAGACCCGGTTCATCGGCTACGGCGGCATGCTCATGGAGTCCTTCGTGGCGATCATGGCGCTGGTTGCTGCCGTGTCCATCGACCGCGGTATCTACTTCGCGATGAACTCGTCCCCGGCCGTGACCATGGGAACCGTCGAGGGCGCCGCCGCTTTCGTGAACTCACTGGGCCTCTCCGGTGTGCACGTCACGCCCGAACTACTGCAGGGCACCGCGGACGCCGTGGGCGAGGAATCCATCGTCTCCCGCACCGGTGGCGCGCCGACCCTGGCCGTGGGCCTGGCCCACATCATGAACCAGTGGATCGGCGGCGCATCCATGATGAGCTTCTGGTACCACTTCGCGATCATGTTCGAGGCGCTGTTCATCCTCACCGCAGTTGACGCCGGTACCCGCGTGGCCCGCTTCATGCTCACCGATACCCTGGGCAACTTCATTCCCAAGTTCCGCGACACCGACTGGAGACTCGGGGCGTGGCTCACCACGGCCATCATGGTGGCCGGCTGGGGGTCCATCCTGATCCTGGGCGTGACCGACCCACTGGGCGGTATCAACACGTTCTTCCCGCTGTTCGGTATTTCCAATCAGCTGCTGGCGGCCATTGCGCTCGCGGTGTGCCTGGCGATTGCAGCGAACCTCAAACGGTTCAAGTACCTGTGGATCATCATGATTCCGCTGCTCTTCGACGTGGTGGTCACCATGACGGGTTCGTGGCACAAGATCTTCTCCTCGGATCCCACCGTGGGGTACTGGGCGAACCACTTCCGCTTCAAGGAGGCCCTGGCCAACGGCGAGACCAGCCTGGGCACCGCCCAGAACGTGGAGGCCATGGAAGCCGTAGTGCGCAACACCCTGGTGCAGGGCACGCTGTCCGTCCTGTTCGCGGTCCTCACGATCATCGTGGTGACCATGGCGTTCATCGAGATGGTCAAGGCCTTCCGCGGTCATCAGCGCGCGTCCCACGAGGACCCGGCCGTGGAGTCCCGCTACTACGCGCCGTCGGGAATGCTCTCGACGCCTTCCGAGAAGGCCCTGGCCAAGGAATGGGACGCACTGCCGTACGAGCAGCGGGTCCCCACGGGACACGGTCACCACTGATGTCGGATTCACGGACGACGCCGCTCGGGGACCTTGCGCGGTCATGGGCCCGTTCCGCACTCCGGTTCGGCAACGGTGTGCTGGGCGCGGACAAGTATGAGAAGTACCTCGACTACCACCGAGCGAGTGGACAACCCGGTGAGCCCATGACGGAACGCGAGTTCTGGAGGGATTATCAGGACTGGCAGGACCACAACCCGCAGGGTCGGTGCTGCTGAAGCGATACCATGAACCGCCGCGTCTTGGACGCGGCGGTTCATGCATGAAAGGGGCAGTGCGTGGGTTTCTTACGCGATTACGTGGCTACCCGTCGCGACGACCAGGAATTGGGTCGCGGCGTGTGGCGGCGTGCTCACGACCGTTTCCAGCGAGGTCTGGACCGGTACCACCAGATGTTGGAGGGCGTGACGGACCCCGATCTTCGCGCCGGGGCGATCCCGATCGCCAACGACCTCGCGGATCTGTTGCCGCGAGTGCGCCAGGTCTGTATGGAGGCCCACCGTCGCGCGCCGTCCGAAACACAGGACATCCCCGCGTCCAAAGGCGGTTATCTCTCGGACGTCCACCGCCAACTGTCCCGCAGCGGGAATGCCATGGCACAAACGGCGGAGGCGCTGACCATGGCGCGGTTCGCGGCGTCGTCGGCGAATTCGACGGACGAGGAAAGCAAAAGCGACCCGCGCGTTCAAGGAATCGAACGACGGGCCGCCAGCGTGCACGAATGCGTGGAGCAGGCAGAAGCCTTGCTGCGCGACTAGACCTTGCTGAGAGACTAGGCGGCGAGCTGCTGGGGCTGTGCCTCCTGGATGCGACGATTCCGGTAGTACTGCAGCGTGTCGAGTACGGCGGAATCCGTGGCGGCCGCGTGACGGCCGCGGCGGCGCTTCCGCACCGTGAACCACACCGAACGCACCGTGGTGATCAGGGCGAGCGTGGCAAAGAAGAGGACACCCACGGACAGGATGTTCTGTGAAACGGTGAGACTCACGCCTGCGAGTCCTGCGGCGGCTACGGGCATGGCCTGGGTGAGATCTACGCTATACATTGACGGCGGTACCTTCCTCTACTTCTACGTGGTGCCACGAGCCGGTCTGGCCCGTGAGGTGCTGGTGGACAGCCGCGACGAACGCGGACTGCAGGATCAGTGCATAAATCAGTTCGGGGAGTACGAGCGCCGCGGTGAAGCGGGCCTGCCAGCCGAGCTTCCACACTGTGACGGTGCGTTCCACGGCGAACACGGCGCCCACCGCGAGCCAGAACGGGTTCAGTGCGAACCAACCGAACACGAGTGACATGGCCGTGAGCGTCAGATACAGGGACATGAGCCCCACGGACAGGCAGAGCATGAGCTGCTGGCGCCAGTACGGGGCCGAGACGCGTGTGAAGCCGTAGGCGGTCACGTTCTGCAGAGCGCCCAGGTACCAGCGGCGGCGCTGCAGGAACAGCAGCTTGACCGACGGCATCATCTCGGTCGTGGACTCGCATTCGACCGGTGAGCACAAGCGGTACCCCACGGTCTTCAGATCCAGCGTTAGACGCATGTCCTCGGTGATGGAGCCCAGGTCGTAGTAACGACCGAAGTGCTCCTTGACCGCTTCCATGGCGTCCCAGCGGATCAATGCCGCGGTGCCGGAGAGTACGAAAGTCTGATCGGTGCGTTCGATCTGCTCCGCGTAGCGGGCCCATTCCAGACGCTGCATGTACTGCAGGTAGCCTTCCGGGTCCACACCACCGAAGACAGCTCCCACGGCACCCATTTTCGGGTCGCGCAGCCGCTCAAGGGCGATCTCGATGAATTGCGGTGCCAATTCGGTGTCCGCGTCCATGACCATCACATGCCGTGGGTTCATGGTCGAGACGACCTCGAGGGCCTGATTGAGCGCACCGGCCTTGCGGTGCGTGTTGTCGACACTCTCCATCACGTCCGCCCCCGCGGCCCGTGCGATCTCCACGGTGTTGTCCGTGGAGTTGTCGGAAACCACCAGAATACGATCCGGTGAATGTGTTTGATGTAACAAGGACGTGATGGTGCCTTGAATACTTTGTGCTTCGTTATGGGCAGGAATGATCGCAACGATCATGTTGGTGATCGGTCCTTCTACGTGTGATAAAGAGCGTAGAAGACTCTCAACCTCTCCCCAAGGTTTCTTACTGAAAGTCCACCGCACTCGCGCGTCCCCTGTGCGCTTTGAATCGCTGACCGAGAGCCCAATCCCCGTCAGTGTTCGTTATTAAGAGTATAGGCGCTGGTAGTGCACTAAAATCCACCCTGCTGGGGACAACGCCCCAGGTTACAGCAGCTTTTTGGGGGACAAGTATCAGATAATGCGTTGTTGTCTGGCTCGATCGATGGCCGCTGTCCGATTGTCCACATTGAGTTTGTTGTAGACGTGAACTAGATGCGTTTTCACGGTTGCCTCGGAGATGAACAATTGCTTTGCCATGCTGCGATTACTTGCACCGGTAGCCGCTAATTCAAGTATTTCAATTTCACGCGGCGATAAAGCCGATGCGGGTTTTGTGGTGCGCATCACTAATTGCGCGGTTACTTGTGGGGAAAGCACCGGGCGATTCGCGGCGGCGTCGAGAACTGCCTGGCGCAATGTTTCTTCCGGTGCGTCCTTCAACAGGTACCCGGTGGCCCCGGCTTCCAGTGCGGAGAGGATGTCCGACTGCGTGTCGTACGTGGTGAGGATCAGCACGGGAGGTCCGCCGGCGGCGCGAATGGCACGTGTCGCATCGATGCCCGTGGGCCCGGGGCCCATCTGGATGTCCATGACCACCACATCGATGTCGTCGTGGCGGGATCGCTGTTGAGCGGACAGCGCGTCCCGTGCCTCAGCCACCACGGTGATGTCCGGGAGACCTTCCAACACGGCCCGCAGTCCGGCACGCACCACGGGGTGATCGTCGACCAATAGGACTCGAGTGCTCATGATGATTCTCCGGAGAGGTCGTTGTCGGGGGAGCTCTGAGGTTCCGTGCTGTTGAGGGCGGGGTCAACAAGGCTGGACGCCGGATTCGGACGCGGCGGTTTCAAGGGAAGCCGCACGGTCACTGCGGTGCCGTCCCCGGGTGCGGACTCAACGGTGGCGATTCCACCGGCGGCCGTCACCCGTTCATGGAGGCCGGGCAAACCGAAACCGTTGGACCCGTCCCTGGGTGGCAGCCGATCCGGTGAGAAGCCCACACCGTTGTCGACCACGTCCACGCTCACCTCGTGGTCCCACCAGGAGAGGCTGGCCACGGCCTGGCGAGCGTGTGCGTGTGAGGCCACATTGGCCAGCAGAGTTTGCGCGGCGCGCAACAGCACCGTCTGCTGAGCGAACTCGGCCTGTCCCGCGCCGTCCTCAGTGAACGTCACGGTGAGATCTTCCCCGCGGGCGCGGGCCTGCTCCGTGGTTCGCTCGCTCAGCTGACGCAGCGCATCGGCCAACGGAACAGCCAGGGCCGGGGACGAGAGGTTGTGGACGAACCGCCGTGCCTCCGCCAGGTTCTCGGACGCCGCGGTCTCGATGGTGCCCAGCCGTTCATCGGTGCGCCGCATGTCTACCTCGGACAGGGACGACCTGGCGGCACGGGACATCAGGACGATCGACGAAAGCCCCTGAGCCAACGTGTCGTGGATTTCGCGGGCCAAGCGTTCACGTTCGGTGGCCTGGCCAGCGGCACGTTCGGTGCGGGCCAGTTCCGAACGTGTGTTTTCCAGCGCAGTCAACGTGCGCTGATACCGCAGCACGTCCTGATACATGGCCCGGTAGGAAGAAGCCATGATCACGGAGAACACCGCGCCCAGGGCGGGACCGTAGACCATGGCGGACGTGAACTCATCGGCACCGATGTGCAGCCGTTGGGACAGCACCACCACGCCCGTCATAACCACCACACAGGCCAGTGCGACGGCCCGCGGCAGTAGCAGCAGGAACAAGAAGAAGAGTGGGAACACCACGGAGATGAAGTCGACGCTCATGAGGACCAGGGCGCCCCACAGCACGGAGATCATCACGAGCCACGGAATCGCCAGGAATCGAGGATTTCGATCACTGCGACCGTGGGCGTACCGGTTCTCCCACACGGTGCCCACCAAGTACACGGCAGCCAGCAAGCACGCCAAGCACAGGGACCACGCGAACTTCATGGGCGGGTCCGAGGCCATCCGCAGCACGCCGAGCAACAACAGCCCCGCGAAACTCACGTGGAGGGCCAGCCGCAGTGCCCGCAGCACCTGGGCGGTCGAGGTCGTTTCCACCTGAGTCTGCCTTTCGTGCCGGTTCGCTGGTCTCAAAGCGAGGATGACGACGCCGCGGCGGCGTCGTCGGTCTCGCTAGCGCAGCATACGCGGCGAACCCGAGCGGCAGATCCACCAAAAGGTGGATTGTGCACTCAACTCAACGGCATCGGAAGGTCGCTCGGATGCGCGATGTGACGGCGAGGGATTTTCGGGAACCTGAAATGGAAGAAATCTGTCATGAAGGGACCGGAGGTACCTATGTTCGTCTCGGTGAGAGACATCGTTTTCGCCAAGGGGCGTGTAGCCCTGGTGGCGTCGGTGGTCGCGCTGATCACCATTCTCCTGATCATGTTGAGCGGGTTGACCAACGGATTGGGCAAGCAGAACACCGCCGCGTTGGAAACGCTGGACGCGCAGCGCATCGTGTTCGGTCCGGCCGAGGGTACGGAGGAAATGCCCTCGTTCACCACCTCGCAGATCACCCAGGAGCAGCTGGACGCCTGGACCGCGGAGCCCGCGGTTGAGCACGCCGAACCGCTCGTGGTCACGCTGACGCAGGTGGGCTCGGATTCAAAGGTAACCACCGGTGCCGTAATGGGCCTGCCCCAGGATTCGATGTTCGCGCAGAAGGTCGACCTGCTCGAAGGTCAGCACCGCCCCGACGACGGCCAGATCATGCTGTCGGAGTCCTATACGGAGGACCTGGGCATCGGCCTGGGTGACACCGTGGGTATTGGCGGCAAGGATCTTGAGGTCGTCGGGTTCGTTGCGGACGAGTTCTACAGCCACCTGCCCGTGGCGTGGCTGACCGATGCGGACGCCCTGGCGGTCGCTCATCAGCCCAGCGCCACCGTGGGGACCGAGATCATGGTCCAGTTCGCGGACGGCACCGATTCCGCTCAGATGGACGAGATCGCGACCAACCTGGACGGGCGGGTCGACACCATGACCCAGACGACCCGAGAGTCGTTCCAGGCCATCCCGTCCTATTCCTCCGAGAACGGCTCGCTCATGCTCATGCAGGCTTTCCTGTACGGGATCTCTGCGCTCGTGGTGATTTCGTTCATCACCGTGTGGACCGTTCAGCGCACCCGCGATGTAGCCGTACTGCGCGCACTGGGCGCCTCACGCGGGTACCTGGTGCGCGACTCCCTGGTGCAGGCCACGCTCGTGGTCGGCCTGGGCGTGATCATCGGCGCTCTCATGGGTGGCCTGATGGGCTGGCTCGTGGCCACGCAGGTCACCGCCGTTCCTTTCCTGTTCTCGCTGGCCGCCGTGGCCATTCCGGCGCTCGGCGTGCTGCTGCTGGGCATCGTGGGTTCGTTGCTCGCCGTACGCCGCGTTGCCAAAGTCGACCCCATGATTGCCCTGGGAGGTAACTGACATGTCCACCACCACTCACACCGCGCCCTGGAACGAGCAGGATCGTGCTGTGGCCGCGCCCGCTTTCGAGCTTCGCAACGTCACGCTGTCCTATCCGGACGGCAAGGGGCCCGACGGCGCTCCCCGCACCATCACCGCGCTCGACAACGTGTCCTTATCGGCCGTTCCCGGCACCATGACCGCGTTGACCGGCCCGTCGGGTTCGGGCAAGTCTTCCCTGTTGGCCGTGGCGTCCACGCTGTTGAAGCCGACTTCGGGTGAGGTGCTCATCGGCGAGACGTCCGTGGGAACACTGTCCGAGAAGGAACGCGCTCGCCTGCGCCGCAACGAGGTGGGCACCGTGTTCCAGCAGCCCAACTTGATTCCCTCGCTCAAGGCCGTGGACCAGTTGGTCGTGACCAGCCACATCCGCGGCGCTCGAGGTGCGGCCAAACGACAGGCTCGCGAACGGGCCCGGCAACTGCTCGAGCTGGTGGGCCTCGAGGACGCCGGGCGGCGCCGCCCGCACGAGCTCTCCGGTGGCCAGCGGCAGCGCGTGAACATTGCCCGCGCGCTCATGGGCGAACCCAAACTGCTTCTGGTGGACGAACCCACGTCCGCTCTGGACCAGCAGCGCTCGGCCGAGGTCATGCAACTGCTCAAGAACCTCACCCGCAAGTTCGACCTGGCCACCGTGGTGGTCACCCACGACCTGGAATTCGTGGACATGGCCGACCGCGAGGTCACCATGCTGGACGGCAAGCTGACCGTCTGATCGCAACTCACCTCGTGGGCGCGCTCCGGTCCGGAAAGGGACACCCCCCCGGGGCCAAGCGTGACCATCCGAGCGGAAGTCGCTCGGATACGAGAAAACCCCGGGAACCTGATCAGGTTCCCGGGGTTTTCTTCTGTTCGGAGCCACCTGCCGGAATCGAACCGGCGACCTATTCTTTACGAGGGAATTGCTCTACCGACTGAGCTAAGGTGGCGCAGCAGAACCGAGCACGGTTCAGATGCACCCAAGACAGTAGCAGACAACCCCGCTCAGGCCCCAATCGGCGGGGGTTTTCACCGCATCAGGCGTTCGCGTAGCGGTTCTCCGCCGGTGGCAGGCCCAGGCGCGCGCGCAGGGTGGATTGTTCGTCCGGTGACTCATCAGTGCCAACCAGCTCCGGGACCACCCCGGCGGCCGCGCGCACGGCCAGTTCCACGTCATAGGGGCCGGTCTCCAGGACGACGCCGCTCACTCCGACCTGAACCCACCTCGCCACGATTTCCGGGTCCAGAGCGTCTGCATCGGCGTCAATCACGGCGAGCACACACGCCGACGGGTTCCAGTCGAGAACCTTAACGGCCT
Source organism: Kocuria sp. WRN011 (assembly GCF_002295155.1). NCBI lineage: Bacteria > Bacillati > Actinomycetota > Actinomycetes > Micrococcales > Micrococcaceae > Kocuria > Kocuria sp. WRN011. The sequence continues at coordinate 281,636 of NZ_NSGI01000005.1, forward strand.
CGGGGCCCACGGACTCCGCCGGCAGCAGCACCACGTCGGCCTGTTCCACCGCGCCCCGCAACGCCTCCAGAGGTGCGTCCGGTGTGTGTTCCACGAAGACCGGTAGATGTCCCTGCGTGGGACGGGGGACGATCGAGGGCCCCTTCACAGTGAATTCTTCACTCGCAGAATCGGTGCCACTGAAGTCCACGTAGTGCAGTTTGGAGCGGTCCACGAAACGACCCGTGGCCTGATCGCGGATCTCCGCGTCCGCCTCCCACGAGTCCCACAACCTACGGACCACGTCGATGACGTCCGCGGTTTCCGCCCAGGCGGGGTCTGCGGAAGGTGTGGCGCGCCGACCCACGTTGGCGGCGGCGTCGGCCCCCAGCGAGGGCGCGAACAAGACCCCGGCGCGGCCGTGCGTCGCCCAGTCCAGGGAGGCGCTCTCGGTGCCCATCAGGAACGGCTCGGTGTGAGTCGTGCGCAGGGTCGGCACGACTGCGATGCTCGAGGTCTGCGGGCCAAGCCACGCGGCGGTCTGCAGCGCAGACAAGCGGCCAGCGGCGGGCCCGGCCGCAGGCGCGGTGTCAAGATCGTCGTCGAGCAGCACGAAGGCCGCGCCGGCGGTCTCCGCGTCGAGGGCAGCCTGACGAACAGCGGCACCGGAGAAGTACTTGGCCGGATCTACACGGTCGATTCCCGGGCGAGGGGTAATGCGGGCGGCGATCACGAAGGATGGGGTGCTCATGTCAGGCCTCCTGACCGTTGGTTGCTGCGGCACGAACGTCGGCGCGTGCCTGCGACCACTCGGTCGCGGGGCGGTATTCGTTCAGCTCCATGGTGGCGCGCAGGGCGGGATCGTCTGAGGGATAGGAGTCCGGGTACACGCCCATCTCCTGCAAGCGAGGAATCACCGTGTCGACGAACTCGTCCAAGCCACCCGGGACCACGGTGGGGATCAGGATGAACCCGTCCGCAGCGCGTTCCTGGATGTACTGGTTCATCTTCCGTGCCACGGTGTCCGCCGAACCGACGAACGCGAAACGGGGAGATTCCCGTACCACCAGGTCACGAATGGACAGGTTCTCCGCCTGGGCGATCTCACGCCAGCGCTGTGCGGTGGCCACCGGGTCCTTGACGTGCTTAACGCGTCCCTGGGAGACCTCGGGGCCGTCCAACACGGGGTCGAAGTCGGGGAGCGGGCCGTCCGGATCGAAGGACGACAGGTCCGTGTTCCACACGCGTTCCAGGGTCGCGATTGCGGTGGCGCCCGAGTGCTGGGCATAGGCCTGCTCGCGGGCGCGTTCGGCGGCGTCGGCATCCGTATCGCCCAGGACGTAGGACACTCCGGGGTAGATGCGCAGGTCGTCCTCGGCGCGGCCGTACTTGGCCAGGCGGCTCTTGGTGTCCTTGTAGAAGGCCTTGCCGTCCTCGAGTTCGGAATGACGGGTGAAGATGACGTCCGCGGAACCGGCAGCGAATTCGCGCCCGGAATCCGAATCGCCCGCCTGGAAGATCACGGGATGAACCTGCGGGCTGCGGGGCACGTCGAAGCGCCCGGAGATGTCGAAGAACTCGCTGCGGTGTTCGTACGCACCGGCGGTGTCGTCCGCGTCCTGTGCGGAGGCGGGCCAGGATTCCCAGAGCGTGCGAGCGGCGTCGATGAAGTCCTCGGCCCGCTCATAGCGCTGGGGGTAGGGGAGGTAGCCGCCGCGGCGGAAGTTCTCACCCGTGAAAGCATCGGGGCTGGTCACCACGTTCCACGCAGCGCGGCCACCCGAGAGGTGATCGAGAGTCGCGAACTGGCGTGCCAGTTCGTACGGTTCGTGGAAGGTTGCGGTCAGCGTTCCGGCCAAGCCAATCCGTTCGGTGGCTCCGGCCACGGCGGACAGCACCGTGAGGGTGTCCGGCCGGCCCATGACATCAAGGTCGTAGATCTTGCCGTTCATCTCGCGCAACCGCAGGCCCTCGGCCAGGAACAGGAAATCCATGAGGCCGCGCTCGGCGGTCTGCGCCATGTGAATGAACGAATCCACCGCGATGTGACTTTCGCTGCGCGGATCCGACCAGATCGTGTTGTTGTTGACGCCCGGAAAATGCGCCGCCAGGTGAACTCTGCGCGGTGAGCTGCTCATGACCTACCCTCTAGTCGACTTCGGTCCCGGACACGGTCGAGCGACCGGGCACTCCCGTCCATGGTGCCGCCGCTGCCGCGGAAGATGCCAACCGGCTGACTTGATTCTTCACACGCTGTCACAGAGCGTCACGCCGACCTGCGCGCCCAGGGCAGGCGGGGATAGCGTGACAAGTACTGTCCGCAGTGCCCGCCCGCAGCGCGTGCACGCAACGATCTGGAGGTCACCGGTGGACTCACGCAGCGTCACGTTCGTGGGCGGGGGTCCGCGCGCGGCCATGGTTCTGGAGCGCATCACCGCCAACTACCCGGACGACGCCGCTCCGCTCACCGTTCACGTGGTGGAACCGTTCGAGCCCGGTGCGGGTCGGATCTGGCGATACGACCAATCACCCTTGCTCAAGCTCAACTCCATGGCGCAGGACATCACGATGTTCACGGACGCTTCGGTGGAATGCGAAGGACCGGCTCGCGAAGGTCCCACGTTGTTGGAATGGTGCCATGCCGTCATCGCCGGCGAGATCACCGATCACCGGATCACCGACCCGGAGATCATGCATCAGGTCCGTGAGTTGGGGCCGGAGAGTTTCCCGACGAGACAACTGCAATCGATTTATTTGGGATGGTTCTATCGCCGGACCGCGGAGTTGGCGGCTGATAACGTGCGCGTGAAAACCCACCGCGGCATGGTCACCTCCGTGACAGAGAGCGCGAACGGCCACGTGGTGGAGCTCGACTCGGGCGACACCATCGCCACGGACGCCGTGGTCTACACGGTGGGGCACACGGACAGCATGGGCTCCAACACTCAACTCACCCGCGAACGCACGGCCGGTGCCCGCGGCGGCTTCTACGCCCCGCCGGCCTACACGAACGACGTCGACTACTCCGCCGTTCGCCCCGGAGACCGCGTGATCGTGACCGGCATGGGACTGGCCTTCATCGACCTCATGGTGCTGCTGTACGAGGGCCGCGGCGGTCACTTCGAAACCTTGGGCGAGCGGGTCGACGGTCAGCCCCGCGAGGGGATTCGCGACGGCGGTCCGCTCAGCTACGTGGCGTGCGGCCAGGAACCTCAGCTCTACGTTGGGTCCCGACGCGGGGTTCCGTACCACAGCAAGATCACCTCCGTACTTTCGGTCGATTCCGAGCCCCTGCAGTTCATCACCCCGGAAATCGTCACCCGATTGTTGGAGCAGCACAGCACCCTCAACTTCCACGAGCATCTGTGGCCGCTCATCAATCAGGAACTCGGCTACCACGTGTATCGCGAGCTGATCGTGGGTCATCCCGAGCGCGCACGGATGAGCTGGGAGGAATTTGCCCCGGCCTACCGCGCGGCTCACTGGGGGAGCAACGAACTGCACCAGTTGGTCCGGAAGGCCATCCCCGACTCCCGCTACCGCGTGGACCTCGCCTCGATCGACCGGCCCTTCGACGACATGTTCTTCGAGGACACGCAGCAGGTCCAGGACGCCCTGGTACGCTACATCGAACGCGACCTGACCCTGCGGACCCACCCGGACCACTCAGAGACCCAGGCTCTGTTTCTTGCGCTGTTGCGCACCTACATGGAAATCGGACGACTGGTGCCGTTGGAACACCTGGACGACGAGTCACAGCGGCTCGTTCCCGGTTGGTGGCACGGGTTCTTCAGCTTTGTGGATTCCGGACCTCCGGCCCACCGGTTGCAAGAACTACTGGCGTTGCACCGTGCCGGGTTCATCACGTTCCTGGGCCCCGACCTTGAAATCACCACCGCGCACCCGGACGCCCCCGAGGGTACTCCTGCGTTCCGGGCGCGCTCGCGGGCCGGTGGCGCGGACGTCTCCGCCAACAGCTGGATCGAAGCACGGCTACCCGCACCCACGGTGGTCTCCTCCGCGGACCCGGCCCTGCACCAGGTGCACTCGAGTGGAGCGGGGGTCGAGCAGAACTTCGAAACCGAGGACGGCGCGACCGTCAGCACCGGAAAACTTGTCGTGGAGTCCACCGGCCACGTGGTCGATCGCGCGGGAGATGTCCGACCCACCGTGTTCGCCGCGGGCCATTTCACCTCGGCGTGGAACGTGGGGGCATTTGCGCGCCCGAACTCCAATTCCGCACCTTTCCGGCAGTGCGATGCACTGGCTCGGACGGTATTGACCGCGCTGGGGTTACCGGTGGTTCCAGCCACCTGATCTCGATGCAACCCCCGCGCGTCCGGGGTGCAGGATCCGGGTAAACGGCGATCGTGTCCTCAGCGCTGCCACCGAACCAGCGGCCTGGGCGAGGGCGCTATGCGCTACCGCACGTGGCGCCCTCGTCAGGCACCGCACCCGAGACGAGGTAGGTATCCACGGCGTCCTTGATGCACGAGTCACCGGACACGTACGCGGTGTGACCCCATCCGTCGTTGGTCAGGAGCCGTGCGTTGCCGAGCTTCTCGACCAGGGCTTCGGACCATGCGTACGGGGTAGCGGGGTCGTGGGTCGTGCCCACCACGAGCAGTGGCTGATCGGTATCTGCGGCGTAGGAATCGAGTGGCTCCACGGGCTCGTCCGGCCAGCCCTGACATGCGGCATCGCCGTAGCTGAGGTAGGGACCGAACGTTGGGGCTTCCCGCTCCATCGTCTGTGCGGCCTCTGCCATGTCCTGCTCCGAGACATTGCGCGAGACGGTGTCCAGGCAATTAACCGCAGTGAAGGCCTCGGACACGTTGGACGTGTACTCGCCGGAGGAGTTGCGGCCGTGGTTGGAATCCGAGTAGCTCAAGAGCTCGTTGAAGTTTCCGTCGAAGGCCTTGTCGAGGGCGGAGTTCAGTTGCGGATAGGACGCCGTGGAGTACAGCGGCACCAGGATGCCCTCCACCGCGTTCACCGGGGTGATGCGACGCCCGTCGGACACGGTGATTTCCTCTTCGGCGACCTTGGCGAGCAAGTCCTGGATCTTCTTCATGCCGGCATCCACGCCGTCGTTGCCGACCACGCATTGGTTGTTGGTTTCCTGGCAGTCTTCGACCCAGTGCCGGAGGTTGTCCTCGAAGCCCTTGGCCTGATCGAGTGTCACGGCGCGTTCGTCCATGGTGGGGTCCACCCCGCCGTCCAGTACGAAACGGCCGGTGCGCTGCGGGAACAGGCTCGCGTAGGTGGCGCCGATCTCGGTGCCGTAGGAGAAGCCCAGGTAGTGGGTGGCCGGCTGATCGAAGACGGCACGCATCACGTCCAGGTCCTTGGCCACGGACTGAGTGTCCATGTGGGAGACCACCGGGGACGACTTCTCCTTGCACTTGGTCCCGATCTCCGCGTAGGTGGCGCGCATGTCCGCCACTGTCTCGGACCCCGGATCGAACGCGGGTTCGGCCCGCCACTCGTCCATCTCCTGATCGGTCAGGCACTCGATGCCGTCCGATCGGTCCACGCCGCGGGGGTCGAAGCCCACGATGTCGTAGTTGTCGCGCACGGAGGCGGACGCAAAGAACCCGGCGGACAACATCATGTCCACCCCCGAGCCACCCGGTCCGCCGGGATTGAGGAACAGGGTTCCCTGGGGGTCATCCTCCGAAGACGACAAACGAGAAACCTCCACGAACGTGTCTCCGGCACCCGGGTTCGCATAATCCACGGGAACGATCACTCGCGCGCAGTCGAGGTTCTCGGCGGCGTCCTGATCTTCCGGGGGGTAGTCACATTCGCCCCATGACAGGTCCTGGTTGTAGTAAGTGGCCAACGCGGCATCGGTTCCCGCGGTGACGTTCGGATCAGCCTCGGACGTTGCCGCTGGCTCGGAGTCTTGGCCCGACTGAGGCGCACAACCGGTCAGGGCGAGAGCCGCTACGGCAACGGAAGCGGCCAGCGAACGGGCCGTGCGAGTACGAGTCACGAGTTTCCTTTCGGTACCGCTCAGACGAGCGAGACCATCATGGCTTCGAAGGCCAGCTGCGCACTGACGTTGGTGCGGATCCTGTCCCTGGTCTCACTGATCACGTCGATACGCTCCAGGGTCTGCTCCGCGCTGCTGTTGCCCGCGTAGTCGTGGATGTCGCCGCTCAGATGCTGATTGATCAACTCGGTCCCGGTGTGGAGCTGCACGCTGAGCACGTCTCGGTAGAACGTGGTGAGGTCGATCAGGAATCGGTCCAGTGTGTCCGTCTGGATTCGGCGGGAACGCCGTTTCTGATCGGCCTCCAAGCGGTTGAGGGCACCGCGGATCGCGGGCGGCATCCGACCGGATTCCGGGGCACCGAGGGCCACGAGCAGCTGCGCGCGCTCTTCGTCGTTACGGGCCTCGGCGTTGGCAGCCGATTCGTCCACTGCCAATCTGTGTAGCCGGTCCGCCGCGCGAACGGCCTGGGTAACACCGCGCATGTTCAGCGGCAGGGACACCACTTCTTGGCGGCGCGTGCGGGCATCGTCGTAGAGGGCCAATCGCGTAGCAATGCCCACGTGGCACTGGGCCAAGCGTGCGCACTCGATAGCGCGTTCCTGGTTCACCTTGTGCCGGCTGACCAGCAACTGCGCGACGTCCTGAGCGGACGGCACCTTGAGCGTCACCGGGCGGCAGCGCGAACGGATGGTGACCAGGACGTCCATGGGGGAGGGCGCACACAACAACCAGATGGTGTGCGGCGGCGGTTCTTCGATGGCTTTAAGCATCACGTTGGACGTGCGCTCGGTCATCCGGTCCGCGTCCTCTACGATCATCACGCGCCACTGGCCCACGGAGGGCCGGTCCTGGGCTTTGACCACGAGCTCGCGGGCCTCATCGATGCTGATCTGGGGATTCTCCGTGACGAAATGCATCACATCAGCGTGCGACCCCGCAAAGGCAGTGCGGCACGAGTGGCATTCACCGCAGCCGGTTCCGTGGTCGCACAACAGTGCCGCGGCCAGCGCTCGCGCGGCCGTGGAACGCCCCGATCCCGGAGGGCCGGTGAACAGCCACGCGTGGGTGGGGTTGTTGTCCCGGGCGGCGCGTTCGAGCTGTTCCACCACGTGGTGCTGACCCACGAGCTGATCCCACACGGTCATGAGAGCACCTCCGTGAGTCGCTCGAGAATTCGGTCGGTGATGACTTGGACCGGCTGATCGGCGGCGAGTACCAAATACCGCTTTGGCGCGGTCGCGGCGAGATCCCGGAAGGCCTGATTGACCACGGTGTGGAAGATGCGGTCCTCGCCCTCCATGCGATCGGCGGCGAGGCCGCGGTCGGTGCGGCGGCTTTCCGCCACTGAGGTGTCCACGTCCAGCAGGACGGTAAGGTCCGGGGTCAGTCCGCGCAATGCCCACTCGTTGAGCTCCTGCACGTTCTCCACCCCCAAGCCACGGGCCGCACCCTGGTAGGCCACGGAGGAATCCACGAACCGGTCGGAAATCACCACGTCACCACGATCGATGGCGGGGCGGATGAAGCGGTTCACATGATCCGCGCGGGCGGAAGCGAACAACAACGCTTCCGTGTACGCATCCACCGGAGCGTGGGCGGGATCGAGCACCAGTCCGCGCACGGATTCGGCCAGGGGAGTGCCCCCGGGTTCGCGCGTGCGGATCACGGTACGTCCCTGGGATTCGAGGGCGCGCGCCACCGCTTGGACCTGGGTGGATTTCCCAGCCCCGTCCCCGCCTTCGAAGACGATCAGTGCACCGCGCGCAGTCTCATTCACGCGCTCAACTGTACCGAGCGGGACCGACAGGCTGTACGTGGAACTCCCTGGGTGCAGTGCGAGTCTCACGGCGCTGGCGCATTACCCTGGAACCATGCGTAAAGACACCGTGGTCGTCTCCGGCGGCCGTCCAGCCCACGAGCACGACGCTCCCGTGAACCCGTCCGTCGTTCTCACATCCACCTATCGGGGTGCCGGTGACCTGAACGACCGGGACCGCACATACGCGCGGTTCACCAACCCCACGTGGGAAGCGTTCGAGGAGGTCCTCGCCAATCTTGAGGAGGCCCCGGTTCCGGCGCTTGCCTACGCCTCCGGAATGGCCGCGGTTGCTTCCGTGCTCACGCTGGTGCCCGTGGGTGGCACCCTGGTGATGCCGCAGCATTGCTACCAGGGCACCCTTCAGCTGGCCCACCGCCTCGAGGAGCGCGGGATTTTCTCGGTGCGCACCGTGGACGTCGCGGACACCGAGGCCACCATCGCCGCCATTCAGGGCGCGGACGTCCTGTGGTTGGAGAGCCCCACCAACCCCATGCTCGAGGTCGCCGATCTGCCCGCGGTCCTCGCCGCGGCTCGCGAGGCGGGCGTGCTCTCGTGCGTGGACAACACCTTTGCCACGCCGCTACTGCAGCGCCCGCTCACCCTCGGTGCGGATCTCGTGGTGCATTCGGTCACCAAATACTTGGCCGGTCATTCCGACGTCGTTCTGGGCGCCGTGGTCTGCTCGACCCCCGAATTGCGCGCGAACCTCAAGAAACAGCGCTCGCTCGAGGGCGCCATCCCCGGCCCTTTCGAAGCCTGGCTCGCGTTGCGTGGGGTGCGCACACTGTCGGTGCGGCTCGAGCGTTCAATGGCCAGCGCGGCGGAACTGGCGCGTCGACTCGGCGATCATCCCGCCGTGGCGGAGGTCCGCTATCCCGGACTGCCCGACGATCCCGGGCACGAGCGCGCCGCGGCCCAGATGGACGGCGGTTTCGGCTCGATCATCTCGGTCGTCCCACACGCCGACGTCGCCGCGACCCAGGCGCTCGTGGAGGGCCTGCGTGTGTGGACCCCAGCCACGTCCCTGGGAGGCGTCGAATCCCTGGTGGAGCGGCGTCGTCGTCATCACGACGAACCGGACACCGTGCCGGACACTCTGTTGCGGCTGTCCGTGGGAATTGAGAACGTGGATGACTTGTGGGAGGACCTGAAAGCGGGTCTGGACGAACTGGTAGATCGGTAGACTGACAACGTGACATCAATCCCCTGGGCCATTGCACTGGCCAGCTACCTGGACTATGCCATCACTCTGGTGGTGGCCGCACTGAGCCTCATGGCCGTACTGGACTGCGTGCGCCGTTCCGCGCCGCAGTTCGAACGCGCCTGGAAGCGGACCAAGACTTTCTGGCTCGCGTTGACCGCCGGCGCTGCCGTGGTGAGCGTCCTGAGTGCCGTGTTCTCCACCCTGGCGTTGTTCAGCAACGGATTCCCGGGCCAGGGTTCGCTGATCCTCATGTTGATCGCCGCGACGATCTCCGGCGTGTACCTGGCCGATGTGAAACCCGCCGTGTCCAGCGAGTCCGGCAACCCCGGTTACTGGTAGGCCATCAGCGTCAACGACTACAGACCCCGGTCATGAGTGAGCGATGCTCCCTCGAGACCGGGGTCTTCGTCATCCCGCCGAGTACTAGTACGTGCTGACGAGGGCCGTGACCTAATTGAGACAAATTATGGCCATATGGTCAGTGTGGATCACGTACAAACACCCTAGAGTGAATTGATATACATTTCTCATAGTTAAAGGTATTTAATGCGTTGGCTCATTTTAGTGTTGATAGTTTTTGTCGCTTTGGTGGTGACCTGGCAAGTCGATGCTCGCGGCGGCGATCAGTTTGCCGCCATTGCCTATCCTGCAATCATCCTTTTTACCGCGATATCCACGCTATTTCTCAAATATTCGGTATTCCTCAAGAAGGACGATGCCACGAACCGTAGGGCCTCTCGTCGCTGACGGCCCTTGAAATCACCTACTGCTCGTGGAGCGTCTCCGCAGGGCTGGCTGCGTGCGCAACCGGGGCAAGTCTCGACGTCTGGACCGACGGCAACAGGAAGGCCAATGACCAATTGACATGGTCGGTGCAATAGTAAAATACTGAATAGCGGCGTCTTTGCTGGCCGTATTCTAGTTGGTTATCTTAGTCGATAACCGGCCCTTCACAAATGAGCATGGGTAGCGGGGTGCGCGGGGACGTTCCGGAGCGCGTGTTGTGGGGTCTGGGTAGAGGTCGAGGCCTCCAGGATGGGTAGCGACCAAGCAACCTGATCCTTGAAGGCCTCGATGTGTCTCATGCTATCTGCGCACCCGCGTGCGCGCTCTTCGACCTGACCGACGTCCACGTCCTGACGGTGGAACGCGGGCCACGCTCGTTCACCGTGGTGGCGGAAACCGCCTCATCGCTGGCGGGCTGCCCAGGATGCGGGGTGCTCGCCACCGGTCACGGCCGGCGGGAGGTCCTGCTCCACGATCTGCCGTGTGCCGGAGTGCCCGTGCGGGTGCTGTGGCGCAAGCGGATCCTCCGGTGCCGGGAGGATGCCTGCGAGATCTCGACGTTCAGCGAGGTCCACGAACTCGCCGCGCCACGGGCCAAGCTCACCACCCGCGCGATCGCCTGGGCGGTGACGCAGCTGCGCTCCCACGACATCGCAGTCTCGGCCCTGGCCGAGATGCTCGGGGTCGCCTGGAACACCGTCTGGCACGCGATCGTCCCCGTCATCGAGACCCAGCTGATAGCCGAGGACCGGCTGGCCGGGGTCAACGCCTTGGGCGTCGACGAGCACGTCTGGCGCCATGTGGGTCCGCCCGGCACCGGGCTGGTCACCGGCATCGTGGATCACTCCCGCGGTGAGGACGGCCGTCCCCGGGCGAGGTTGCTGGACCTGGTGCCCGGGCGCACGGGGGCGGCCTACGGCGACTGGCTTGCTACCCAGGGGCCGGGGTTCACGAGCGGGATCCGCACGGCGACGCTGGACCCGTTCCACGGCTACGCCAACGCGATCCGCGACGAGCTCCCGGAGGCGATCACCGTCCTGGACGCCTTCCACGTGGTGAAGCTCGGTGGGCAGGTCGTGGACGAGGTGCGTCGCCGCGTGCAGCAGGACACCCTCGGCCACCGAGGCCGGGCCGGGGACCCTCTCTACGGGATCCGCCGTACCTTGCAGATCGGCGCCGAGCACCTCACCGCCAAGCAGATCACCCGGCTCAACGCGAAGCTGGTGGCTGGGGACCCGCACCATGAGGTGACCCTGGCCTGGCACTGCTACCAGAAGCTGCGCGCCGTCTACCACGCCCGCCCCGAGCACGGGCGCCGGCTCGTCGCCGAGGTCCTCGATGCGTTCCCCACCTGCCCGATTCCGGAGGTCGCCCGGCTCGGCCGCACTCTGCGGCGGTGGAAGGCCGCGATCCTGGCCTACTTCGACACCGCCGGGGCCTCGAACGGGCCCACCGAGGCCGTGAACGGGGTGATCGAGACGATGCGCAGGGTCGCCCGCGGGTTCCGGAACTTCGAGAACTACCGTCTACGCGCCCTGCTCGCCGCCGGCGGACACCGGCCGTGGAGAAAGACACCTACCCATGCTCATTTGTGAAGGGCCCGATAACCCACGTTCGAAACCTCTTCTATTCCCGGTACTCCGTGATCGGGAAAACTTTTTCCTACTGTTGCGCCGTCACCGCGTCCCACGCGACCGTGAGTTCCCCCAAACGCCAACGTGATTCACGGTGCAACACGGGCCAGCCCTCTGCGCGCAATCGTGCGCACATGGCCACCCAACGCTGCCGCGCTCCGAAGGAGCCCAAGGGCGCGAGAGCCAGCCAAGCGGCGTCGGCGGCGGACAAGAAACGGTGGATGCGTTCGCCGGGCACGTTGTGATGGATGAGTGCCTTGGGCAGACGCTCGGCTACATCGGACGGTCGATCGAAGCTCCCCAACTGCATGCTGATCGTCAGGGTTTGCGGGCCGGTCGCATCACAACAGATCCAGGTGGCTCGGCGGCCGATCTCGTCGCACGTGCCGTCCAGGAACACCCCGCCGGGAGCCAGGCGTGAGCACGCGAGCTCCCACGCAGCCGGAACTTCTTCCTCGTTGTATTGGCGGAGCACGTTGAACGCCCTGATGAACGCGGGGGAGCGCCCGGGGATCGGAATCTCGAAGCCACCGCGGCGAAAACTCAATCCCGGCCGGGCAAAGAATTGTGCCATGGCCACGCGGTCCGGGTCGATCTCCACGCCCACCACGTCAACGTCAGGGCGGACGCGCAGCAACCGAGCACTCATTTCCACCGTGGTGGTGGCCGCGGCTCCGAAGCCCAGATCGACAACGAGCGGATCTGTCGCATGCCGAAGTACGGGGGCCAACGGTCCGGCCACGTAGCGGTCCGCTCGCCGCAACCGATTGGGGTTGGTCGTTCCCCGAGTGATGGTTCCTACGGGGCGGTAGCTGGCTGGCACATCGACACTGTAGCGGCGCTCGGTGACACATGCGAATAACACGTGCCAACGGGTCACGCGGGTGGAAGAATGAAGTCATGGCTAATGATTCAGCAACGTACAAGCTCATCCTCCTGCGCCACGGGCAGTCGGAGTGGAATGAGAAGAACCTGTTCACCGGTTGGGTGGACGTGCCGCTGACCGAGAAGGGCATGGCCGAGGCCAAGCGCGGCGGTGAGCTGATCAAGGACAACGATCTCGCACCGGATGTGCTCCACACGTCGCTGTTGCGCCGCGCCATCAACACTGCCAACATCGCGCTGGATGCGGCGGACCGGCACTGGATTCCCGTGAAGCGCTCATGGCGCCTGAACGAACGCCACTACGGCGACCTCCAGGGTAAGGACAAGACCCAGGTGCGCGACCAGTACGGTGAGGATCAGTTCATGGTGTGGCGCCGTTCCTACGACACCCCGCCGCCCAAGTTGGATGACTCCTCGGAATTCTCACAGGCTGATGATCCCCGCTACGCGGACGTGGCGGATCTGCCCCGCACCGAGTGCCTCAAGGATGTTCTCGAGCGCTTCCTCCCGTACTGGGAGGAGCAGATCGTGCCGGATCTGAAGGCCGGCAAGACCGTGCTCGTGGCCGCGCACGGTAACTCGTTGCGCGCGCTGGTGAAGCACCTGGACGACATCTCGGACGAGGACATCGCCGGGCTGAACATCCCCACCGGCATCCCGCTGTACTTCGAGCTGGATCAGAACCTCAAGCCGGTGACCATCGGCGGTACCTACCTCGATCCCGAGGCCGCTGCCGAGTCCATCAAGGCCGTGGCCAACCAGGGCAAGAAGTAACCCCTGGTTTCCAGACCATGAAAAACGCCCCACCTCGTGGTGGGGCGTTTTTCTGTGGATCTTCGCTTGGATCGGGAGACCGGGTGGCGCGTCAGGATCGTAACGCGCCTCCCGGTTTCCGGGAGTCCTAATTATTCACCGGTGTCGGTACCGATGTGACCGTGGCCGGTGGGGTGGGTGTCGGACACCGGAGCCCAGTCGCCGGTGACCAAGTAGGAGACTTTACGAACGACGGACACACCGTGGTCTCCGATGCGCTCGAGGTAACGCGAGGCCAGAGTGACATCCACGGCGGTGGGGACCGAGGAGTCCCAGTTCGGGTCCGCCAGCATGTCGAAGACCTGCTGGTGCTTCTGATTGAGCTCGGACTTGAGTGCGTAGATCTCATCCGCAACGCTCATGTCACGGTCCTCAAGGACGGAGATGACTCGCTCGATGAGCTGGAGGTCGATATCGAACATCTCCGCGAAGTGCTGGTTCAATGCCTCGGGAAGCACCGGCTCCGGGAAACGCATGCGAGCGAGCTGGGCCAAGTGGCGGGCCAGGTCACCCATGCGCTCGAGCGAAGCGCTCATTCGCAGGGCGCCCACGATCATGCGGAGATCGGAAGCGACGGGGGACTGCAGCGCCAAGATGTCAATGGCGCGCTCATCCAAGTCGTTCTGGAGGAAGTCGATTCGGGCGTCGTTGGAGATGACCTCTTCGGCCACCTGAACGTCTGCCTCGAGGAATGCGACCTTGGAGCTCTTCAGTGCCTGCTGCACAAGAGTGGCGATCTGAATCAGCTCTTCACCTACCTGGTGAAGTTCAGCCTGGAAAACCTTGCGCACAGAGGGCGTCCTTTCGTTCAGAGCATTCGTTGGTCACGTAGCTTACGTGATGTTGGTGTCCAGCTAGCAGCTGGGACGCGGGGGCACTGTACTTACGCACGAGCGCTATCACAGTCGCAGGGGCGAATGAACTAACGCTCATCCTAAGGTGAACGTTGGTTGAACCCGACCTGGAATGGCCGGATTGCGTACTTGGCACCCAAACGGTCCGTCTAAGCTGGGCAGAGTGAGCGTGACCTCGGTTGCCCTGTTGGCGGGCTTTGTCGGATTCCTGCTCGGTATCAGTGGATTGATTGCCGTGCGGGTCAGCCAGCGACGCCGCCGTTCCTTGGTCGCTGTGGAGGAACCCACCCTGCCGGAAGGCACCGCCGAGATCCTGGCGGCCCTGGGGCTGGCCTATGTAGTGGTCGACGGTGTGGACGGCGTGATCAGGGCTTCCCCGGCCGCGTATGCGTACGGGATCGTTCGGGGACACACCGTGGTTCACCCGGAACTCCTGGATATGATCCGGCGAACTCGCCGCAATGGCGTGGTCGAAGAACGTCGCCTGGAACTCACTCGTGGCCCTCTTGAAAAGAGCGCCATCGTGTTGGACATCCGGGTGGTCATCATTGCGGAGGAATACATTCTTTTGCTCGCGGACGACCAGACGGAGATCGTGCGCGCGCAGTCCATCCGTAACGATTTCGTGGCCAATGTGTCCCACGAGCTCAAGACACCGGTGGGTGCCATCAGTTTGCTTTCCGAGGCCCTCGATGACGCAGCAGAGGACAAGGACGCCGTCCGGCACTTCGCCAAGAGCCTCCACAAAGAAGCGATCCGGCTCTCCGCTCTGGTGCAGGACATCATCGAACTGTCCCGCTTGCAGGGCACGGACGTCGTGTCCAAGGGGACGGTCGTGGACCTCAACAGGGTGGTGAGTGAGGCCGTGGACCGCACGCGCCTGACCGCGGAGAACAAGGGCATCACCATCAAGGTGGGCGGTAACCTCAAGACCCCGGTCTACGGCGACCCCGACCTGCTGGTCACGGCCACTCGGAATCTGATCGACAACGCAGTTCGGTACTCACCCGAAAACACTCGCGTGGGCGTGGGGTTGCGCGAGCGTGACGGAATGGCCCAGATCATGGTCACGGACCAGGGGCCGGGCATCCCCGATGTCGAGCAGGACAGAATCTTCGAGCGCTTCTATCGCGTGGACAGCGCCCGGTCGCGACAAACCGGTGGCACGGGGCTGGGGCTGAGCATCGTCAAACACGTCATGGCTCAGCACGGTGGAGAAGTGTCCGTATGGTCGCAGTCCGGGCGGGGTTCCACGTTCACCCTGGTCATTCCGCAGGTGGAAGACCTGGACGAGTACAACGGCCCGGTGGCCGCCTCCACCAATGAACGTATGCACCTAGAGGAGGAGCGTAAGTGACCCGCATTCTGATGGTCGAGGACGAAGAGTCTCTCAGCGATCCCCTGGCCTACTTGCTGGGTAAAGAAGGCTTCGAAGTGACCGTGGTGGCTGATGGCCTGTCCGCGGTGAGTGAGTTCGAACGGGCGGGCGCGGACCTCGTGCTCCTGGATCTCATGCTGCCCGGCCAGTCCGGAACGGAAGTCTGCAAGCAGATCCGGCAGCAGTCGACCGTTCCGATCATCATGCTCACCGCCAAGGACGCCGAGATCGACAAGGTCCTGGGGCTGGAGCTGGGCGCGGACGACTATGTCACCAAGCCGTATTCCTCGCGCGAACTCGTGGCTCGGATCCGGGCCGTGCTGCGCCGGCGTGCGGAACCGGATGAGCTCATCACCGCCACGGTGGCCGCCGGGCCGGTGCGCATGGACGTGGAACGACACGTGGTGAACGTGGGCGGGGAAGCCGTCACCATGCCGCTCAAGGAATTCGAGCTGCTCGAGATGCTGCTGCGCAATGCCGGTCGTGTGTTGACCCGCGGGCAGCTCATCGACCGGGTCTGGGGGTCGGACTACGTGGGTGACACCAAAACCCTGGACGTGCACATCAAGCGGCTGCGTTCCAAGGTTGAACCGGATCCGTCACAACCCCGCCACATCGTCACGGTGCGCGGACTGGGTTACAAGTTCGAGGCCTGATCGAGCACCCTCAACGGGTCTCCGCCACATGAGACAGACTGAGGGCCGCATCCCCACGGGATGCGGCCCTCAGTCTGTCAAAGCGTCAGTACGGTCAGTGACCGCCCTCTTCTGACTCGGCCTTGGGAGTGTTGGAGGGGTTGGCCGGGGTGGACGGTGCACCACCGGGTATCAGGGATGCGTAGCGGGGGTACGTGTGGTCCAGGACCGGCACGGAGTTTGTCGAGGACTGGCCGTCCGCCTCGAGCTCGGTCTCAACCATGAGTCCCGGTTCTGCTCCGGCCTGATCGATGGTCACGGGTTCGGACTTCTCCAGCACCACGGAATCGTTGGCGGGAACCTCGACCTCAGCGGTGGCGCCGTTGGCGTCTATCGAGAGGGTGGCGGGCTCGGAACCGTCGTTGACCACGGTGCCGATGATACGACCCTCGGAATCAGCGTCCTCCGCGAGGATCATGAAGTTGCGCACCTTTACGTCACCCAGATCGGACTGGATGCCGTCCGAGGGGGCGTACTCGTCTGCGGTGGCCTGAGGGCTGACGTACCCGCAACCGGTTGCGGTCAACAATGCAGCGGCCGCAGCAGCACCCAAACCAAAGTGCTGCAGCTTCTTGCGGGCGGCGTTCTTCACGGCACGAACTCCTCGGGCTCTAAGACGATGTGTCAGATATCTGCCGCAAGTCTAACGTTTTGGCGACGCAACGTCTGCATCCGCGCCTCGTGACACGCACGCGCCGTCGGCCACACCAACGGCGCGACAACCGGGCAGCGGGGCTCGCGCAGGAATGCGAACCGCGACCCTTTCGCGCGGTATCCGGGCGATGTGAGGTAGAACGCGGCGAATCATACACCGTGGTAGAATCGAAAGGCTGAAAGGGGTTTGTGTACATGGTTTTTGAGGTTGGCGAGACGGTTGTCTACCCCCACCACGGTGCCGCAACGATCGAAGAGATCAAGACGCGCACCATCAAGGGCGAAGAGAAAATGTATCTGCGTCTGAAGGTCACGCAGGGCGATCTGATGATCGAGGTGCCCGCTGACAACGTGGACCTCGTGGGAGTGCGAGACGTCGTTGACGAGGAGGGACTCAAGGAAGTCATCTCCGTTCTGCAGGCCAAAGATGCTGAAGAGGCGTCCAACTGGTCCCGCCGTTACAAGGCAAACCTGGAGAAGCTGGCTTCCGGCGACGTCCTCAAGGTTGCCGAGGTCGTTCGTGACCTGTGGCGTCGTGATCAGGGTCGTGGATTGTCGGCTGGCGAGAAGCGCATGTTGGCCAAGGCCCGTCAGATCCTCACGTCGGAGCTCGCTCTGGCCAAGGAGATCGACGAGGAAGAAGCCGAGAAGCGCCTCGACGACATCCTGGCCGCTTGATTCAGGGTCACTCCGACTCGTATGACATCGACTGATTTTTCCGCGAGCCCGTCCTTTGAGGACGGGCTCGCAGTCATTGTGGTGGCCGCGGGTTCCGGCACGCGTCTGGGATACGGGATGCCCAAGGCGTTGGTACCCGTGGCCGGGCGCCCCATTCTCGAGATCGCTCTCGAATCGGTGGCGCGCGCAGCTCCCGGTGCGGACATCATCGTTACGGTGCCCGCCGGGGATTCTGGGTTGAGCGACGTCGCGGCAGCGCACGGGGCCCGCCCGGTCACCGGCGGAGCTACGCGAGCGCAGTCGGTTGCGTGCGGCCTGGCCGCGCTGGGTTCCGACTCTCGGTTCGTGCTGGTTCACGACGCCGCTCGCTGCCTCGTGCCCACGCGGGTCACTTCCGCGGTGGTCGCCGCCCTCGCGTCGGGTGAACGCGCGGTGGTCCCCGTCCTTCCCGTCACCGACACGGTTCGTGGGGTGGATGCTCAGGGCCACAGCACGGGAACCGTGGATCGATCCGGGCTGCGTGCGGTGCAGACTCCGCAGGGCTTCGAGGCCCAACTCCTGGTGGATGTAAACCTGCAGGCCGGTCTCCTTGAGCGCGATGAGCAAGGAGCACTGACCCCCGTGGACCGTGCGGAGGATCCTGAGGGCATCACCGATGACGCCTCTCTCATTGAACGTTTCACCCCGGAGGTGCCCGTGACGTTCCTGGCCGGGGACGAAGAGTCCTTCAAGATCACGCGCCCCTTCGACCTGATCACCGCCCGCGCTGTCCTGGAAGAGCGTGCTCGATAATTCAACGCTCGTGCCGGCCCTGGACGATCGGTGAGTAGGGTCCCACAGGAAACATCGGAGATGATGGACTCATGAACGAACAACCCGAATCCTCGTTGCCGCAAGCCGGCCAACTCCCACTCACCGGCATCGGCGTGGACGTCCACGCCTTCGGTCCGGAGGGGACACCTTTGTGGGTGGCAGGTCTGCACTGGCCAGGGGAGCGCGGTCTCACGGGCCACTCGGACGGCGATGTGGTGGCCCACGCCGCCGCTGACGCGTTGTTCTCGGCGGCCGGCATCGGCGACCTGGGGGTGCACTTCGGCACGGATCGCCCGGACATGGCGGGCGCGTCGGGAGAGCGGATCCTGAGCGAAGCCGCAGCCATCGTGCGGGAGGCCGGGTACGACGTCGGCAATATCTCGGTGCAGCTGATCGGGAACCGGCCCAAATTCTCGCCCCGCCGAGAAGAAGCCGCCACGGTACTCAGCAAGGCAGCCGGCGCGCGGGTGCATCTGAGCGCAACCACCACGGACGCCCTCGGACTGACCGGCCGCGGCGAGGGGCTGGCCGCCGTTGCGACCGCCCTCGTGGTTCCGCGCGGCTAGACTGGGCGGGTGACTTTGCGCTTCTACGACACCGCCTCAGCAACCGTTAAAGACTTTGAACCTGTGTACCCGGGCGAGGCCCGGCTGTACTACTGCGGTGCCACGGTGCAGGGGGCGCCGCACATCGGGCATGTGCGTTCCGCGCTCGTGTTCGACCAGCTCGCACGCTGGCTCGCCTTCCGCGGTTACAAGGTGACCACCGTCCGCAACGTCACGGACATCGACGACAAGATTCTGGTGAACTCCGCGGCGTCCTTCGACCCCGATTACGCGGGCAACCACCCGCGCGAAGAATGGTGGGCACTGGCCTATCGCTTCGAACGCGTTTTCGGCGATGCATATGCCGCTCTGGGCATCGCCGCCCCCACCTACGAGCCGCGCGCCACCGGTCACATCCCGGAAATGCACGCGCTCATTCAGACGCTCATTGATGACGGCCACGCCTATCCGGCTCAGGACGATTCCGGCGACGTCTACTTCGACGTGCGTTCGTGGCCGCGCTACGGCGAACTGACGCGCCAGCGTGTCGACGACATGCAGGATGCTCCGGACGCAGATCCCCGCGGCAAGCGTGACCCCCGAGACTTCGCCCTGTGGAAGGGTCACAAGGCGGACGAGCCGGAGACCGCCGGATGGGATTCGCCGTGGGGCAAGGGGCGTCCCGGCTGGCACCTCGAATGCTCGGCCATGGCAGCCAAGTACGTGGGCACGCACTTCGATATCCACGGTGGCGGCCTGGACCTGAGATTCCCGCACCACGAGAACGAGCTGGCCCAGTCCACCGCGGCGGGTCAGGAGTTCGCGAACTTCTGGCTCCACAACGGACTGGTCACCTACCAGGGCGAGAAGATGTCCAAGTCCATCGGCAACACGGTTTCGCCCGAACAGATGCTCGCCGAGGCACGCCCGTTGGCCGTGCGTTACTACCTGGGGCAAGCCCACTACCGTTCGGTCCTGGACTACCGGCCCACGTCACTGCAGGAAGCGACGTCGGCCGTCGAACGCGCGGAAGCCGTCCTGGTCGCCGCGCGCGCCGCGGGGTTGAGCCTCGACTGGCAGCCGGAGGACGTCCCCGAGAATTTCACGCGCGTCATGGACGAAGACCTCAACGTCCCCCAGGCGCTCGCGGTGCTGCACGAGACGGTGCGCGCCGCCAACGGCGCGCTGGCTTCGGGTGATGTCGACGACGCCGCCGCGCCGGTTCGCGCCGTGGCTGCCATGTCCGAGGTGCTCGGACTCCTGCAGCTCATGAACCTTAACGGCAGCGGGGCCGGCGGAGGTGCCGAGCACCAGGCACTGGATTCCCTGGTCCGCCAGCTGTTGGAACAGCGGGCACAGGCGCGCGCGGACAAAGACTGGGCACTCGCCGATCAGATCCGCGATCAGCTCGCCGATGCGGGCGTGGTCGTGAAGGACGGAGCCCAGGGTTCCGCGTGGTCGGTCTGACCCGGTCACTGCCCTAAACTGACACATAGATCGCTGACCACCTCGGGGCGGCGAGAGCGCCGTACACCCGTGAGAGACACGGAGTAGACAACCATGGCCCAATCCAATCGACCCGGAGCCGTTCGCAAGAACAAGAAGGGCGCCGTCGTGGGCAGCGGTGGGCAACGCCGCAAGGCACTGAAGGGTCGCGGCCCCACCCCCAAGGCCGAGGACCGCGTGTATCACAAGGCCTACAAGGCCAAGCAGGCTGCCGCACGCAAGCAGCAGACCTCGCACAACCGGCCGACTCGTGCGGGCAAGGGCCCCATCAAGGAGGACCTGGTCACGGGCCGCAACTCGGTGCTCGAGGCCTTGCGTTCCAACGTGCCCGCCAAGACTCTGTTCGTGGCCACCAAGATCGAGGTGGACGACCGCGTCAAGGACATTCTTCAGATGTGCGCCGAGCGCAATGTTCCCACGCTGGAAGCCTCCCGCTCGGAGCTGGACCGACTCACCTCGGACGCTGTTCACCAGGGCGTGGCGCTGCAGGTTCCGCCCTACGACTACCGCGACGCGGACGAGCACGCGGCCGCAGTGATCCGCCGGTACGATCCCAAGGACCCGGAGTCCAAGGCGCCGCTCTTCGTCGCGCTGGACGGCATCACCGACCCGCGCAACCTGGGCGCGATCATTCGCAGCGTCTCAGCATTCTCCGGTGACGGCGTGATCCTTCCGGAACGCCGCTCCGCCGCAGTGACCGCCACCGCGTGGAAGACCAGCGCCGGTGCAGCAGCACGGGTGCCCGTGAGCAAAGCGACCAATCTGACCCGCACGCTCGAGAACTGCAAAAAGGCCGGCTACTTCGTGGTGGGTCTGGACGGCGGCGGTGACGTGCAACTGCCCGAACTGAACCTCGCGACCGAGCCGCTGATCGTGGTGGTCGGTTCGGAAGGTAAGGGGCTGTCCCGCCTCGTCACCGAGCACTGCGACGCGATCGTGTCGATTCCCATTGACTCCACCATGGAGTCGCTGAACGCATCCATGGCGGTGGGCATCACGCTCTACGAAGTGTCGCGCAGACGTGCAAGCGCGTAGTTATCCGCTGGGGGTTCACCCATCGCTGTCCGGGGACGGCAGCGCCAACGTGGCCGTTTACGCACCGGGAATCGACGAGCTCGAACTGGTGTATCAGCGCCCGGGTGGCACGTGGCGTCGTCACCGCCTCAAGGGGCACAACCACGGCATCCATTACGGAACGGTGCCACCCCCGTTGCACGGAGACGGCGAGGTCGAGCGCGCGGAGATGCTCGATGTAGACGTGTGCCCCGCCATGCCCGAGGGCACCCGTTACGGATTCGTCCCCTTCTCGACCACGGCCAAGCGCACTCCGGACCCGTCCAGGGAACAGATCTTGCTGGACCCCTACGGCCGCGGACTCACCAGGGTGAGTCCTCCGCCGACCGTCATGAATCCCGGCCCTGACGCGTACGGCGGAAAGTACGTGTCCCAGGTGGTCGCCCAGAACTACCACTGGGAGAACCCCGGCCGTCCCAGCATTCCGTGGCGGGACACCATCATTTATGAAGCCCACGCCAAGGGCCTCACCATGCTCCACCCGGACCTCCCCGAAGAGGTGCGGGGCACCTACGCCGGGCTCGCGCATCCCGTGATCCTCAAGTATCTGCAGGATTTGGGCATCACTGCCATTGAATTGTTGCCCGTGCACGCTCACCTGGACGAGCCCCATCTCACCAAGAACGGGCTCAGTAATTACTGGGGGTACAACACCCTCAGTTTCTTCACCCCGCACTTCGGGTATGCCACGCGTGCCGCGCAAGACGCAGGTCCCACCGCCGTCCTCAATGAGTTCAAGCACGCCGTGGACGCGCTGCACGGTGCTGGAATTCAAGTGTTCCTGGACGTGGTCTACAACCACACCGCCGAGGGCGGAAGCGAAGAACCCGCCTACAGTTGGCGCGGGCTGGGGGACCGGCAGTACTACCGTCATGACACCCACGGCAATTACGTGGACGTGACCGGCTGCGGGAATTCGGTGAACTTCGCGGACCCGCAGGTGGTCCGCATGGCACTGGACTCACTGCGCTACTGGGTCACGGAGTGCCACATCGACGGGTTCCGCTTCGACCTCGCCCCGGAGCTCGGGCGGGACGAGAACCATCACTTCACCCGCAATCACCCGTTCTTCGTGGCCGTCGCCGCAGATCCCGTGCTGCAGGGCATACGCATGATCTCGGAACCGTGGGACGTGGGAGCCGGGGGTTGGCAGACCGGACGCTTCCCGACCGGTTGGGCGGACTGGAACGACACCTACCGTGACACCGTGCGCAATTTCTGGCTCTCCGGTCAGCGCACCATGGCCCGCGGGGGCGGCGGCGGCAATGCCGCCCGTCTTGCCGGAGTCATCTCCGGCTCGGCGGACATGTTCGCACCCGATGGTCGCACCACGCTGGCTTCCGTGAACTTCGTGACCGCCCATGACGGCTTCACGATGTACGACCTCACGGCCTACGACGGCAAGCACAACCAAGCCAACTTGGAGAACAACGCAGACGGCACCAACGACAACCACTCGTGGAACCACGGTGAAGAAGGTGTGTCGGACAACGTGGCGCGTAGGACGGCGCGTGCCAAGACGGTGCGGAACATGATGGCCACGTTGCTGGTGTCGCAGGGTGTTCCCATGATCACGGCCGGGGACGAGTTGCTCCGCAGTCAGGGCGGCAACAACAACGCCTACTGCCAGGACAACCGCATCTCGTGGGTCGATTGGAAGCTCACACCGTGGCGGCGGTCCATGCTCAAGACCACCCGGCGGTTGATCGCCATCCGTAAGACGTTCCTGGCAAGCCAGCCCAGTCACTTTCCGGCTCGCCCGGAAGACGTTCTGCTGTACTGGTACGGACCCGACGGCCACGCCATGACCCCCGAGCTGTGGCAAACGGATGGCTCCAGGGTCGTTCA
Source organism: Kocuria sp. WRN011 (assembly GCF_002295155.1). Classification (NCBI taxonomy): domain Bacteria; kingdom Bacillati; phylum Actinomycetota; class Actinomycetes; order Micrococcales; family Micrococcaceae; genus Kocuria; species Kocuria sp. WRN011. The sequence goes on from NZ_NSGI01000005.1 coordinate 304,802, forward strand.
GGTGGTACTGGGTTCATGCGGTGGCGAACTGGCGGGAACCTTCGTCATCAACGGCTCCAATGATCCGGTCATCGTGACGCTGCCCGGAGTCGAGGATCTGTCGACCCCGGCCACGTGCGCCGCGGGCTACCCGGTCACCCGCGGGTCCTACGAACTGGTGCTGGCCACGGACTTCGAGCTCGACGAACGAGCGGGCGCAGAGTTCAGCGGCGGAGACGAGTGCCGGGTCCCGGCGCAGAGCATCGCGATGTTCTCGCTCGCCTAAAGCCTAAAGCCTAAAGCCTGAAGCCTGAAGCCTGACGGCTGACTGCTGACGCCAAAAACCGCGGGCGCGACACCCTTGTTGGGGTGCCGCGCCCGCGGTCTTCTCAGCAGCTCGTCGGCGGTGAGTCGACGGCGCTCGCGCTAAGCAGCGTTGCGCACCAGCCCCAACTCGGCCGGACCTGCCAGCTCCTCGTTGGAGGGCAGCACACGCACTGTATAGCCGAACGGGCCGGAGCGATCGATCGTCAGGGCCCCACTGAACAAGAAACGGCCGTTGCCCAGCTCAGTCACCCGATCCAGATAGGCGTAGCTGCGCTCGTGGATGTGATCCGATTCGGACACGTGGCCGAAACCGACCTGCACCTTGACATCCTGCGGGTTCAACGACCCCAGGTTGATGTAGGCGTTGATGGTCAGCTCGTCACCGATCTGGGGTTCCTGCAGCACACCTTCGGCGTCCACATGCTCAACGTGTACCTGCGGCCACGCCTGACGAACGCGTTCGATCCAGCGCGAGGTGGAACGCGCCACCTTGCCGTTGTCCGCAATCGAACGACGACCGGAGACGCAGGCCGGTACGTACAACTTCTGCACGTAATCGGTCAGCATGCGGCGGGCCGACACGTTGGGGCCAAGGGTGGCCAACGTGTGCTTGACCATTGCGAGCCACTGGTGGGGAATCTCCTCCGACGTGATCTCGGGGTCATCCGTTGTTTCACCGTAAAAACGAGGTGCCACGTGGTTCTCGATCAGCTCGTAGAGGGCTGCGGCCTCGATGTCATCGCGCTCGTCCGTGCTGGCTTTGTTGTCCGCGGTGGGAATGGCCCAGCCGTTCTGGCCGTCATACATTTCGTCCCACCAGCCGTCCAACACGGACAGGTTCAGTCCACCGTTCATGGCGGCCTTCATGCCGGATGTACCGCACGCCTCGAGCGGGCGCAACGGGTTGTTCAACCACACGTCACATCCCGGGAACAACACACGTGCCATGGCGATGTCGTAGTTGGGCAGGAACACGATGCGGTGGCGAACCTCCGGGTCATCCGTGAAGCGCACCAGGTCCTGAATCATGCGCTTGCCCATTTCATCGGCCGGGTGGGATTTACCCGCCACAACCAACTGAATGGGGTTGTCCGGATCCAGCAGCAGTTTCTTGAGCCGCTCGGGATCACGCAGCATGAGTGTCAGGCGCTTGTAGGTGGGCACACGGCGTGCGAAACCAATGGTCAGCACATCCGGGTCCAGCACGGAGTCCGTCCACGCTAGCTCGGCATCGGCGGCGCCGCGTTTCTTCCACGAGGCGCGCAAGCGGCGTCGGACATCGTGCACCAAACGCTCGCGGAGATCGCGGCGAACCTGCCACAGGTCGTTGTCGTCCGCCTGGTAGATCTTACGCCAGCGCGAGGCCGGGTCCTGGTCGTTCTCCTGCGGGTCCACAGCGATGGCCCGCATGGCCGGGTCGATCCAGGACGGCGTGTGCACGCCGTTGGTGACCGAGGTGATCGGAACCTCCTCGGTGTCGAACCCGGACCACAGGCCGTGGAACATGCCGCGGGAGACTACACCGTGCAGCTTGGCCACACCGTTGGCCCGCTGGGCCAGCCGCAGTCCCATGACGGCCATGTTGAATTTGCTGGGGTCTCCACCCTCGTAGCTCTCGGCACCCAATTCCAGGATGTGCGCCGTGGCAACGGCGGGGGTCAACCCCGCGTTGACGAAGTATTCGACCTGCGCGCGATCGAAGCGATCGATGCCGGCCGGCACCGGGGTGTGGGTAGTGAACACCGTGGCGGAACGAACGGCGGTGAGAGCCTCGTTCCAGGTCATGGGCTCGGAGCCATCCTGCGGGTTCATCAATTCCTGGATCCGTTCGATCCCCAGGAAACCGGCGTGGCCCTCATTGCAGTGGAAGACTTCGGGTGCGGGAGCCCCGGTGATGCGGGAGAACGCGCGCAGGGCACGAATGCCACCCATGCCCAGAAGTAGTTCCTGTTGCAGGCGGTGATCGCTTCCGCCGCCGTAGAGGCGGTCGGTCACGTTGCGGGCGTGTTCGTCGTTCTCGGGAATGTTGGAATCCAACAGCAGCAGCGGGACACGGCCCACGTCTGCGCGCCAGATCTGTGCTGACAGTGACCGGGAATTGGGCAGGGGCAGCGAAATCCGTGCCGGGGTTCCGTCCTGCTCACGCAGCAAGGTCAACGGCATTTCGTCGGGATCGAGTACGGGGTAGGTTTCCTGCTGCCAACCGTCCTGGGACAGCGACTGCTTGAAGTAACCGGCCTGGTACAGCAGCCCCACACCAACCACGGGAATGCCCATGTCGGAGGCGGTCTTCAGGTGGTCGCCGGCGAGGATTCCCAGGCCACCGGAATACTGGGGCAGCACAGAGGTGATGCCGTACTCGGCGGAGAAATACGCAATGGCGGCCGGGGCGTCGTCGGTCTGTGTGCGCTGGTACCACTGGGGCTGGGTCAGGTAACTGGTCAGATCGGCGTCGAGCGTCTTGATCTGTTCAACGGTCTGGGGGTCTTCGGCGATCTGCTGGATCTCTTCGCGGGTGAGGGAACCCAGAAGCTTCACGGGGTCACCGTGGACGATTTCCCAGGCACGCGGGTTGAGATGGGCGAACAGGTCTTCGGTGGGCTTGTGCCACGACCAACGCAGGTTCTTGGCCAACCGGCTCAAGGGTGCGATGGAGTCTGGCAGGACAGTGCGGACGGTGAATCTACGTATGGCCTTCACACGTGCGAGCCTACCGGCACGCGGGCCCTCGCCACTTCATAGTCCGATTAGGACACTCCCATGACGCCATAAGAATGGTCGGCCTTAAGAATCGAGCGGATTGTCGCTAACGTTAGATCCGTGTCGCAGCAGAATCCTCAGCCCACTGGCCATCACGCACGCACCAACGACCCGCAGGAACCTATGCCCCAGGCCGGGTCAGCCCGGCCTGATGTAGGAAGCCGCTTGAACGCGCCGGTCCCCGCCTCGGGTGTACCGGACGTCTCGCCGTCATTTCAGCGCTCCCGTTCCTCGGATGGAGTAACCGGGAAACGGCAGGACGAACAGCCCCGAGTCGACCTCATGGAAGAGGAGGACGTGGTGGATCGTGAACCCACGGAACAGCACGGCACCGCAGAACTGGGAAGCGAAGCGGACTCCGGAGACACTTCGGAATTCCCCTCCGCAGACCTTGTCTACGGACGTATTCCCATCACCGATGTGAGCCCCGTGGTCGAGGGCGGGCGTTTCCCCGCGACCGCCATTCCCGGCGAGGACATTCGGGTGTCCGCCACCGTATTCCGCGAAGGCCATGACTCCCTGGGGGCGAGCGCCGTCCTGTACGACCCGCAGGGCCGTGAGGTCCAGCGCGTGACCATGACCCCCGGTGAACCCGGCACTGACAGCTTCCACGCGCTGCTCCGCCCCGGTTCTGTCGGCAGCTGGAGCTTTGCGATCGAGGGCTGGTCGGACCTGTACGACACGTGGCTGCACGCGGCCGAGATCAAGATCGGTGTCGGCCAGGACGTGGAACTCATGTTCAAGGAAGGTCAGTTGCTCTTTGAAGCGGCTTCCAAGGAATCCTCGCGCTCAGCTGAGGAATCACGCGCCTTTGAGAACGCTGCCGCCCGCATGGCCGACACGAGCCTGTCAGTGGAGGACCGACTGGCCGCGGGCACCTCGGACGAGGTCAAGACCTACGTCACCGAGCGACCGCTGCGTGACCTGTTGAGTTCGTCTCAGCGGTACCCCATCGAGGTCGAGCGAGAAGCGGCCGGCCGCGGCTCATGGTACGAATTCTTCCCTCGTTCGGAGGGTGCCACGTGGGACGCGGAAGCGGGCCAGTGGATTTCCGGCAATTTCAGGACCGCGGTTCAGGCGCTGGATCGCGCAGCGGACATGGGCTTCGACGTTGCTTATCTGCCCCCGATCCACCCGATCGGTCGGGATCACCGCAAGGGCCCCAACAACTCGCTCGAGGCCGGTCCGCAGGACCCGGGGTCGCCGTGGGCCATCGGTTCGCCCGAGGGCGGCCACGATGCCATTCATCCGGACCTGGGAACCTTCGAGGATTTCGACGCGTTCGTGGCCCACGCCCACGACCTGGGCCTGGAAGTCGCCCTGGACCTCGCACTGCAGGCATCCCCGGACCACCCGTGGGTCAAGGAGCACCCGCAGTGGTTCACCACCCGCGCGGACGGCACCATCGCGTATGCGGAGAATCCGCCCAAGAAGTACCAGGACATCTATCCCCTGAACTTCGACAACGACCCCCAGGGCCTGGCCCACGAAGTGCTGCGCGTGGTCGAACTGTGGATCAGCCACGGCGTGGACATCTTCCGCGTGGACAACCCGCACACCAAGCCGCTGTGGTTCTGGGAGTGGCTCATTGCCCGCGTGCGCGAGGAGCACCCGGACACCGTGTTCCTGGCCGAGGCGTTCACCCGCCCGGCCATGATGCAGGGACTGGCCAAGGCCGGTTTCCAGCAGTCCTACTCGTACTTCACGTGGCGTAACACCAAGGAAGAGATCGAGGAGTACCTGGAGGAGGTCTCTCATGAGACGTCTTCCGCGTATCGCCCGAACTTCTTCGTGAACACCCCGGACATCCTGACCGAGTACCTCCAGTTCGGCGGACCGGCAGCTTTCAAGGTTCGCGCGGCGCTCGCGTCGACCGCTTCACCGCTGTGGGGCGTATATGCGGGATATGAGCTGTTCGAGCACGTGGCCCGTCCGGGTGCCGAAGAGTATATGGACAACGAGAAGTACGAGCTGCGTCCTCGCGATTTCGCGGGTGCCGTGGAGAGCGGACAGTCGCTGGCGCCCTACATCACGCGTCTCAACGAGATCCGTAAGGACCACCCCGCGTTGGGTGACCTGCAGAACCTCACCGTGCAGTCCACCACCGATTCCGCGATCGTGGCGTTCTCCAAGACCAAGACCGTCGAGCAGGACGGTCAGGAGGTCACGGACACCGTGATCGTGGTGATCAACACCGATACGCACGCCACGCGCGAAGCAACGGTGTGGTTGGACCTGGATTCCCTGAATCTGGGTGATCATGACTTCAACGAGGACGGATCGTTCTGGGTGGATGACCTGATTTCCGGTGACAGCTGGAAGTGGGGCACCCACAATTACGTCCGTTTGGATCCCTACATCGAGCCGGCGCACATCCTGCACATTCGACGCAACGTGAAGTGATCCCCGTGGTGGCGCGAGTCATCCTCGCGCCACCATTGTTTCCACGTCATCTTTGAGAGGCCACAGCAACCGATCATGACCAGCACACCCTTCCACCTCAACGCGCCGGGCATTTCACACGATCCGGACTGGTTCCGCAAAGCCGTCTTCTACGAAGTTCTGGTGCGGGCGTTCTCGGATGCCAACGGCGACGGCTCCGGTGATTTCTCCGGTCTGATCGACAAGCTGGACTATCTGCAGTGGCTGGGCATCGACTGTCTGTGGATTCCGCCGTTCTACGAGTCCCCGCTGCGCGATGGCGGCTACGATATTTCGGATTACTACTCCGTGCTCGATGAGTTCGGCACCGTGAGCGATTTTAAGCGCCTCGTGGCCGAGGCCCATGCCCGCGGTTTGCGCGTGATCACCGACCTGCCACTGAACCACACTTCGGATCAGCACCCGTGGTTCCAGGCCTCCCGCGAAGACCCCGAGGGCCCCTTCGGCGATTTCTACGTATGGTCGGACACGGACGAGAAGTACCAGGACGCACGCATCATCTTCGTCGACACCGAGGAGTCCAACTGGACCTTCGATCCCGTGCGTCGGCAGTTCTTCTGGCACCGCTTCTTCTCGCACCAGCCGGATCTCAATTTCGAGAATCCCAAGGTCGTTCAGGCCATTTTCGATGTGGTGAAGTTCTGGCTGGACATGGGGATCGACGGGTTCCGCGCGGACGCCATCCCGTACCTGATCGAAGAGGACGGCACCAACTGCGAGAACCTGCCGGGCACGCACGACTTCCTGGTCAACTTGCGCACCATGGTGGACGAGCTCTACCCCGGCCGTGTGATCATCGCGGAGGCCAACCAGATGCCCCATGAGGTCGTGGAGTACTTCGGTACCGAGACCTCGCCGGAGTGCCACATGTGCTTCCACTTCCCGATCATGCCGCGTATTTACTACGCACTGCGTGATCAGAAGGCCGAGCCCATTGTTTCCACCATGGAGAACACCCCGGCGATTCCTTCGGGTACCCAGTGGGGCACGTTCCTACGCAACCACGATGAGTTGACTTTGGAAATGGTCACGAGCGAGGAACGCCAGGCCATGCTCGGTTGGTACGCACCTGACTCGCGTATGCGCGCCAACATTGGTATTCGACGCCGCTTGGCCCCGTTGCTCGACAACTCTCGCGCCGAGCTCGAGCTCGCTCACGCGCTGCTACTGTCCCTGCCGGGGTCACCTTTCCTCTACTACGGTGACGAAATCGGCATGGGCGACAACATCTGGTTGGACGACCGTGATGCCTCCCGAACTCCCATGCAGTGGACCCCGGACCGCAACGCCGGTTTCTCGACAGCGGACCCGGGCAAGTTGTACCTTCCCGTGATCCAGTCCCTGGTCTACAACTACTCGCAGACCAACGTGGAGACCCAGCTGGCGTCTTCATCGTCCTTGTTGCACTGGATCCGGCAGATGCTCATGGTGCGCAAGGCACACCCGGCTTTCGGAATGGGCGATTACGTGAACGTGGACACCGATCACGAGTCGGTGCTCGCTTTCCAGCGCCGCCTGGATCCTCGCGATGCGGATGACGAGCACGGCGAGACCCTGCTGTGCATCTTCAACCTGTCCCATGTCCCGGCCAGCTGTTCTCTCACGCTGCCCGAGTACGCGGGGCGTGGCACTCGAGAGCTCTTCGGCGGGGAACCCTTCGGCGAGTTCGATAACTCCGGGCGCTACCGCATCACCCTGGGTTCGCAGGACTTCTTCTGGTTGCGCTTGCGCAGTGCGCCCACTGCGGACGGCGCCCACCCGGAGACCATTGCGATGCCCATCATCAAGCCCGCGCGCAACGACTGATCAGCGAGGCACTCCACGAACACGTATTTGAGGGAAGCGGGGAACACAGAATGACGGATCAACAGGTTCTGGACCGGTTGCGTGACTGGCTGCCGCGGCAACGTTGGTTCCCGTTCACCGCCGAGGCCCAGGAGATCAAGGTCAATGTCGCGGGTCGTGTGCAGTTGGATCTCGATCCGGAGGAACCGAATTCGGTCGTGCGCGATCGCATCGTGTACCTGGTTCAGGCCACCGTGGGCGATCGCACCGAGTTGCTGAACGTCCCGGTGGTTCGCACTACCGAACCGCTTGCGGAGTACGAGCGTCACCTGATCGGTTCCTACCAGGGTGTCGGTCCCAATCGGGCGTTGCCCGAGCAGATCGTGGCGGGCGTGGACGCGTCTGCCTCGTTCCTGCGGCGCGCGGTCCAGCAGGCGGGTTCGTTCTGGGAACGACGCCGCTCGGGGGAGTCCGCGGAGCAGGCCAGCTTGCCGACCGATGCACAGATAAATGACGCGGCGAAGAACTCCGAGCCGGGTGCCGAAGAATCGAGTCGCGGGGCCCGAACCTCGCCGAGTTTCGACATGGACGTGGACCACGCGAGCAGGTTCTACCTCTACGACGCCGTGGGTGACGCCCCGTTCCTGGACGCCGTGCTGCGCATCATGGACACCCAGCTGGGTGTGGGTGGAGTACTGCGGCACGGTATGGGCCTCCACGGCAAATACACCGGTGCACTCAATACGCAGTACAGGATTTCCAATCCCCATCAGGTTCGCGTGATCTCGTCGGAGCAGTCGAACACCTCGGTGATCCTCACGCCGCCGACCTCCGAGAACGCTTCGGATGTTGCACTGCGCGGTGACGCGGTCATCGTGAAGTTCTTCCGCGTGGTGGGGGAGGGGCGCAACCCGGATGTCGAAGTCGGTGTGGAACTGACCTCACAGGGCTCATCCGCTGTACCCGCTACCGCCGGCTGGATCGATGCCCAATGGCGCCAGGGTCTGGTGACCACGGCAGGACAACTGGCCGTGGCCGCGCAGTTCGTCGATCACGCGCAGGACGCGTGGCAGATGGCTGTCGACAGCGCCAAGAGTGGTGGGGACTTCACGGAACTCGCTCGTGAGCTGGGCGCTACCACGGCAAGGGTCCATGCGGACCTGATGGCCGCTTTTGACCCGATCACCGCCGATCACGACGCCCGTGATGCTTTCCTGCAGGACATTTCCGGTCGTCTGCGGTGGGCCTGGGAGGCATGTGGTGACCGTTTCGTCGAACTCGAGTCCGCGCTCGACACGGTCATGCGCGATCTCGAAGAGCTGCGTGAGCTGCCTCCGTTAAAGCGTATTCACGGTGATTACCACCTGGGTCAGGTGCTCTACAACCGAGACAACGGCTTCAAGATTCTCGACTTCGAGGGCGAACCGTTGCGCCCCATCAAGGAACGCGTTCGCCCTGACGTCGCACTCCGTGACGTGGTGGGTATGCTGCGTTCCCTGGACTACGCCGGTGCCATGGCCGGCCGAGAAGAATCCGGTGACGCGCAGGAATGGACGCGAGCGGCGTCGTCGGCATTTCTCGATGGCTACCGGGAGATCAGCGACCAGAGCCTCGACACCGAATCCGTCCTGTTCCAGGCACTGTGGCTCGACAAGGCGCTGTACGAGGTCGTGTACGAGCAACGCAATCGGCCGGACTGGGTCGACGTTCCGGCAAACGCCGTCATCCGCTCGCTCCGAGCCGTCGGCTCACGTAGCGTGACTGACACCACGAACGACCAACCGAACTCCAACGACACCTTCAGAACTGAGGAAGTAGTGAGTACCGAGCGAGAGCAGGATCCCCAACGAACACCGGATATCACGAACGATCCGGCTCCCACGGGCAAGCAGCAACCCGTGCCTGCGGAGACATCGCAGAACACCGGCCGCGAGTCCGCTCAATCCGAGCAGGGTAAGCCCGCGCCCGTGTCCGAAGAGGTCCTGGCCGCGGTTGCAGAGGGCCGATACCACGACCCGCACTCCGTGCTCGGTGCTCATCCGAACGGGGACGGCACGGTGACCGTTCGGACGCTTCGTCGGTTCGCGACCGATGTCGCGGTGCGCACGGTGGACGGTCTGTATCCGCTCGAACACGAGTGGGGAGGTATCTTCTCCGGCGTCGTACCCACCCACGAGAAGGGCCGCATTCCGGATTACCGGCTTGAAGTGACCTACACCGGGCAGGAACCGCAGGTTCTCGATGACCCGTACCGGTTTGCTCCCACGTTGGGCGAACTGGATCTGCACCTGATCGGTGAGGGCCGACACGAGACACTGTGGACCGCGCTGGGTGCGCACGTTCATCGCTACCCCTCGGCCATGGGTGACATCCAGGGCGTGAGCTTTGCGGTGTGGGCTCCCAATGCCCGCGCCGTGCGCGTCATCGGTGACTTCAACGGCTGGGACGGTTCCGAGCACGCCATGCGCTCGCTGGGTTCCAGCGGCATTTGGGAACTGTTCATTCCGGGCCTGGGTTCGGGCGACACCTACAAGTTCCGCGTTCAGGGCCGTGATGGATCCTGGCGTGACAAGGCCGACCCCATGGCCTTCGGGACTGAAGTTCCTCCGTCAACGGCATCTCGGGTCTTCGAATCCAACTACGAATTCCAGGATTCCGAGTGGATGGCCAAGCGGGCGCAGACGGATCCGCACAATGCCCCCATGAGCGTGTACGAGCTACACATCGGTTCGTGGCGCAAGGGTCTGGACTACGTGGATCTCGCTCGTGAATTGGTTGAGTACCTCACGTGGCAGGGCTTCACCCATGTCGAGCTCATGCCGGTGGCCGAGCATCCCTTCGGCGGTTCCTGGGGCTATCAGGTCACCTCCTACTACGCGCCGTCTTCGCGATTCGGGTCGCCGGACGAATTCCGATACCTGGTGGACCAGCTTCACCAGGCCGGTATCGGTGTGCTCGTTGACTGGGTTCCCGGCCACTTCCCCAAGGACGAGTGGGCGCTGGCGAACTTCGATGGTGAGCCGCTGTACGAACACGCGGATCCGCGACGCGGCGAGCACAAGGACTGGGGCACACTGATCTTTGATTACGGCCGTTCCGAGGTGCGTAACTTCCTGGTGGCCAATGCCAATTACTGGCTCGAGGAGTACCACATCGACGGTCTGCGCGTGGATGCCGTGGCGTCCATGCTCTACCTGGACTACTCCCGTAACGACGGCGAATGGGAACCCAACAAGTACGGTGGTCGCGAGAATCTTGAAGCCATTGGATTCCTGCAGGAATCCAACGCCACTGCCTACCGCCGTAACCCCGGCATCGTCATGATCGCTGAGGAGTCCACCTCCTTCCCCGGCGTCACCAAGCCGACCGAAGCCGGTGGCTTAGGGTTCGGTATCAAGTGGAACATGGGCTGGATGCACGACAGTCTTGAGTACATGGCGGAAGATCCGTTTAACCGCCACTACCACCACAACAAGGCCACGTTCTCGATGGTCTACGCGTACTCCGAGAACTTCATCCTGCCGATTTCGCACGATGAGGTCGTGTACGGCAAGGGTTCACTGTTGCGCAAGATGCCGGGGGACCGCTGGCAGCAGCTGGCCAACGTGCGTGCCTACCTGGCCTACATGTGGGCCCACCCGGGTAAGCAATTGATCTTCATGGGTACCGAGTACGCGCAGGAATCCGAATGGTCGCAGGAACACGGCTTGGACTGGTGGCTGTCCGAAACTCCCCCGCACCACGGGGTGCAGGAACTCGTGAAGAACCTCAACGAGATCTACCGGGACACCCCGGCGCTCTACGTCCGGGACAACGACCCGTCCGGTTTCGAATGGATCGACGCGAACGATGCCGGCCGGAACACCCTGTCCTTCACGCGTTGGGACGACCAGGGTAATCCACTGGTGTGCATCGCCAACTTCGCCGGAAACCCGCACGAGAATTTCCGCGTGGGAATGCCGTGGGCCGGCGACTGGGACGAAATTCTCAACACCGACTCCGAACTCTTCGGGGGATCGGGCGTCGGCAACCTCGGGAAGATCACGGCAACGGAGGGCGCCTTCAACGGAAAGCCCGCTTTCGCTGAGCTGACGGTGCCGCCTCTCGCGGTGCTGTACTTCAAGCCCGCGACCAAGAACGGGAACGGCACCAAGTAGCGCCAAACGACCCAACCCGCTGCCGGGACCGAGAGGTTCGGGCAGCGGGTTTGTCGTTCCCTCGGCAAGTGTGTAATGTCTACCGAGTCGCCGCGGCGAGCTTCCTGATAAGGGAGCGAGAAGCGGTGGCAGGAGAGCTACACCACACCGATTCCAGGCTGTTGCAAGACGCCGCGGATGTGGTAAGGTGAATCCCCGCAAGCAAGAGATCGCAAGGCGACAATCCGAAGCGAACCAAGAGTTCACCTGGATTTGACCCGCCGTTCCGATCTCACCTAGGCTTGCAGATCGCAACCGACTTCCGGTCCGTAGGGCAGGAAGAGTGGTTTGTTGTTTGTCAACTCAATAGTGTGCCTAGTTTGTTGATACCGAAAAGTATTTGTATTTTTTGGTTGATGGCCTGATGCTCCGGGTGTTTTTCCCGTTTCCTGGGGTGTTGGGTGTCAGCT